>NZ_JBHVQS010000002.1:0-68810 GCF_042886435.1 Streptomyces sp. NPDC058000
GAGAGCTACCTCGCCGGACTCCATCTCCGCGCAGCGACCATCTGGATCGGCAGTCTCCTGCAAGCCGATTGATCACAACCACAGACAGCCCCTAGCCCTGGATGGACTTCCAGAACTCGTCGAAGGACATCTGGCCGTCGCCGTCGGTGTCCTTGGCCTTGATGACCGCTTCGGCCACCGGGCCGGTGACGAGGTGGTCGCCCATCTCGGCCATCGCGTGCTTGAACTCGTCCGGCGTGACCCGGCCGTCGCCATCCGCGTCGAACCGCGCGAACGTGGCCCTGGCCTGCTCTATGTCTGCCACGGGTGGTGCCCCTTCGTCGTGCCGCAGCCCGTTGTGTGCCGGAACTGCGGGGTGATCTGACCCGCGTACATTAGCGGACCGTCAAGAGCGGTCCCGGTGCGCCCTGCGGCGGGCGAGGTAGGGGGCGGTGCGGCTGCCGGGGGTGGCGGCGACCTCGTCGGGGGTGCCCGCGGCGACGATCCGGCCGCCCGCCGCGCCGCCGCCGGGACCGAGGTCGATGACGTGGTCGGCGCCCGCCACCACGCCCATGTCGTGTTCGACGACCACGACGGTGTGGCCCGCGTCGACCAGGCCGTGCAGCTGCCGCAGCAGCACTTCGGTGTCAGCGGGGTGCAGGCCGGTGGTGGGTTCGTCGAGGAGGTAGAGGGTGTGGCCGCGGCGGGCCCGCTGGAGTTCGGTGGCGAGTTTGATGCGTTGGGCCTCGCCGCCGGAGAGTTCGGTGGCGGGCTGGCCGAGCCGCAGGTAGCCGAGACCGACGTCCTGGAGGGTGCGCAGGCTCCGGGCGGCGGCGGGGACGTCGGCGAGGAACTCCGCGGCGTCGTCGACGGTGAGGCCCAGGACGTCGGCGATGGTGCGGCCGCGGTGGGTGATCTGGAGGGTCTCGGGGTTGTAGCGGGCGCCGTGGCAGTCGGCGCACGGGGCGTAGGTGCCGGGCAGGAAGAGGAGTTCGACGGCGGTGAACCCCTCGCCCTGGCAGGTCTCGCAGCGGCCGGCCGGGACGTTGAAGGAGAACCGGCCGGCGGTGTAGCCGCGGGCGCGGGCCTCGTCGGTGGCGGCGAAGACCTTGCGGACGGCGTCGAACAGGCCGGTGTAGGTGGCGAGGTTGGAGCGCGGGGTGCGGCCGATGGGCTTCTGGTCGACGCGGACCAGCCGGTCGACGGCGTCCAGGCCGGTGGCGGCGGTGAGCCGGGCGGGGACCGCCGGCCCGGTGTCCTGGTCGTCGGCGGCGGCCGGGTCGTCGCCGTCGGGGCGGGGGGCCGCGGCGCCCAGGCGGTCCTGGACGGCCTCCGCGAGGACCCGGGTGACCAGCGTGGACTTGCCGGATCCGGAGACGCCGGTGACGGCGGTGAAGACGCCGAGCGGGAAGGTGGCGTCCAGGTCGCGGAGGTTGTGCAGGGTGACGCCGTGCAGGGTCAGGGTGCCGGTGGGGGTGCGCGGGGTGCGCGCGGGTGGTGGTTCGGCGGCGAAGAGGAAGCGGCGGGTGGCGGAGTGCTCGGCGTCCGCGAGGGCGGCGACCGGGCCGCTGTGCAGGACCCGGCCGCCGTGTTCCCCGGCGCGCGGGCCGATGTCCACGAGCCAGTCGGCGCGGCGGACCACGTCCATGTCGTGCTCGACGACGAAGAGGGTGTTGCCGGCTTCCTTGAGGCGGCCGAGGACGGTCAGCAGGGCTTCGGTGTCGGCGGGGTGCAGGCCGGCCGAGGGCTCGTCCAGGACGTAGACCACGCCGAAGAGGCCGGAGCGCAGCTGGGTGGCGAGGCGGAGGCGTTGGAGTTCGCCGGCGGAGAGGGTGGGGGCGGGCCGGTCCATGCCGAGGTAGCCCAGGCCGAGTTCGGTGAGCACCTCGATGCGGGCGACCAGGTCGCGGGCGAGGGCCGGGGCGGGATCGTCGCCGCGGCGGGCGGCGGTGGGGCGGAGGAGTTCCGCGAGGGTGCCCAGCGGTAGGCCCGCGAGGGTGGCGATGTCGCGGCCTTCGAAGGTGACCGCCAGTGCCTCGGGGCGCAGCCGCCGGCCGTCGCACACCGGGCAGGGCTCGGCGGTCATGAACTGGCGGACGCGCTTGCGCAGCGTCTCGCTCTTGGAGTCGGCGAAGGTGTGCAGGACGTAGCGCCGGGCGCTCATGTACTGGCCCTTGTAGGGGCGTTGGATACGGCCGGCCTCGCGGACCGGGTGGACGGTGACGACCGGCTGTTCGTCGGTGAACAGGATCCATTCCCGGTCGGCGGGCGGCAGGTCGCGCCAGGGACGGTCGACGTCGTGGCCGAGGGCGGCGAGGATGTCGCGGAGGTTCTTGCCCTGCCAGGCGCCGGGCCAGGCGGCGATGGCGCCGTCGCGGACGGAGCGGGACGGGTCGGGGACGAGGGAGTCCTCGGTGACGCGGTGGACGGTGCCCAGCCCGTGGCACTCGGGGCAGGCACCGGCGGCGGTGTTGGGCGAGAAGGCGTCGGAGTCGAGCCGCTCGGTGCTGCCCTGCGGGTAGTCGCCGGCGCGGGAGAACAGCATCCGCAGGGTGTTGGAGAGGGTGGTGACGGTGCCGACCGAGGAGCGGGAGGTGGGCGCGGAGCGCCGCTGCTCCAGTGCGACGGCCGGCGGCAGCCCGCTGATCTCCTCGACCTTGGGGGCGCCGACCTGGTGGATCAGCCGCCGGGCGTACGGGGCGACCGACTCGAAGTAGCGGCGCTGCGCCTCGGCGTAGAGGGTGCCGAAGGCGAGGGAGGACTTGCCCGATCCGGACACCCCGGTGAACGCGACCAGCGCGTCCCTCGGGATGTCCACATCGATGCCGCGGAGGTTGTGCTCACGGGCGCCGCGCACCCGGACGTACGAGTCGGTCATCTCTCCATGATCGGACACCGTCCGCCGTGCTCGCGGCACCCGCACCGGGTGGGCGGGACCGTCAGCCGGCGGCGGTGGCGTCCCGGACCCGGTCGCGTGCCTCCTCCCAGGGGACGGGGGTGGCGACCAGTGCGCGGAGCGCCCGTATCTGACGCGGTGGCAGGGCGCAGGCCAGGACGCCGACGGCCTGGCCGTCGCGGCCGTAGAGCGCGACGGCGCGGCGGGCGTCCCGGTCCAGGACGGTGGTCTCCACCTGATCGGCGCCGCCGGTCAGGCCGTACGCCTGGAGCTTGAGGCCGTACTGGTCGGACCAGAAGTACGGCACGGGGGCGAACGGCCGGCGCTCCGGCGGCTCGGTGCCGTCCGCGGCGCCCTCGGGGGTCTCGGCGGGCGCTTCGGCGGCCAACTCGGCGACGAGGTTGCGGGCGGCGGCCATGGCCTGCTCGGTGGCGTTCATCCGGTGCTCGAAGCGGAGCGGGCGGCCGTGCACCGGGTGCTCCCAGCGGGCCACGTCGCCCGCGGCGTAGATCCCGGGGGCGGCGGCGCAGTACGCGTCGCAGCCCAGCCCGTCGGTGGTGTCCAGGGCCGGGTCGGCCAGCCAGCCCACGGCGGGCTCGGAGCCGATGGCGAGCAGCACCAGATCGGCGGGGAGCCGGCTGCCGTCGGCCAGTCGGACGCCGCTGACCTGCGCCGGCGTGCCCTCGGCGGCCGTGGCGTCCGCGGTGGTCTCGAACGCGGCCACCTCGCCGGTCAGCAGCCGGACACCGCGGGCCCGGTGCTCCTCGGCGAGCAGGTCTCCGATGCCTTCCCCGACGGCCGGGGCCATGGGCACCGGCTCCCGGCCGACCAGGGCGACCTCGTGCCCCAGCTCCCGGGCCACCGCGGCGGCCTCGCAGCCCAGGACGCCGTTGCCGACCACGACCAGTCGGCGGGCGCCGCCGGACAGCCGGTCGCGCAGTGCCAGCGCGTCGTCCAGGGTGCGCAGGGTGAAGACGCCGGCGAGGCCGTCGGCGGCGGGCAGCGTGCGGGCCGCCACGCCGGTGGCGATGATCACGCCGGCGCAGGCCAGCTGCTCACCGTCGTCGAGGGTGAGAGTGCGGGTGGCGACGTCGAGGCCGGTGGCCCGGGTGCCGAGCCGCAGGTCGAGGCCGAGCGGGGTGAGCTGCTCCGCGGTGCGCAGCAGGAGCCGCTCCGGCTCCCAGGCGCCGTGCAGCAGCTGCTTGGACAGCGGCGGCCGGTCGTACGGGAGGTGGGGTTCGTCGCCGATCAGGGTCAGTGGGCCGGTCCAGCCGGCCCGGCGCAGGGCCTCGGCGGCGGTGATCCCGGCGGCCGAGGCTCCGACGACGGCGATCGGGCGGGTCGTCATTCCTGCACCTCGATCACGGCGGCGGGGCAGATGGCGGCGGCCTCGTGGACCGCGGCGTGCTGCTCGGCGGGCGGTGCGGCGTCGAGGAGGACGACCACGCCGTCCTCGTCGCGCTGATCGAAGACCTCGGGGGCGATCAGCACGCACTGGCCGGCGGCGCAGCACTTGTCGGCGTCAAGGGTGATCTTCATGGCGGTGGCTCCGTGGGGGTGGGTCGGGTTGGTGGGTCGGCCGGTGCCGCCGGTCACCAGGTGACGGGCAGGGCGTGGCAGCCGTAGATGGCCATGTCCGTGCGGAACGGGATCTCGTCGACGGGCCCGGCGGGCCGCATCGTGGGGAAGCGGCGGAGCAGGGTGGCTATGACGACCTGGAGCTCGACCCGGGCCAGGGCCTGGCCGAGGCACTGGTGGATGCCGTAGCCGAAGGCGACGTGGTGCTGGGCGTTGGGCCGGCCGACGTCGAGGCGGTCGGGGTCGGCGAAGACGGTCGCGTCACGGTTGGCGGACGGGACGGCCACCACGACGCCCTCACCGGCCCGGATGAGCTGCCCGCCGATCTCGATGTCGGTGGTGGCGGCCCGGCGCGGGCCGTTGCGGATGATGCTGTGGAAGCGCAGCAGTTCCTCGACGGCGCCGCGGATCAGCGTCGGGTCCTGGCGGAGCCGCTCGGCGCTGTCGGGGTCCTGCATCAGGGTCAGGGCGCTGAGGCCGATCATGTTGGCGGTGGTCTCGTGGCCGGCGATCAGCAGGAGGGCGGCGAAGGCGGCGACGTCGTCGTGGGTGATCTCGCCGGTGTGCCGCTGCTCGACGATGAGCCGGCCGAGGATGTCGTCGCCCGGCTCCTTCTCCTTGGCGGTGACCAACGCGTCGAGGTAGTCGCGGAGTTCGATCCGGGCGGCTTCGCGCTCCTCGTCCGCGATGGTGCGGGAGAGCAGCTTGCCGGTGAGCCGCTGGAAGACGTCGTGGTCGTCGTAGGGGACGCCCAGCAGCAGGCTGATGACGAGCGAGGGGACGGGCAGGGCGAGCGCCTCGATCAGGTCCACCGGCTCGCCGGCCCGGCGCTCCATCGCGTCGCACAGTTCGTCGGTGAGGCGCTGGATCTCCGGGCGCAGCGCCTCGACGCGCTTGACCATGAACTCGCGGGTGACCATCCGGCGGAGCCGGGTGTGCTCCGGCGGGTCCATGCGGATGAAGCCGCGGTTGTTGGTGTTGCCGCCGCCGGTCATGCCGCTGAGTGGGTAGCCGTGGAGGGTGGTGTCGGAGCTGAAGCGGGTGTCGCCGAGGATCGCGCGGATGTCGGCATAGCGGGTGGCCAGCCAGGCCCAACTGCCGTCGGGGAGCGAGATCTTGGAGATCGGCTCCTCGGTGCGCAGGGTGCCGAACTCGGCAGGGGGGTCGAAGGGGCAGCCGCTGGGGGGTTGTACGGGCAGCGGCGCCGGGGCGTCGGGAACTGTCGTGTCGATCATCTCGGTCATCTCGCTCCTCGCGCGCACACCGGTCGGGTGTGCGCCATGAGTCGATCCTTCGCCTAACGAGCGTAAACTTACATGCGTAATGATCGGGTAAACGCCCCGGGGGTCGCGTCGGAACGTGAGGAACGGAACACCCCGCAGCCGGCCGGCGGCGGGGACGCGCAAGGCCCCGGCCGACGGGCGGCCGGGGCCTTGGGGGCCTCGGGGCTATGGGGATGAGCGGGGGCGGGAGCGTCACACGAGGCTCCCGGGGCGACGCCGGGGGGTGCGGGCCCGGGTTCAGCGCTCCAACAGCAGTTGGAGGATCTCCTCCACGAACCCGTCCAGTCGGCTGGTGTCCTTGCGGCTCGGCATGACCTGCCAGATCATCACCCGGCCGTGCACCGCCGACCACAGCAGGTACGGCGCCTCGGCGCGCGAGCCCCGCACCTGCCAGCCGGCCTCCTCGCAGGCGGTCAGCGCGTGGTGCCAGCTGCGGACCAGCAGCCCGGCCGGGTGCCCGGCGAGCCGTTCGGGGCCGACCGGGGTCTGCCGGGTCTCGTAGAGCAGGCGGTAGTTCGCCGGGTGCTCTATGGCGTAGCGGCAGTAGGCGCGGAGCTGGGCGCGCAGCCGGGCCACGGGGTCGTCCAGGTCGGCCTGCTCGGCGGCGTCGTTCATGGCGTGCGCCAGCCGCTCGTAGCTGACTTCCAGGGTGGCCCAGACCAGCTCGGTCTTGTCGGCGAAGTGCCGGTAGATGCTCGGGGCGGCGACCCCGGCCTCCCGGGCCACCGCGCGCAGCGACAGCGCGTCCTCGCTGCCGACCTCCTCCAGGAGGCGCTCGGTCGCCCGCAGCAGTTCATCCCTCAGGCGGTCGCCCTGCCCACGCGGGTTACGGGGCCGGACGGCCGCACTCTCGCTCACTGCCCTCCGGTCCTTTCTCTTCCTGGCCGATCCGGTCGTCAGCGGGGTCGGCACTCCTTCACCAGGGTTTCACACCACGGCGGCGGACCGTACCGGAGGACCACGGTCCGGTCCATCGGGCTACCGGAGGCCGGCGCCGCGAGCCCGCGCTCACCACCCCGGCACCGGCCCGTCGTCCGGGGCGCCCCGGCTGAGCACGGCCCGATCGATCTCCGCAGGGACGACCCTCGTAGCCGGGGGGTGCGGGCTCCAGGACCGGGATCTGCGGCCCCCGACGCCGTTCCGCCCGGAGCGGCCCGAGTGCGGCGAAGGGGGCACCGGGCTCGCCTTCGGCCGCGCGGACCTCGTCAGCCACCCCCTATGACGACGTCGGCCTCCAAGACCACAATCAGGTCTTGGAGGCCGACGTGCCGAAGCTGTAACGGCAAAGCCGTGGCTCAGCCGCCGATCGGGCCCAGGGGGATGTCCGAAACGGTGACGCTGAGGGACTTGATGGAACCGCCGGTCAGGATGGGCAGGCCGTTCGGGCCCGGGGCGAACTTGGCGGTCAGGCCCTCCAGGGAGCCGGAGACGGAGAGACCGCCCGCGACGTTGTCGAGGTCGTCGTCGGCTATCTCGCGGGTCTCAATGCCGTGGGTGTTGCTCATGATGATGAGCTTCCTTCTTCGCTAGTGGTGGGTCGCAATGCGCAGGCGGCATTGCGGCGGGAATTTGTTGAATGGCTCCCGCCGTGCGTCACATTGCCCGCTCGCGTGGGGTGCGGAGAACGAAACACCACTCTCTTCACTCGCCACACACACCAGGGCTTTAAGTGGAAGGTGAGCCTCAAGCAGGGCTCCGCGCGAGCCCACCGCATCCGGCGCTGCCGGAGGGCCGAACTGAGGCCGGATATGGCCCCTTTCGCCGCTATCTGCCCATGACCAATCCGGCCTTGCCCGCGCCCCTGCTCAGCACCACGTGGCGGATGTGGTGGCGGAGGGGTTTGAGGTCCGACCGTCCGGCGTTGATCGCCTTGTTCAGGTTGATCACGCGGCCGGCCGCTTCGTCCCACCACAGCGGGACGCATTCGGCCTTGGTGACCTCCCAGCGACCGCCGGGTGTGGTCGGGGGTGTGAAGGTGAATCGAGCGGCGGTACTCATCTTTCCGCTCTCGTCGTGATGGGTGCCTCCGATGAGGTCGCCCAGTCCGTAAGCGACCCAGGTACCGCTCTCGCGCACATGAGCCGCTACGCGTCGGCCTTCCGGTGTCCGGGCCGCCCAGGTACCGCGGACCTTTTCGTAGGGCTGCGGGGTGTGGGCGTGACTGCCGAGGATCAGGTCGATGTCGGGGCGGCCGTCGGTGCGGGCGGCGGTGAGGAGCCGGGCGAGCCGCAGCTGCCCGGCGTCGGGGGCGGTGCGGTACTCGGTGCCCCAGTAGGGGCTGACGACCACCACGTCGGCGCCGGCCCGGCGGGCGGCGCGGGCGTCGGCGAGGATCCGCCCGGGGTCGAGCGGGTTCATCATCCAGGGCGCGTCCTCCGGGGCCCGGGCGCCCTCGGCGTCGTAGGTGTAGGAGAGGTGGGCCACCAGGGCGCCGCCGGGGGCCCGCAGCAGGGCCGGGCGGGCGGCCTCGGCGGCGCCCCGGGCCGTGCCGGTGTGCCGCAGGCCGACCGTGTCCAGCGCGTCGAGGGTCCGGCGCACCCCGTTCTCGCCCTGGTCGAGGGCGTGACTGGAGGCGGTGGCGCAGGAGTCGAAGCCGGTGGCCTTGAGCGCGGTGGCGATCTGGGGCGGGGCCTGGAGCTCGGGGTAGCCGGTGAACGGGCCGTCCAGCGGGCCGAGCGGTGCCTCCAGGTGGCACAGCGCGAGGTCGGCGTGGGCGATGACGGGTGCGACGCCCCGGAGCATCGGCCGGAAGTCGTAGCCGCCGTCCACCGGGGCGTCGTCCTGCGCCGTGCCGACCGCGTCGGGGTGCGTGGGGATGACGTCGCCGGTGGCGACCAGGGTGAACGGCCGGGCCGGGGTGGTGCCCGCAGGGCGGGCGCCGGCGCGGCGGTGCGGCGCCGGGGAGGACGACGCGGCGCGAGGTGCGGGGTGCGGCGGGGCGGATCGCGGTGCGGGCGGTGGGGCGTCCGGCCGGGCGCCGCAGCCGACGGCCAGCGCGACGAGCAGTACCGCTGTCGCATACCGGGTTAACGCTCTCATGTCCGACAGATATCAGTCACTTCGGGCCGGAAATGACCGTACGGGGTGGTGTCCGTCGCTGTCCCTCGGACGGCCCCGGGCCGGGAGGGCGGAAGGGGCCCGTCGTGCCGGCAGTGACGCGGGGGCCGGGCGCGCGGGGCCCGACGGTCGTCCGGCCGCACGCCGGGCACCCGGCCGGACGGCTTCCGGCCACGACCTGTCCGCAACTCGCCCTATCCGCCCACCCGTTACATGATCGTCGGCATCAACCTGCTCCCTCCCCCGGCCTGTTGGCGGGCCGGTCCGACCGGCCGCACCTAGGGTGGCCCGGTATGAACGAGGAACCGCTTCATGTGACGGTGTGGGACGAGGGACTGCCCGGGGCGCCGCGGGCACTGCTGGTGCACGGCACGATGAGCTGGGGCACCGACTGCTTCGCCGGCCAGCGGCCGCTGGCCGGGATGTTCCGGCTGGAGGTGGTGGACCGGCGCGGCTTCGGCGACAGCCCCGACATCGAGCGCAGCGACTACGCGGTGGACGCCGAGGACCTCGGTCGGCTGCTCGGCGACGGGGCCCATCTGGTGGGGCACTCGTACGGCGCGGCGGCCGCGATGCTGGCCGCGGTGGCGCGTCCGGAGGCCGTCCAGTCGCTCACCCTGATCGAGCCGTCGCCGCTGCGCACCGCGGCCGCGCACCCCGTCGTGCGGGCGGCGGTGGAGCGGATCCGGGCGGCGTACGCGGGCGCCGAGGGGGCCGGGGAGGTGAGTCCGGAGGAGTACCTGCGGCAGTCCACCGAGGCGTACGGGATGCGGCTGCCACAGACCACGCCGCGGGTGCTGCGGGCGGTCCGGTCGGCGATGCGGGAGCGGCCCGTCTGGGACGCGCAGATCCCGCTGGCACCGCTGGCCCGGGCCGAGATGCCGAAGACCGTCATCAACGGGACGTGGGAGACCGCGCACCCCGAGTACCGGGCGTTCGTGGGGGATGCGCTGGCCGCCTGCGGGGAGTACCTCGCCGAGATGATCGGGGCCCGTCACGTGCAGGTGCCGGGCACCGACCACGCGCCGCACCAGGACCGGCCCGAGGTGGTCAACGAGGTCCTCACCCGGCTGTGGCAGAGCTGACCCGGGCGGCGGCGGGCAACCGGGGCGGCCGGTTCGGAGGGCTCCCGCCTGTCGCGCGGCGCCCTCAGGCCACCTCGATCCCGAAGTCGCCCACCAGCGCGGCCAGCCCGCCGGGGTAGCCCTTGCCGCCCAGGACGAAGTCCCAGTCGTCGCCGGCACGGCGGCGGAACGCGCCGAGCACCAGCGCCCGCTCGCCGGGCCGCCCGTCGGAGACCGGCAGCCGGTCCTGTTCGGTCCCGGTGCCGTCCAGCAGGCGGATGTGGGCGTCGGTGAAGCCGTCGAGATCGGCGTCCGGGTCGGTCTCCGGATCGACCGCGGCGACCAGGACCAGCCGGTCGGCGTCGGGCGGCAGGTCCGCGAAGCGCACCCGTAGGGCGGCGCGGTCCTCGGTCACGCCGGCCAGCATCCGCACCGAACCGTCCGGCGTGGCCGGGTTGTTGAAGAAGACGAAGTGGTCGTCGCCGAGCACGGTGGTGCCCTTGCAGACCAGGGCGCAGACGTCGAGGGCGGCCCGGCCGGACCAGTTCATGGCGAGGGTGGTGTGGTCCAGCGCCGGTCCGGTGGGCTCCGGGGTGTCGGGGCCGTCGTCTCCGGGGCCGAGGCGGCCGCGCAGCCCGTACCTGCCGAGCAGGTCGACGAGTTCGGGGCCGGCGATGAGGGTGAGCGGTTTGCCCTGGGCGAAGCGGTGTGCGCCGGGCCCGAACTGCGAGGTGGTGACCAGCACGCCCTTGTTGGCGCCTTCGGACTGGACGGTGCCGTACAGGTCGCGGACCGCGGTCGGCGGGACGGTGTTGCGGTAGCGCTTGACCTGCACGACGATCTTGCCGCCGCGGATCGGGTCGGGGTCCAGGGCGTCCACGTCGATCCCGCCGTCGCCGGACCGCTGGGTGGTGACCGCCCGCATCCCCATCGCGCGGAACAGCTCCGCGATCAGTTGCTCGAAGGCGAGCGGGTCCATGGCGAACAGGTCCGGTTCGCCGTCGGCGCCGTGGGAGACCACCGCGCCCCCGGCGATGTCGTCCGGCCGGCGCCCGGGGCGGACCGGGGTGCGCTGGTCGGGGCGGGCGGAGAGCTGTCCGCGGAGTCCGTCGGTGAGGCAGTCGAGGGCGCTGACCTGGGCCAGCTGGTAGGACTCGACGGCGTTCCGGGGGGCCAGGACGGTGGCGAGGAAGATCGTGGCGGGGCGGCCGGTGACCGGGTCCACGTCGTCGACGAAGCCGTTGAGCGCCACCGAGTCCAGGGCGCCGTAGGTGTCGGCGGCGAAGAGGTCGCGCAGGACCAGCAGGACGCTCTGGGCGAGCACTTCGCGGTAGAGCGCCCGGCACTGGGCGGCCGGGCGGGCGGTCTCCCGCTCCTCGTCGGCGGTGGGCAGGTAGCGGACGGCCTTGACGGCGGGGACGACGTCGTAGCCGGGCAGTTCCCAGTCGAGGACGAGCTGGCGGGCGGCGGTGTCGTAGCCGGCGCTGAGTTGGCGCGGGAAGCCCTCGGGCCAGGACGTGCCAGAGTACAGGGCGGCGGAGAAGTACTCCACGACCGCGTCCGCGTCGCCGGTGCGCAGGCCGGCGAGCAGTTCCTCGATACCGGCGTTGTGCCGGCGTATCCCGTCCAGGGCGCCGGCCGCCCACTGGTCGTACTGCTGCTGGTAGGCGGCCAGTTGGGCCTGGCGCCGGGCCTCGGCGGCCTGGGCCGCGTACCAGTCCTGTTCGAAGCGGGCGCGGGCCTCCTGCTGGTCGCGGTCGCGGCGGACGCCGGACCGCAGACCGCCGGTGGGCACCTGGTAGCGGGCCGGGTCGGGCATGGCCACCGGGGTGGCCAGCGCGCCGGGGGCGAACGGCTCGACGTGCTCGGGGCGGAGCAGGGCGGCGGCGGTGAAGGCGGGGGCCCGGCAGCCGTCGGCGAGCAGGTCGGTGAGGGCGGCGACGCGGGCGTCGAGTTCCTCGGTGCGGCGGCGGGCGTCGGCCTCGCGCTGGCGGCGGTAGGCCGTCTGCCGCTCGCGGTGCATACGGGCCATGGCGCGTTCGGCGGCGCGGGCCTGCCGTTCCTGTTCCCGCTGCTGTTGCACCTGCGCGCGGTGCGCGGCCTCCGTCCGGCGCTGCTGCTGGCGCTGTGCCTCGGCCCAGATGCCGAGTAATCCCTGGGAACGGCGGCTCATCTCGCGGTTCGTCCTCCCCCCGGGGTGGCGGCCCCCGGAACCCGTGGCGGCGGTCTCTGTGCCGGTCTGCCCTGGTCTGCTGTGGTGAGCCGACTGTAGCGGGGCGCGTACGGCCGCGATCAGGGGGTGACCGGCCCTGGTCGGCGCCCGGGCCGACGGTCGGCGCCCGGGGCCCGCGCTCCGGGAGAAATCACAGACATCTCGTGAAGTTCACGCCTTGATTTGAGAACTTCACATGTGATTCCGTTGGAAGCATCATGAGCGACGTGATTCCTGAGGCTGTGCTTCCTCATAACGCGACGGGCACCACGGGCCGCGCGACGCCCCGCCCGGTGGTCGGCGTCTCGCTGAAGCTGTACTTCGGCCTGGCCCAGACCCGGACCTGGCTCACCGAGGTCGCCGCCCTCGACGCGGTACTGGCCGGCCTCCCCCGCCCCGTCGACCTCTTCGTACTGCCGTCCTTCCCGGCGCTGGCGGACGCCCGGCAACTGCTCGCCGGCACCGGCGTCGGCTACGGCGCGCAGGACGTGCACTGGGCCGGCCCGGGCGCGTGGACCGGCGAGGTCTCGGCCGACATGCTCGCCGAGACCGGCGCCCGCTACGTCGAGGTCGGCCACGCCGAGCGCCGCCGGCACTTCGGCGAGACCGACCGGATCGTGGCCGCCAAGACCCGGGCCGCCACCGCGGCCGGCCTGGTCCCGGTGATCTGCGCCGGCGAGCGGCACGCCGCGGACCCGGCGGCGGCCGCCGAGGAGACGCTGACCCAGGTGCGGGCCGCGCTGGCCGGCGCCGCCCCGGGCAGCGAGGTGATCGTCGCCTACGAGCCGGTCTGGGCGATCGGCGCCGGCGAACCAGCGCCCGCCCGGCACGTCCGCACGGTCGCCGCGGCGCTCCGCGGCGCGCTGCGCGACCACGACGTACGCGGTCGGCTGATCTACGGCGGAACCGCGGGCCCCGGCACCTACGGAGAGCTGGCCGGTGCCGTCGACGGGCTGTTCCTGGGCCGGCTCGCCCATGACATCGAGGGCCTGCGCACCGTCCTCGAAGAGATCTCCCGCAGCTGACCCGAGTCCCTCCCAGCCCCCAGGAGCCCGCAGTGTCCCGTACGTACCCGATCGCGATCGGCGCCGACGACGCCGCCACCGCCATGAAGGACGCGATGGTCGCCTACCTCACCGCACACGGCCACCCGGTCACCGACCTGAGCGCCACCGCCACCGAGGACTACCCCGACGTCGCCGAGCGCGTCGCGCGGAGCGTGGCCCGCGGCGAGCACGAGCGCGCGGTGCTGGTCTGCGGCACCGGCATCGGCATGGCGATCGCCGCCAACAAGGTCCCCGGGATCCGCGCCGCGCAGATCCCCGACAGCTACAGCGCCGAGCGGGCCCGCAAGTCCAACGACGCGCAGATCGCCTGCTTCGGCAGCCGCACCATGGGCGTGGAGGCGGCGCTGGTGTGCCTGCGGCACTGGCTGGACTCCGACTTCGCCGGGGGCTCCTCGGCCCCCAAGGTGGAGAAGATCAAGCAGGTCGAGTCGCGCAACCTGCGCGCGGCCTGAGCCCGACGCCCGCGCTCCCCTCCCTCGACTCCCCCGACTCCTCCGACGTCCCTCTCCCGCTCCCGAAAGGCGGTCACGGCCATGCGCGCAGTAGTCATCGAGGAACCGCACCGGCTCCACGTCACCACCGTCCCGGACCCGACGCCCGGCCCCGGAGAGGTCGTCGTCAAGGTCGCGGCGGCGGGGCTGTGCGGAACCGATGTGCACATGCTGGCGGGCGAGTTCGGGCCGACCCGGTATCCGGTGATCCCCGGGCACGAGTTCGCCGGTGAGGTGGTCGCGGTCGGCGCGGACGTCACGGAGTTCGCCGCGGGCGACGCCGTCGCGGCCGACCCGGCGCTCTACTGCGGGGCCTGTCACTTCTGCGCCCTCGGCCGCGGCAACCTCTGCGAGCGGTGGGGCACCCTCGGCATCACCGTCGACGGCGCCTGCGCACAGTACGTGGCGGTGCCGGTCCGCAACTGCTACCGGCTGCCGGAGACCGTGCCGCTGGCGCACGCCCCGCTGATCGAGCCGCTGTCGACGATCGTGCGCGGCTTCGACCTCGTCGCCCCCAAGCTGGGCGACCACTTCCTGATCTACGGTGCCGGCACCATGGGCCTGCTCTACCTCCAGGTCGCCCAGCGCTCCGGCGCCGCCTCGGTCTCGGTCGTGGACATCAACGAGGACCGGCTGGCGGTGGCCCGCAAGCTCGGCGCGGACGCCGTCGCCGCCAGCGCCGACGCGCTGACCGCCGCCCACCCGCGCGGCTGGGAGGTGGTCACCGACTGCACCGGCAACATCCGTGCCATCGAGGACGGGCTGACCCGGCCGGCCCGCGGCGGCACCTTCCAGCAGTTCGGCTGCGCACCCGACCAGGAGACCGCGCGGTTCTCGCCGTTCCGGATCTACAACGACGAGATCCGGATCGTCGGCAGCATGGCCATCCTGCACAGCTACGGTCGCGCGGTGGAGCTGCTGGGCAAGGGCGTCATCGACTCCGAGACCATGATCACGCACCGGTTCGGGCTCGACGCGTACGCCACCGCCCTGGAGACCTTCCAACAGGGCACCGGCCGCAAGCTCCAGGTCCTCCCGAACGGGGCGGTGGCATAACGGCCCCGGCCGTTCAGCCGCCCAGTGCCGCCAGTTCCGTACCGGCCAGCAGGAACGCCCCCACCCCGAAGTCGGCGGTGGAGTCGTGGGTGACCGGCTGGCTCGACTCCGGCCGGTCACCGACGTTCTGGACGTAGCCCAGGAAGCCGTCGGGGTGCACGGCGGTGGCCGTCATCGCCGCCCAGGCGCGGGCGGCCACCGGCAGGTAGTCGCCGCGCGGGACGACCCCGGTGCGGATCGCGGCGGCCGTGGCGTAGGTGAAGAACGCGGTGCCGCTGGTCTCCGGGCCCGGCAGGTGCCCGGGGTCGGCGAGGTTCACGTTCCAGAACCCGTCCGGCCGTTGCACGGTGCGCAGCGCGGCCAACTGTGCGGCGAGGGTGCGGCGGTAGGCGGCCGTCGGCGCGAAGGTGTCCGGCAGCACCGCCAGCACCTTGGCGTGCGCGGCCGCCGCCCAGCCGTTGCCGCGGGACCACAGCACCGGTCTGCCGTCCGGGGAGGTGATCCCGCCGGGCAGGAACCGCTTGTCGCGGTACCAGAGCGCGCTGCCGGGGTCGTACAGGCCCGGCCCGCCCTCGGCGTCCCGGGTGTGGACGTACAAGGCGTGCATCGCGTCCCAGTAGGAGCGGTCGGCGCGCAGCGCGCCGAGCCGGGCGAACGGCGGCATCGCCATGTGCAGCGCGTCGTCCCACCACCAGTCGTCGTGCCGCTGGCCCGCGGCGTCGGTCATCCGCCGCACGGATTCCTCGATGGCCGCGAGCTTCGCGGGGTCGGGCGCGGGGTCCAGGGCGTACAGGTCGAGGTAGACCTGGCCGGCGCACTGGTCGTCGGCGTGCCGGGTGGTGGGGCCGTTGTGCAGTCCGTACCCGTGCCGTTCCGCCCAGCCGCGGGTGTAGGCGAGGTAGCGGGGTTCGCGGGTGAGGCGGTGCAGGGCCATCAGCCCGCAGAAGAAGGTGGCGCGGGCCCACTGGTTGTCACCGGGGTCGCGGTGCGCGCCGATCCAGTGGTCGGCGACCCTGCGCAGTACGGCGACGGTGCGGACGTGCCGGCGTTCCATGAACACCCCTCCGGGACGGAAGCACGGATATTCACGTACACGAACAGCGTTCTCTCCTCTGAGGAAGCGGGGCCATCGTGGCAGTCAACTCCCCCTGAGGGAAGGGACGGACGGCGACCGGCGGACAGCTGCGGAATTGCCTTCGCACGCCTGTACCCGTACCGTTGGCGCCGTGACTACCGGGTCGGCCATGGGCCATAAGCGAGTGGGGCACCCGGTCACTTCGTGACCGCGCGGCGGGTGAGAGACCCGCCCCACCCCTTCCTGCCTCTCCTTCGCGCGCATCCGTCGCGCCACTTCCCTCACTTCGCGCGGCTCTTCCGCGCGCTCTTCCCCTTCCCGCACCACGCACGCCGCCGCGCCGCGCCCTGTCGCGCCGCGCCGCCACCGTCGTGCGGTCACTTCACCCTGCCCGAGTGGCTTCGCCCCGGGCATCTCATACCTGGAGACGCACCCTTCATGCCCCATGACTTCAACCAGCAGGTCATCGACGAGTTCCGGGCCAACGCCGGCCGGGTCGGCGGCCCCTTCGAGGGCGGCCGGCTGATCCTGCTGACCACCACCGGCGCCCGAACCGGCACCCGGCACACCACCCCCGTCGGCTACCTCCCCGACGGGGAGCGGATCCTCGTCATCGCCTCGGCCGGCGGCGCACCGCACCACCCGGACTGGTTCCACAACCTTCTCGCCCACCCCCGTGCCACGGTCGAGGACGGGGTCTTCACCTACGAGGCGGCGGCCGAGGTGCTGACCGGTGAGGAACGCGACCGGGTCTTCGCCCGCGCCGTGGAAGCCAACCCGGGCTGGGCCGACTACCAGGCGAAGACCCGCCGCACCATCCCGGTGGTCGCGCTGGCCTCCGTCGAAACCGGTCCGCCGCGCTTCGGCGGGGCGACCCCGGGCCAGTCCGTCACCCTCATCCATGACGCCTTCCGGCGCGAACTCGGCACCATCCGCAAGGAGTTGACCGAATCGGGCAGTGTGCTCGGCGCCCAGCTGCGGATCAACTGCCTGACCCTGTGCCAGGGGCTGCACAACCACCACACCGGCGAGGACCGCGGGATGTTCCCCGCGCTCCGCCGCCACCGGCCGGAGCTCGCCCCCGTACTGGACCGGCTGGACGAGGAGCACCGGCACATCGCCGCGCTCCTGGAGGAGCTGCGCCACACGCTCGCCGAGCCGTCCGCGGCGCCGGGCGGGATCCGCGCCGAGGTCGAGCGGCTGACGGACGAGCTGGAGGCCCATCTCACCTATGAGGAGGAGCAGTTGATCCCGGTGCTCGACGCGATGGCCGGCTGAGCGCGAGCTCCGGGCGGCGGCCGCGGGGGTCATATCCGGCGGCCGTACCCGTCCCAGTAGGGGTCCCGCAGCTGCCGTTTGAAGAGCTTCCCGGACTCGTCCCGCGGTAGCCGCTCCTCGAACACCACGGCCCGGGGCACCTTGTACGCGGCGAGCCGCCGGGCGACGTGGGCGCGGACCGCCGCGGCGGTGAGCCGCACCCCGGCCTCGGTCTCCAGGTGCGCGGCCAGCGCCTCACCGAACTCCTCGTCGGGGATGCCGAACACCGCCGCGTCCCGCACCCCGTCCAGGGCGAGCAGGCAGCCCTCGATCTCCGCCGGGTAGATGTTGACGCCGCCGGAGATGACCAGGTCGTTGCGGCGGTCGCTGAGGTAGAGGTAGCCGTCCTCGTCGAGATGGCCGATGTCGCCGAGGGTGACGTGTCCGGGCTGGTCCGGCGCCTCCATGGCGGCGCGTTTGTCCGGGTCGCCGAGGTAGCTGAAGCGGGGCCAGTTCTCGGCGGGCCGGACGTAGATCTCGCCGGTGGCGCCGGGGGGCAGCACCTCCCCGTCGGGCCCGAGGACGAGGACCGCGCTGGTGCCCTGGGCGCGTCCGACGGTGCCGGGGTGGGCGAGCCACTCCGCGCTGTCGCACCAGGTCACCGCGCCGGTCTCGCTGCCGCCGTAGTACTCCCGCAGGACCGGCCCCAGCCAGTCGATCATGGCGTGTTTGATATGCGGCGGGCAGGGCGCGGCGGCGTGCACCACGGAGGTGAGCGAGGACAGGTCGTAGCGCTCGCGGACGTCCTTGGGCAGCCGCAGCAGCCGGACGAACATGGTGGGGACCACCTGCGCCTGCTCTATGCGGTGCCGTTCGACCAGCCGCAGGAACTCCTCGGCGTCGAAGCGCGGCATCAGCGTGATGTCCAGGCCGGCCGCCAGTGCCAGGACCGCGTGCTGGCTGGGCGAGGCGTGGTAGAGCGGCGCGGGTATCAGGGTCCGGCCGCCGGGGGCGACCGCGAAGTATTCCAGGAAGCTCGCCACCGCCTCGGTGAGCCGCTCCGGGTCGACCGGTTCGCGCAGAACTCCCTTGGGCCGGCCGGTCGTTCCGGAGCTGTAGATGACGGTGGGCGGCCGGGCCCCGACGGGCCGGGCCAACGGCGCCCGGTCGGCCAGCCAGTCGTCGAGGACTGGGTGCCGGCCGGTGACGGGCGGGGCGGCGGTCCCGCAGGCGGCCGCCACGCCGGGCGGCACCGCGACCTCGACGACCTGCACGCCGTCGGGCAGGACCGCGGTCACCGCGCCGAGCAGGTCGGTGTGGACGAAGACCACCGCGCTGCCGCTGTCGGTCAGCACGTGGCGCAGGTCGTCGGTGCGGAAGTGCCAGTTGACGGGGACGGCTGCGGCGCCGAGCTGGGCGGCCGCGGTGGTGATCTCCAGGTGCGCGGGCTCGTTGCGGAGCACCACGGCGACCCGGTCGCCGGGCCCGACTCCCAGGTCCGCCAGGCCCGTTGCGATCCGGGCGGCGCGGTCGAGGAATTCCGGATAGCCGCGTTCGTGGCCCGCGCAGCGGATGGCGGGGGCACGGGCGGCGGGCGGTGCGACGGCTTCCATGGTGCCTCCAGGGGGGAGCGGCCAGGACCGGCCACACCGGTCCGGCTCATTGAACAGCCAACCGCCGCGCGCCCACCAGAGCGCCCCGCGCCATCCCCGGCCGGCCGGCCCGGTGCTCCGATCGCCCCGTACCGGGCGCCGTCGGCGGTGGCCGCTCCTATCCTCGGGACCATGGGCAACAACGACATCCTGCGCACCCACGGCGAGGCGCTGAAGCTGTTCGGCACCCGGGTCCACGCCGTCCAGGAGGACCAGTGGGAGGCGCCCACACCGTGCACGGAGTGGTCGGTGTTCGACCTGGTCAACCACCTCACCGCGGAGCAACTGTGGGTGCCCCGCCTGGTGCGGGACGGGGCCACGATCGCCGAGGTGGACGGTGATTTCGACGGCGACCAGCTCGGCGAGGACCCGGTCGGGGGCTGGGACCGGGCCTCGGCGGCGGCCCGGGCGGCGTTCGCCGAGCCGGGCGCCCTGCACCGCTCGGTCCACCTGTCCTACGGCACCACCCCGGCCGACGCGTACTGCACGCAGCTGACCGCCGACGCCGTGGTGCACACCTGGGACCTGTCCCGGGCGATCGGCGCCGACGAGCGGCTGCCGGCGAACCTGGTGGCCGCGGCACTGCGCGAGGTGGAGCCGTACGCCGACGTCCTGGAGGGATCGGGGCTGTTCGCCGCGCCGGTGGAACCCCCGGCGGCCGTCCGCGGTGGGGTCAGTCGATGCCGCGGACGATATGCGGTTCGACGGGATCCTCCTCGCAGCCGGCCAGGCGCACCGGGGCGCAGCGGTCCCAGGCTTCGAGATTGCGGACTTCCTTGATACGCCCGGGGCGCTCGCCCTGCTTCAGACGGGGCTGCTTGTGTTGAGCCTTGTGCAATGCCACCACGCACTCCTTCTTCGAGGTATTGGTTCCGACGCGGTGGCGCCTTCGTTCACAGACCGGGAGGTCGGCCAGGGTGTGTGGCGTTCCCGCGACGGGCCAATGGTGTTGGCTTCTCCCAAGGAGGGTCGTCCGTCGCCCTCCAGGATATCGATGCCGCTCGTGGACCGCTCGACTTTTTCCGCCGATAACGGCACGTCTCGGGATCGCGGGGTATCCGCCCGGCGCCACGGCCCGCGCCGGGGCGCGGGAACACGCTGCGTCATTCACCCGACTGGCCGTCAGCCCCTCTTCCGCGCCGCGTTCGCGGGGCCCAGGTTGCCGGGTGCGGTGCCTTCCGTAGCGTGGGACGGTGGTCCGCGTACGGCAGGGGCGCCCGCGCGCCGTGTCCGTGCGGGGGTGGCCGCGGTGCTACCCATGGGCGGGTGGAATGGTTCTCGGATCCCGGCTCGTGGCTCGGGCGGCTGGTCTTCCAGCGTCTGCTCGCGGTGCTCTATCTGGTCGCGTTCGTCGCCGCGGCCCGGCAGTTCCGGGCGCTGCTGGGGGTCCGCGGGATGCTGCCGATCCCGGCCTTCACGGCGCGGGTGCCGTTCCGGCTCTCCCCGTCGGTCTTCCAGCTGCACTACTCGGACCGCTTCTTCGCGGCCTGGGCCTGGGGCGGGGCGGTGCTGGCGGCGGCGGTCGCGACGGGGGCGGCGGACGCGGTGCCGCTGTGGGCGGCGATGGCGCTGTGGGCCGTGCTGTGGGCGATGTACCTGTCCATCGTCAACGTCGGGCAGACCTGGTACGGGTTCGGGTGGGAGACGCTGCTGCTGGAGGCGGGGGTGCTGGCGGTCTTCCTCGGCAACGCCGACACCGCGCCGCCGGTGCTGATCATGTGGCTGTTGCGCTGGCTGCTGTTCCGGGTGGAGTTCGGGGCCGGGCTGATCAAGATGCGCGGGGACCGCTGCTGGCGCGATCTGACCTGCCTGTACTACCACCACGAGACCCAGCCGATGCCGGGTCCGCTCAGCTGGTTCTTCCACCGTCTGCCGAAGCCGCTGCACCGGGTCGAGACGGCCGCCAACCACGTGGCCCAACTCGTCCTGCCGGTCCTGCTGTTCACCCCGCAGCCGGTGGCCGGGTGGGCGGCCCTGGGGATGGCCGCCACCCAGCTGTGGTTGGTGCTGTCCGGCAACTTCTCCTGGCTGAACTGGGTCACCATCGCCCTGGCGCTGTCGGCCGCCGCCCCGCTGTGGGGCGGTCCTCCGCCGGCGCCGGGCGCGCCGCCGGTGTGGTTCGAGGCGGTGGTGACCGCGGCCGCCGTCGGCGTCCTCGCGCTCAGCTACCGCCCGGCCCGCAACCTGCTGTCCCGGGGCCAGTTGATGAACACCTCGTACGAGCCGCTGCACCTGGTCAACTCCTACGGCGCGTTCGGCAGCATCACCCGGGTGCGCCGGGAGATCGTCGTCGAGGGCACCGCGGACGCGGTGTCCGGGCCCGGTACGACCTGGCACGCGTACGAGTTCCACGGCAAGCCCGGTGAACCGGCGCACCTGCCCCGCCAGTTCGCCCCCTATCACTTGCGGCTCGATTGGTTGATGTGGTTCGCGGCGCTCTCGCCGGCCTACGCCCAGTCCTGGTTCGTACCGTTCGTGGCGCGGCTGCTGGAGAACGACCGGGACACCGTGCGGCTGCTGCGCCGCAATCCGTTCCCCGACCTGCCGCCGGCCCGGGTGCGGGCCCGGGTGTTCCGCTACCGCTTCACGACCTGGCGGGAACTGCGGGAGACCGGAGAGTGGTGGCACCGGACCGCGGAGCGGGAGTTCCTGCCTCCGGTGTCGCGGTCAGCTCTGTACGGAAGGCGATGACCATCTCGCGGGCGTGCCGCAGCCCGATCCGGTTGAAGTCCTTTTCCAGGACGTCGAGTTCGGTGAGGGTTCCGGTGCGGTCGCGGCCCAGCCGGGCGCGGGACTTGGCCAGGCCCAGCCGGGAGAGCGCCTCGCCGCGCGGCTCCTGCATCTCCCGGAACTCGCGCAGCGCGAGGGCGTAGGTGTCGCGGGCCTCGGCGTGGCGGCCGGCGCGGTAGAGGACGTTGCCGCGCATCTTGTGGTTGTAGGCGAGCGCGCCGGCCAGGTCCATGGTGCGGCAGATGGCCTCCGCCTCGGACAGCAGGGCCAGCGCCCGGTCCGGCTCGCCGCGGACGGAGAGCACGTCGGCCACCCCGCGCAGCGACCAGGCCCGGCCGCGGAAGTCGTCGGCGGCGGCGGCGATCCGGGCGGACTCCTCGAAGAGTTCCAGGGCCTTGCGGTGGTCGCCGGTGTTGCGGTGCATCTGGGCTATGCCGGACATCGCCCAGACCATGTGCCGGGCCTCGCCGTGCGCCCGGGCCTGTTCCAGGAGTTGTTCGTGCAGGTCGGCGACGGCGGCGTAGTCGCCCTGGATGCGGCCGGTCTCGGCGAGGCCGGCGAGGGAGTAGCCGTGGGCGAGGCGGTCGCCGCCGGTCTCGGCCAGCGTCACCGCGTGGGTGAGGAGCCGCCGGGCCAGTGCCAGGGTGCCGCACTGGCGGGCCAGGGTGCCGCCGCTCCACAGCGCCCAGGCCATGGCGGCGGGGTCGCCGGCGGTCCGGCCGCTGCGGTAGGCGGCGCGCCAGGCGGTGCCCGCCGCGTCCACCCTGCCCAGTCGCCGGTTGGCCTCGCCGACGGCCAGCTGGGCTCTGGACCGCTTGAGCGCGGTGTCCGCTTCGGTGAGTGTCCGGTGCGCGGTGGCCAGCACCTCCTCGTAGGAGGAGTTCACGCTCAGCGCCGAGCCCAGTTCGCCCTGGTACTCCGGGGCGAATGCCTTGCCGTACATCAATCCGTGACCTCTCGATCATGTGTTTGCGGTACCCATGAACGTACGGAAGGGGAGGGGTACGGCG
This sequence comes from Streptomyces sp. NPDC058000, assembly GCF_042886435.1. Taxonomy (NCBI): domain Bacteria; kingdom Bacillati; phylum Actinomycetota; class Actinomycetes; order Kitasatosporales; family Streptomycetaceae; genus Streptomyces; species Streptomyces sp. NPDC058000. The sequence goes on from NZ_JBHVQS010000002.1 coordinate 22,408, forward strand.
AATCCGTCCACGTATGGGTTGTGATGTACGACTGGAGTGCTACGGGAGGGGTGGGTGGTCATCATCGGGACGTACGGGGTTCTCGGGGTCGGGGAACTGATGAGGGGTCACGAGCGGTGCTCTTGCGGGGTGGTGCGGGGCGGGTCACCCTGACGGGCACGGCACCGGAGGTGTGGCATGGGCGAGGCGGTCGGGGCACGCGACGGCATCGGGCGACGGCGGTTCGTCGGCGCGGTCGGGGCGGTCGGGGCCGTCGCGGCGGGAGTGGTGGGAGTGTCCACAGCGGCGGGAGTGGCCACAGCGGCGGCCGGGCCGGACTGGGGCGGCGCTCCGGTCCGGCCCGGGGAGCGGCGACTGCGGCCCCTGTTCCTGGGGACGTACACCTCGAAGCCGGGCGGCGGCACCGGCATCGGACTGGCCGGCTACGACCCCGACACCGGTGCGCTCACCGCCACCGGGGTGCTCCCGGGCGTCGCCGACCCGTCCTATCTGACCCTGGCCCCGGACGGCCGGACCCTCTACGCGGTCGACGAGCAGGAGGACGGCGCGGTGACGGCGGTCGCGCTGCCGCGGGACGGCGGCGGGCCGGTGGTGCTGGGCAGTCGATCCACCGGCGGGGCCGGGCCGTGCCACCTGTCGGTGCACCCCGGTGGGCGGTGGCTGCTGAGCGCCAACTACCTCTCCGGGAGCGTGGCCGTGCATCCGATCCACCCCGGCAGTGGTGCGCTGGGCCCGCGCACGGACCTGGTCGTCCACGACAGCCCGCCGCCCGGCCCCGGGCAGACCGGGCCGCACGCGCACCAGATCGTCACCGCTCCGGACGGCCGCCACGTGCTCGCCGTGGACCTCGGCAACGACACCGTCTACACCTACCGGCTCGACCCGCGGGCCGGGAAGCTGACCCAGGTGGCGTTCGCGGCGCTGCGGCCCGGCGCCGGGCCCCGCCAGCTGACCTTCCACCCGTCGGGGAGGTACGCCTATCTGGCGAACGAGGTCGACAACACCGTGGTGGTCTGCGGTTACGACCCGCGCAGTGGGCGGCTGGCGCCCGGGGCGCCGCAGTCCACCGGGACCGGTCCGGGCGTGAGCTATCCGGCGCAGATCCTGGTCACCCGGGACGGCCGGTTCGCCTTCCTCGCCAACCGTGGCCACAACAGCCTCACCCGGTACGCCGTGGCGGCGGCCGGGGCCCGGCTGCGACTGTTGGACACGGTGCCGGTGGGTGGCGACTTCCCGCGGCAGATCGCGTTCTCGCCGGACCAGCGGTGGCTGTTCGCCGCGAACCAGAAGTCGGGGTCGGTGACGGTGTTCGCGGTGGAGGCCCGGACCGGGGCACTGGTGCGGGTGGGTGAGCCGTTCGCGGCACCGATGGCGGTCTGCGTGCTGCCGCGCTGAGCGGCGGGGCCGCCGCGGACCACGGCGGCCGAATGACGGGCCGCGCCGGGTCGCGGCGGGTGGTCCGGCGCGGCTGAAACATTGCGGCAACAGGCACGCAGGATTGGCGCGTTAGCGTCGCGCCCCATGAGTACGGGAACCACAGCATCCGGCACCGGTGCCGCACCGGACACCCCGGCGCAGCGGCCGGACCCGGCGGGCCCGGGCGCACAGGCCGCCGGCACGGGCCTGCGGCAGGGCCTCAAACGCCGCCACATGCAGTTGATCGCGCTGGGCGGGGTGATCGGGGCCGGCTTGTTCGTCGGCAGCGGAGAGGTGGTCCGGTCCACCGGGCCGGCCGCGGTGGTGTCGTTCCTGGCGGCCGGCGGTCTGACCGTGCTGATCATGCGGATGCTCGCCGAGATGACGGTGGCCCGCCCGGCGCTGGGCTCCTTCTACGCGCACGTCCGGGAGACCCTCGGGCACCGGGCCGGGTTCGCCGTGGGCTGGCTGTACTGGTACTTCTTCGTGATCGTGGTCGCGGTCGAGGCGGTGGCGGGCGGCCGGATCATCCGGCTGTGGCTGCCCGGCGCCCCGCTGTGGGCGGTCAGTCTGGTGCTGATGACGCTGCTCACGGCGACGAACATGGTGTCGGCGCGCTCCTACGGCGAGTTCGAGTACTGGTTCTCCTCGATCAAGGTCGTGGCGATCGTGGTGTTCCTCTTCCTGGGCGCGCTCTACGTGCTCGGGCTGTGGCCGGGGTCGAGCGGCGGGCTGGCCCAGCTCACCGCGCACGGCGGCTTCGCGCCGGAGGGAATCGGTGCCGTGCTGGCCGCCGTGGTGCCCTGTGTCGGCTTCTTCACCGGTGCCGAGATCGTCACCATCGCCGCCGCGGAATCGGTCGAACCGGAGCGCGCGGTGGCCGGCGCCATCCGGTCGATCGTGCTGCGGGTGGTGGCGTTCTACGTGCTGTCGATCTTCCTGGTGGTCACGGTGGTGCCCTGGACGTCGAAGGCGATCGAGGTCAGCCCGTACGCGGCGGTGCTGGATCGGCTGGCGGTGCCGGCGGCCGGGACGGTGATGAACGCGATCGTGTTGATCGCGGTGCTCTCCTGCTTGAATTCCGCGCTCTACACCTCGTCCCGCATGCTCTTCGCGCTGACCCGGAACGGCGACGCGCCGCGCGGTTTCACCACGGTCAGTGCGAGCGGGGTGCCGCGCCGGGCACTGCTGGCCGGCACCTCGGTCGGATATCTGTCGGTGATCGCGGCGTGGATCTCGCCCGATGTCGTCTTCTCGTTCCTCATCAACTCCTATGGCGCCATTGCCCTGTTCGTCTATCTGGCGATCGCGGTGGCGCAGTTGCGGATGCGGCGCACACTGGAACGCGACGACCCGGCGCGGCTGACCCTGCGGATGTGGGGCTTCCCGTGGCTCAGCCGGCTGACCATCGCGCTGATGGCGCTGGTGATCGGGGCGATGGCGGTACTGCCGGACAGTCGGGCGCAGTTCTGGCTGAGCCTGCTCACGCTGGGTGTCGTCCTGGCCGCGTACGAAATCCGGCGGCGGGTCCGGCGCACCTAGGGCCTGTGCCGGGCAGGCCGTCCGCGGCGCCACGGACGGCCTGCCCTCTCCCCCGGGTCGCGACTCCCGGGTTTCCCCCCCCGGAATCCCCCCGGATTACCTATGGATTCCCCCGGAAAGCCATCGGAACGACCTGGGGATAATTCATCGATTCCCCCTTGCACTCCGTCGGCTTTCCCACGGCAATCCCTCGGTTGAGGATTTTCCACGGCGGCCGGTCAGCCGCCGTCGGTCACCTCGTACCGGATGCGTGGACCTGAAGTTGGGTGCCCGGATAGATGAGGTTCGGGTCCTCGCCGATGACCTGGCGGTTCTGGCGGTAGATTTCCTGCCACGGTTTTCCGTGGACGACGGCGATACCGCTCAGGGTGTCCCCCGCATTGACCACCACCGTGCCACCGGAAACGCGATGCCGGTCCTTCTTGTAGGGCTTTTCCTGGGGCTTGGGGTACTGGCCGTGGGTGCGCTTCGGTACGACCTTCTCCCGGGCCGGCAGGGTGTGCGCGGCGCCGCGGGGGATGCCGCGCAGCCCCAGTGAGGCCGAGCAGGCGGGCCAGGCGCCCCAGCCCTGGCGGGCCAGTACGCGTTCGGCGACCTGGATCTGCTGTGCCCGCGATGCCCGGGCGGCGCGTGACGCATAGCCGTGGCCACCGAAGGAACGCCAGGTCGAGTGGCCGAACTGGAGCCCTCCGGAGAAGCCGTTGCCGGTGTCGATCCGCCAGTTGCCGCCGCTTTCGCACTGGGCCAGGCGGTCCCAGGTGCCGCTGCTGACGGCTTCGGCCGGTTCCTCGGACACCGCGCCCAGCGCGCCGGCGGCCAGCAGGACGGCGACCGCGGTGACACCCCGGGCCCCCCGGCCGCGCAGTGCCTCGCCGCGGACGGTCCGGTCCGCCGGTTCGCGGACTTCCGCTGCCCGGCATACCTGCGGTTCCGGCGATTCCTGCGTGTCCGGTACCTGCTGAGTTTCCATGTTGGTGCTCCCGTCGCTTGTTGCTGTGCGTACTGATTTGTCGCTCACTTTCGAATGCCGGGAGGTGCCGGTATTTCGGTGAGCGCGCAGAGATGTCAGCGTTTTCGGCGAGTTCTGGGATTCTGGATCGTCGGGTGGTTTTTCTCCGGGCCGTCGAATTCGACGAGGAAGAGACAACCATGGGCCGCGTCGGCATCGGCAGAGCGCGCGGTAGCGCTTTCGGCGGCCGGCCTGCCCCCTCGCCGCCGGAAGGGGTGCGAAATCCTCCGCATGGCGCGCAGAACCGGCGGGTAGGGGCGCACCCCTCGTGCCCCGGGTGCCCGACCGACCGGCAATCGCCCGGACGTTCGACTCCGGGGGGTTACGCCCAGTGCATCCGCCGGCCTCGGTGCATACGCGCGGCGGGGGCCGCACGCACCGCGCACGGCCGACGCGGCGGTGCCACCACCCGGGTTTCACCGGGAGGTGGCAGGTCGTACGGCCCGCGGCGGCCCGCCGCGCGGCGCGCACCGGACCGGCGCACCGGCACCGCTCCAGGAGGCCCGCTCCGTGCGCCCCCACCCGTGTCGGCACGCTCCGCATCCGCGCGCGTCACCGCGCTGCCCGTGCGCCCCTCCGACCGGCCGACCCGCCGTCCCCGGGGGGCGGGGAGCGCCGCGCCAACGGGGTGGCACGTGCGCGGGGCAAGCGCACTACCCGTCGCCGGGGGCCAGGAAGTGCTGGAGCCGTTCCCGGAATTCGGCCTCGAAGGCGTCGTAGCGGGAGCGGAGGGCGGCGCCCGGCCAGGCGTCCGGGAGGAGGGGCGCGGGCAGCAGCGGATCGGTGAGGAGGTGGCGGAGGACCGCCGCCGCGACGGTGAAGCGGTCGGCGGGGGCCTCGGCGCGGTCCAGCGCGGCCAGCAGCTCGCGGGCGCGCGTCGCCCAGCCGTCCAGGTCCCACAGGCTCCGGGCCAGCGCGGCCGGGTCGGCGTCGGGGGCGCCGGTGAACCAGGTGCACTGCGCGGTGGCCGCCGCCGGGCGGGGCCGGTCGAGGTTGGCGGGCCGCAGCCAGCTGCCCTCGCGCAGTTCGGCCAGCCGGAGCGCGGCCATCGCCTGGCGCAGGGCGGTGCGTTCGGCGGGCGGGCGGCTGCCGTCCGCGGTGACCACGGCGATCTCCCAGGCGCCGTGCCACGGGCGGGTGCGCGGCGCGCGGCTCTCGTCCTGTCGGGCCTGGCGCGCCAGCAGTCGGGTGGTCAACGCGTAGCTGCCCGCGTGCTGCCGCAGGTCGCCGGCCGCGACCATCCGGGAGAGCGCGACCCGGACGGTGCCCTCGGCGATGCCGAAGAGTTCGCCGACCCGCACCAGCGCGCGCACCGGGAGCCGGGGCGGGTGATGGCCGAGGAGGGTGCTCAGCACGACGGAGCGGGCGGTCAGCGGCCGGAGGGCGAGTGGGGCGTCGTTCATAGGTCCGGGAAGTCTAGATCGTGCGGACGGAACAGCGCCTTACAGTCTTCCTCCAGTCGTTGAGAATCTGTAATGTCGCGGTATGACCGTCACCCATGAAGTAACCAATCAGGCCCCGCCGCTGACGGGTTTCAGCGCCGCGGACGAGCCGGCGTTGCTGGCGGCGCTGCGCCGGGAGGGCGGCGCGTGGGGCGAGCAGGAGGTGCTCGAACTCGGCGCGCTGGCCGGTTCGGCGGCGGTGCAGGACCAGGCGCGCTGGGCGGAGGAGCAGCCGCCCCGGCTGCACACCCACGACCGGTTCGGGCACCGGGTGGACGAGGTCGAGTTCCACCCGGCCTGGCACCAGTTGATGACCACCGCTGTGGAGCACGGCCTGCACGCCGCGCCGTGGACCGACCCGCGCCCGGGGGCGCACCTGGTGCGCGCCGCCAAGTTCTACGTCTGGTCGCAGGCCGAGCCCGGCCACGGCTGCCCCATCTCGATGACCTACGCCGTGGTGCCCGCCCTGCGTGCGGCACCGGACCTCGCCGCGCAGTACGAGCCGTTGCTCGCCGCCCGCAGCTACGACTTCGGGCTGCGCGCCCCGCTCACCAAGCACGGCCTGATCGCGGGCATGTCGATGACGGAGAAGCAGGGCGGCTCCGACGTCCGGGCCAACACCACCCGGGCGGTGCCGGCCGGGGACGGCAGCTACCGCCTCACCGGCCACAAGTGGTTCACCTCGGCCCCGATGAGCGATGTGTTCCTGGCGCTGGCGCAGACCGCCGAGGGGCTGAGCTGCTTCCTGGTGCCGCGGGTACTGCCGGACGGCACCCGCAACGGCATGCGGCTGATGCGTCTGAAGGACAAGCTCGGCAACCGCTCCAACGCCTCGTCCGAGATCGAGTACGAGGATGCCGTCGCCTGGCCGGTCGGTGAGCCGGGCCGCGGGGTGCGGACCATCGTCGAGATGGTGAACATGACCCGGCTGGACTGTGTGCTGGGCTCGGCGGCCGGGATGCGGGCGGGACTGCGGCAGGCCCTGCACCACACCGCCCACCGGCAGGCGTTCGGGCGGGAGTTGGACCGGCAGCCGCTGATGCGCTCGGTCCTGGCCGATCTGGCGATCGAGTCGGAGGCCGCCACCGTGCTGGCGATGCGGCTGGCGGCCGCGGTGGACCGGTCGCAGGCCGGCGACGCCGGGGAGGCGGCGCTGCGCCGGCTGGCGCTGGCGGCCGGGAAGTACTGGGTGTGCAAACGGGGCAGCAGCCACGTCGCGGAGGCCCTGGAGTGCCTGGGCGGCAACGGCTACGTCGAGGAATCGGGCATGCCGCGGCTGTACCGGGAGGCGCCGCTGCTGTCGATCTGGGAGGGCTCGGGCAATGTCGCCGCGCTCGACGTGCTGCGCGCCCTGACCCGCGAACCGGCCGCGCTGGACGCCTACTTCACCGAGGTCGAGACCGCGTCCGGCGCCGACCGGCGGCTGGACGCGGCGGTCGCCGGACTGCGCAAGGCGCTCGGCGAGCTCGGCGACCCGGAGCGGGCTCAGCTGATGGCCCGTTCGCTGGCCGAGCGCCTGGCGCTGGTGCTCCAGGGGTCGCTGCTGGTGCGGCACAGCACCTCGGCGGTCGCCGACGCGTTCTGCGCCTCCCGGCTGGACGGCGAGTGGGGCCACGCCTTCGGCACCCTGCCGCCCGGCGCCGACCTCGCCGGGGTCCTCGGGCGCGCCCGGACCGGCGGGGACGCCGCCTGATGCCCGGGGCCCCCGGCGCCGCCGTACGGGTCGAGCGGGCCGGTCCGGTGACGACGGTGGTGCTGTCCCGGCCCGCCGCCCGGAACGCCGTGGACGGCCCGACGGCCCGTCAACTCGCTGACGCGTTCCGCGCGTTCGACGCCGATGAGCGCGCGCGAGTGGCGGTGCTGTGGGGCGAGGGCGGCACGTTCTGCGCCGGTGCCGACCTCAAGGCGGTCGGCACCGCGCACGGCAACCGTGTCGCGCCGGACGGCGACGGGCCGATGGGCCCGACCCGGATGCGGCTCGGCAAACCGGTGATCGCGGCGGTCGCCGGGCACGCGGTGGCCGGTGGGCTGGAGCTGGCGCTCTGGTGCGATCTGCGGGTGGCGGAGGAGGACGCGGTCTTCGGGGTGTTCTGCCGGCGGTGGGGCGTCCCGCTGATCGACGGCGGCACGGTGCGGCTGCCCCGACTGATCGGCGCGGGCCGGGCCATGGACCTGGTCCTGACCGGGCGTCCGGTGCCGGCCGCGGAGGCCCTGGACATCGGGCTGGTCAACCGGGTGGTGCCCACCGGTACCGCCCGCACCGCGGCGGAGCGGCTGGCCGCGGAGCTGGCCCGCCTCCCGCAGGCGTGCCTGCGCAGCGACCGGGCCGGCCTGCTGGACCAGGAGGGCCGGGCCGAGGAGACCGCCATGGCCGCCGAACTCCGGTACGGGCAGGCCGTGTTGGCCGAGGGCCTGGCGGGCGCGGCGCGGTTCGCGGCGGGCTCCGGACGGCACGGGGCGGCGGACGACGCCCGATGACCGACGACGACCTGACCTACCCGGAGCGGGGCGGCACCCGGCGCGCCCCGCTGCCGCCCGGCTACCACCACGTGCGCGAGGCGGTCCGGTGAGGAGGTGTTCGGCGTCGAGCGCCGCCCGGACGGCTCGGTGCGGCTCACCGTCACCGGATCGGCGTCGAGGCCGGTGGCCACCGTCGGCCACCGGCCGTCATGGCGTGCGAGACCGTCAGTCCTCGCCCTTGTGGTGGACGTTCAGGCACAGCGCCCAGCCGTCGGTGTAGCTGTTCGGCGAGGGCGATCCCCCGGCGTGGGTGGCGGCTGTCCAGTACGCCGGGCGGGCGGTGCCGTCGCTGACCGGGTTGCCGGCGGAGTCGCTCGGGAAGCTGCCGTTGAGGTGGGGGCCGCCCGAGGTGGTCTTCGTGAAGTCGGTCGTCGTCACGTTGCCACCGCTGATGGCGGCGCCGCCGCTGACCAGACTGCCGTCTTCGGGGACGCAGCCGACGGTCACGGTCTGCCCCGTGGCGGCCTGGTCGGGCCCGCTCACCTCGCGGAAGTGGACCGTCGTGACGGCGTGGCCGAGGTTGTTTCCGTGGCCTTCGCCGCAGATCGCGTAGGCGTAGGTGGTGTTGTTGTCGTCGCGTCCGCCGCCGATCCCGCCGACGGCCGTCCAGGAATCGGGGTTGGTCTCGCCGTCGGCCGCGGCCTTCCTGCCGAAGTCGTGTGCGGCGTCGTCGAAGGTGGGGAAGCTCGCGATCGGCTTGAGGCTGCCCACGCTGGCCGGGGTGGTCCGGGCGCCGCCGCCGAGCAGGACCGTGTCGACCGGGCAGGTCGCCGTGACGAGACGGTCCGAAAGGCCGGTGGAGGGACCGGCGATCTTGTTCATGACCACCTGGGTGTGCCTGATCAGGTTGCTCTCGAAACACATCGCGTAGGGAGTGGTGGAGAAGGAGGGGCTGCTGTGGCTCCCGCTCCCGCCGAACGCGAGCCAGTGCGTCACATCGGTACCGACGACGCCGGGCGCACCGGTGTACTCGGTGGCGCCGTCAGGGCTGGGCGCGATGCCCATCACATGGTTGCCGTTGGAGTCCGGGCCGGTGCCGATGGCCTGATCGACCCCGCCACCGGTGATCAGGCCGTGGTCGCAGGCCGCGTGGGACGAGACCCCGGTGAAGGCGGTCGCCGGGCCGACGGTGGCCCCGGGAGTCCGCACGGTGACATCGACGGTCGCGGCGTCCGCGGTTCCCGGTACCGTCACGACCAGCACCGCGCCCAGGACCGCCGCCGCCCGGGCGGCGGAGCGCAGCGAGTTGTTCTGCCTCATCGGTTTTCCTTTCTGAAGTCGGCTGTCAGATGCCGTCGTTGGCACACAGCGCCCAGGCGTCGGTGTGGGTACCGGTCGACGCCTGTCCGCCGGTGTGCCCGAAGGCCGTCCAGTACGCCGCCGTGGTGGTCCCGTCGGTGACCGGGTTGCCGGCGGAGTCGCTGGGGAAGCTGCCGTTGAGGTGGTCGCCGCCGGAACCGGGTCCCGTGAAGTCGGTGGTCGTCACGTTGCCACCACTGATGGCGGCGCCGCCGCTGACCAGGTTCCCGTCGGTGGGGCCGCAGCCGACGGTCGCCGTCTGGCCGGTGCTGCCCGTGGTCGGGCCGGCCACCTCGCTGTAGTGGACCTTCACCGCGACACCGCTGACGTTGATGCCGCTGCCGCTGCAGATCGCGTACGCGTAGGTCTCGTTGGTGCTGTTGCCGGTGCCGGCGTCCCACCCGACGGCGGTCCAGGAGTCGGGGCCGGTCTCGCCGTCGGCCGCGGCTTTCTTGCCGAAGTCGTGTGCGGCGTTGTCGAAGGTGGGGAAGCTCGCGATCGCCTTGAAGTTGCCGACACTGGCCGGGGTGGTCCGGGCGCCGCCGCCGAGCAGGACCGTGTTGGCCGGACAGGTCGCCGTGACAAGGCCGGCCGTCGAGGCCGTGGTGGGCGCGTTGACCTTGTTCATCACCACCTGGGTGTGGTTGATCAGGTTGCTGGCGAAGCACATCGCATAGGGGGTGGTGGCGAACGCGGAGTTGAGCATGCCCCCGGTTCCGCCGATGCCGAGCCAGTGCGTCGCGTCGGTGCCGACGACGCCGGGTGTGCCGGTGTACTCGGTGGTGCCGTCGGCGCTGGGCGCGCTGCCCATCACGTGGTTCCCGTTCACCCCGGCGCCGGTGCCGATGGCCTGGTCGACCCCGCCGCCGGAGGTGAGACCGCTACTGCAGTCCGCATGGGTCGATATCTCGGAGTCGATGGTGGTGGGTCCGCTGGTGGCCCCGGGTGTCTTCACGGTGACGGCAACGGTGTTGGCGTACGCCGTTCCTGACACCGTCACGGTCAGCAGGGCCCCCAGGACCAGTGCTTTCCCCATGCCGGAGCGGAGCCAGACTCTCTTGCTCATCGGAGTCTCCTTCTTCAGCCGCCTACCTGGCGAACGAGCGCACACTCTGCCGCAGATGTGAGGGCGAAGTCTCCTGTCGCATGGCACAAGCAAGGGGATTGCCGCCTGTGCGAGGGCACATCAGGCGGTGCCGCACCGTCCGGGCCGAGCCGGCACTCGGCCGAGACCTGCCTCACCGTCCACAACCTCCCCGGACAGAACACCCGTCCGGGGGGGCACGGCCGTACCCCGCGGTAGCGCCGTCACCGCACGTCACGGTCGCCGTCCTGGCCGCCGGGAATGCGGGCCACGTGGCCCCCGCCTAAGGTGTTCGCATGGCCGAGCGGCCCCCCGACCCCTCCGCGGAGGGCTACGACCCCCGCACCGACCGGGCCGCGCCCCGGGTCGAGGAGGCGGCACCCGGGGTGTCCCACCACGAACCGATCGGCCTGCGCGAGCGGCTGTCGCTGAACCGGATGGGCACCTTCGACTGGGACCTGGACAGCGGGTTCATGGACCTGGACCCCGGCGCCATGGAGGTCTTCGACCTGCGCCCCGGCGAGTACGACGGCGCGCCGATGTCCCTGATCGCCCGGGTGCCCCCGGAGGAGGGCCTGCGGCTGGACGCGGCACTCTCCCAGGCCCTCCAGGACGGCAGCTCCTCCTACGGCGCGTACTTCCGGATCCAGTGCCGCGACGGGACCCGGCGCTGGACCCACTCCCAGGGCCGGATCCTGCACAACGCGCAGGGCGTGGCGTACCGGATCATCGGCATCGTCCGGGAGGCGACCAGCGAACTCGCCGACTCCGCGCTGCTGCGCTCGCTCCAGCAGGAACGGCAGCGGCAGACCGTGATGGTGCAGCAGACCACCGCGGCGCTGGCCCGCGCGATGTCGGTGAAGGACGTGACGCGGGTGCTGACCGGCACCGGCGGCGCCCGCCGGTTCGGCGCGGACGCGCTGGTGCTGGGCCTGGTCGAGAGCGACCGGTTCGAGGTGATCGCCACCGCCGGGCTGGACGGCGAGGTGCCCGCCGACATGATGAACTCGCGGCTGGACGACACCCTCCCGCTGTCCGACGCGGTGCGCTCCCGGCGGCCCAGCTTCCTGAGCACCCGCGGTGAGCTGGTCGCCCGCTATCCGCTGCTGCGCCCCTCCGTCGACGTACTGCCGACCGGAAGTGCCGCCTTCCTGCCGCTGATCGCGCAGGACACCGTCCTCGGGGCGCTGGGGCTGTTCAACCACGAGCCGGCGGTGCAGTCGCCGGAGGCCCGCAACCTGGCGCTGGCACTGGCCGGTGTGGTGGCGCAGTCCTTGCAGCGGGCCACCCTCTTCGACCAGGAGCGGGAGTTCGCGACCGGGCTACAGGCGGCGATGCTGCCGCGCCGGCTGCCGCCGATCGCCGGCGGCGAGGTCACCGTCCGCTACCACCCGGCGAGCGTCGGCCGGGACGTCGGCGGCGACTGGTACGACGTGATCGCGCTGCCGCAGGGCCGCACCGGGCTGGTGGTCGGCGACGTCCAGGGACACGACACGCACGCCGCGGCCGTGATGGGCCAACTCCGGATCGCGCTACGCGCCTACGCCAGCGAGGGCCACGCGCCGGAGACGGTGCTGGTGCGGGCCTCCCGCTTCCTGGCGGAGCTGGAGACCGAGCGGTTCGCGACCTGCACCTACGTCCAGGCCGACCTGGAGTCCGGAGCGCTGCACATCGCCCGGGCCGGCCATCTGGGCCCGCTGATCTGCAACACCTCCCGGCACATCGACTGGCCGGAGATCAGCGGCGGGCTGCCGCTGGGCCTGGCCACCGCCTTCGGGCAGGACCACTTCCCGGAGACCCAGCTGTTCCTGGAGCCGGGGTCGACGCTGCTGCTGTGCACCGACGGGCTGGTCGAGCAGCCCGGCCAGGACATCTCGGCCGGGATCGACGCCCTGTCCGCCGCGGTCCGCACCGGGCCCGCCGCACTGGACGCGCTCGCCGACCGGCTCTCCGACCACCTGTGGGCCGAGCCCGGTTCGGACGACGACATGGCGCTCCTGCTGCTGCACCGGAACGTGATCCCCGGGGAGGCCGCCACGCCCCGGCTGCGGCTGCACGTCCACCAGGCCGACCCGGCGGGCACCGCGGAGGTCCGCTCGGCGGTGCGCCGCACACTGGACCAGTGGCGGGCGGGCGCGGTCACCCACGACGTGGAGGTGGCCGCCTCGGAGCTGATCGCCAACGCGCTCACCCACACCGAGAGCGGCGCGCTGGTATCGGTGGAACTACTGCCCGGTTCCCCGTGCCGGATCCGGCTTGAGGTCGAGGACCGGTCCAGCCAGTGGCCGCGGCGCCGGCGGCCCGGCGAGACGGCGACCTCCGGGCGGGGACTGCTGCTGGTGGAGGCGCTGGCCGACCGCTGGGGTGCCGAGCCGCGGGGTTCGGGCAAGGCCCTGTGGTGCGAGTTCGTGGTGCCGGACGGCCCGACCGGTAGCGGAGTCTGAACTCCCGTATGCGGCCCGGGAGATGAGCGATGCGGACGGTCCGGGCCCGGCCGGCGGAACCGGCCCTCCGGCCGGGGTGATCGTGCCAGGATGGCGACGATCGTTCGTCATGCAGGGGGAGGGCATCGATGAGTGGCAGACCCGCCGGCCGGTGGTTCCCGTACGGGCCCGGCAGTCGCGCCGTGCTGATCGGTACCGGTCGCTTCACCAGCCCGGACCTGCCGGGCATCCCGTCCGTCGCGGCCAACCTCCAGGGCCTGTGGGCGGCCCTCACCCACCCCACGCAGGGGCTGCTGGCCCCGGAGCACTGCCGGGTGGTGGCCGACCCCACCGACCAGTCGGCCGTCGGGGCGGCGCTGGCCCGGGCGGTGCGGGAGGCCGAGGATTTACTGCTGGTCTACTACACGGGGCACGGCGTATTGGACGACACCGGGCTGTTGCACCTGGGGCTGGTGCACACCGACCTCGACCAGGTGGGCTTCTCCGCCGTCCCGATCGAGCTGGTGAAACGGCATGTGGGCGAGGCCCGGGCGAAGTCCCGGGTGCTGGTCGTGGACTGCTGCTTCTCGGGCCGGGCGGTCTCCGCGATGGCCGAGCCGGCCGGCCTGGCCGTCGGCCAACTCGACCTGGCGGGCACCTACACCCTGACGTCCACCACGCGCACCGCCCCGGCCCACGCACCCGTCGGGGAGGCGTACACCGCCTTCACCGGCGCCCTGCTGGACGCGCTGGCCGCGCCGGTCCCGCTCACCCTGGACGAGGTGCACGGGGAGGTCGACCGGGCGCTGCACGCCCGGGGGCTGCCGCGGCCGCAGCGCCGGTCGGCCGGGGCGGCCGGGTCCTTGGTGCTGCTGCGGGGGCCGTCGGGGGTGCCGGGTACGGCGGGCGCGCCCCGCACCGCGGGCCCGGTGCCGCCGCCCCCGCCGCCCAACGGCCCGCCGCCCGGCCCACCGCGGTTCGACCTCGGCGCCCCCGTCCCACCGCCGCGGCCGCCGCGGCCCGCGCGCCGCGGCCGGACGGTGCTGATCGCGGCGGCGGTGGGCGGCGCCCTCGCCGTCCTGCTGGCGTCGTCGCTGGTGCGGGGGTTGTTCGGAAACAACGGGGGAAGCGACAGCAATGCCGGCGACCGCCCCGGGGCCGGCGCCCACACCACCCCCGGCGGACCGCGCAGCTCCCCCGGGAACCCTCCGCCGGACGCCGGCACACCCACGCCGGAGTCCGACCGCACCGCGGCCACCGAGAAGGTGGTCTACCGCGACAAGCAGCTGACGTGGCGGGCCGCGAGCTGCCTGGGCAACACGTTCCAAGCACTCGACCTCGACACGGCGTCCATCACCTCCGGCCTGGCGGCCACGTCGTCCGACGCCGACCTGGACTACGCGGGTTGTCTGAAGGGGATGTACGGCGCCCAGGCCGTCATCGAGGTCAGCGGCGGCATGATGAGCCCGGTGCGGGCGGGCACCGCCGACGCCCGGACGAGCACCGCCGGGGCGTGCCGGGCGGCCGCCGAGGGCAACCCGGTCGGCCCGCACCCCAACGCCGGGAAGATCGTCCCCGGCACGGTCTGGTGCGTGGTGACCACGCAGAACCAGGTGGCGAAGGTGACGTTCACCAAGGTGGACACGGCGGACGGCAGCAGCGGCGCGGGGCCGGGCAACCCGACCTTCGGACTGACCGTCACCCTGTGGGCGGCGCCCTGACCCGGGCCGGTCGCCCGGCCGGGTCGGGCAGCACGCCACCGGGAACTACTCCTCCGGCCCGTACCACAACGTCGTCATGTTGCAGAACTCCCGCATGCCGTGGCCGGACAGCTCCCGGCCGTAGCCGGAGCGTTTGGCGCCGCCGAACGGGAGGCCGGGGTGGGAGGCGGTCATGCCGTTGAAGTACACCCCGCCGGCCTGGAGGTCCGTGGCCAGGCGCTCCTGTTCGTCGGCGTCCCGGGTCCAGGCGTTGGAACTGAGGCCGAACGGTGTGTCGTTGGCGAGCGTGATCGCCTCGTCCAGGTCGGCGACGCGGTACAGCGTGGCGACCGGGCCGAACGCCTCCTCGTGGTGGATCCGCATGCTCGGGGTGATGCCGGCGAGCACGGTCGGCTCGTAGAACCACCCGGCGTGGCGCTCGGGCGGGCGGCGGCCGCCGCACAGTGCCCGGGCGCCCTGGTGGACCGCGTCGTCGACGAGTTCCTCCAGGTCGGAGCGGCCCTGTTCGCTGGAGAGCGGTCCGACGTCGGTGGCCTCGTCCATCGGGTCGCCGACGGTCAGCGCGGCCATCCCCGCGGTGAACCGTTCGGCGAAGGCGTCGTGGACGTCGGTGTGGACGATGAACCGCTTGGCGGCGATGCAGGACTGGCCGTTGTTCTGGACGCGGGCGGTGACGGCGACCCGGGCGGCCTTGTCGAGGTCGGCAGAGGGGAGGACGACGTAGGGGTCGCTGCCGCCGAGTTCCAGGACGGTCTTCTTGATCTCGTCGCCGGCGGCTGCGGCGACCGCGCGGCCGGCGGGTTCGCTGCCGGTGAGGGTGGCGGCGGCGATCCGTGGGTCGCGCAGCACGTCCTCGACGGCGCCGGAGCCGATCAGCAGGGTCTGGAAGCAGCCGTCGGGGTAGCCGGCGCGACGGAACAGTTCCTCCAGGTAGAGCGCGGTCTGCGGGACGTTGGAGGCGTGTTTGAGCAGTCCGGTGTTGCCGGCCATCAGGGCGGGCGCGGCGAACCGGACGACCTGCCAGAGCGGGAAGTTCCAGGGCATCACCGCGAGGACGGTGCCGATCGGGCGGTAGCGCACCACCGCGCGGGCCGCGCCGGAGTCGTGGACGTCGGCGGGGTCGGGCCGCTCGTCGGCGAGGAGCGCCTCGGCGTGGTCGGCGTACCAGCGCATCGCCTTGACGCATTTGGCGGCCTCGGCGCGGGCCTGGGCCAGCGGTTTGCCCATTTCGGTGGTGATGGTGCGGGCGACGCCGTCCCGGTCGGCTTCGAGCAGGTCGGCGGCGCGGTGCAGGAGTTCGGCGCGGCGGGCGAAGGATGTGCTGCGGTGCTCCTGGAAGGCCAGGTCGGCGCGGACCAGGCGGTCCTCGATCTCGCCCGCGTTGAGCGCGTCGAAGATCTTGAGGGTCTCGCCGGTGGCCGGGTTGACCGTGGCGATGGCCGTGTTGGCCATGGTCGGCACCTCCTTGCGGTGTGGTGCGGTGGCAGGGCGGGGACGCCGGAGCCGGGCGCTAGGGAGGTCCGGGCGGCGCCTGGGTGAGCGGCCGGGGGGCCGGGGACGGCTCCGGGACCGGGTCGGGGTCGGGTCCGGGCGGACGGGGCACCGGTGAGGGCTCCGGCGGAAACGGGTCCGGCGGCGCCGGCGGGGTGGGCGGCCCGGGCAGCGGCTCGGGCGGCACGGGGCCGGGGGGCGGCTCCGGGACGGGGCCGGGCGGGGGCTCCGGAACGGGACCGGGCGGGGGGCCTCCGGGATCCGGGGGGACCGGCGGGGGCTGGCGGTCGCAGTCGGGTGTGCGGTCACGGCGGACGAGCGGTTGCCGCTGCACGGCGGGCCTCCGGGATGAGACGACTGGTGGCTTATGAGCCCCCGTACCCGAGTCTCGCCCGTCCATGGCCCGGACGCACGGCGGATTCCGGCGCCGGGCCGGGCCGGTCCCCGTCACCGGCCGGCCCGGCGCCCACCCGTCACGGCTGCGGGTCCCGGGCGTCGTACCGGGCGAAGGCGCGGCGGCCCAGCCCCAGCACCGTAACGACCAGGAGGCAGGCCAGGCCGCCGCCGACCACCGCGGTGGCCGGCGAGGTCAGGTCGGCCGCGGAACCGGCGAGGAAGTCGCCGAGCCGGGGGCCGCCGGCGACCACCACGATGAAGACGCCCTGGAGGCGGCCGCGCATCTCGTCCGGGGTGGCGGCCTGGAGCATGGTGCTGCGGAACACCATGGAGACGGTGTCCGCACAGCCCGCGACGGCCAGGAAGAACAGGCCCAGCCACAGGTGCCGGGAGAGCCCGAACGCGGCGACGGCGGCGCCCCAGGCCGCCACCGCGACGAGAATGGCCAGGCCGTGGCGGCGGATGCCACCGAGCCAGCCGGAGAACAGGCCGCCCAGGACGGCGCCGACCGCGGGGGCGGCGACCAGCAGGCCGACGGTCTTGGCGTCGCCGCCGAACCAGAGCGCGGCGATCGCGGGGAACAGTGCGCGGGGCTGGGCCAGCACCATCGCCGCGAGGTCGGAGAAGAACGTCATCCGCAGGTTGGGGCGGGTGGCGAGGAACCGCAGGCCGTCCAGGACGGAGGCGCGGCGGGCCGGTCCTTCGCCCTGCTCGGGCCGCATGGCGGGCAGGCGCCACATCGCGTAGAGCGAGGCGCTGAAGGCCACCACGTCGATGAGGTACGCCGCCTGGTAGCCCCACAGGCCGACGATCACGCCGCCCAGCATCGGCCCGCCCATCAGGCCGAGGTTGGAGGTGAGCGACTGGAGGGCGTTGGCGGCCGGTAGCTGCTCGGTGGGCAGCAGGCGGGGGATCATCGACGAGCGGGCCGGGGAGTTCATCGCGAAGCAGACGGCCTGGAGGGCGACGGCGGTGTAGAGCAGCCAGACCCGGTGGTAGCCGGCCAGTGCCGCGACGGCCAGCGTGACGGACATCGCGGTGGCACCGGCGGCACTGTAGAGGCCCAGCTTGCGGCGGTCGACGGTGTCGGCGATGGCGCCGCCGTAGAGCCCGAAGACGACCAGCGGGACCAGGGAGCACAGGCCCACCAGGCCGACGGAGAAGGTGGAGCGGGTGAGGGCGTAGACCTGGAGGGAGACCGCCAGCGCGGTCATCTGCTGACCCATCCAGGAGACGGTGTTGCCGCACCACAGGCGGCGGTAGTCCGGCGAGGTGCGCAGCGGGGTCAGGTCGGCAAAGATCCGCCCGCGCCTCGGTATTCGGGGCTTTTCGCCCTTTCCGGCCTGGTCGTCGGCCGGTGCGTCAGAGGTCGTTGTACGTGGCACGCAGCAGTAAACCACGCCACCCGGCCGCGGCGGAATAGGTGAATGAGCCGACTGCCCCTTACCGCTCGGCCACCGTCGGACCGTCGTCCGGCAGCCCGTACACCCGGCGCGCGGTGCCCGCCGCGATCATCGCCGCGACCCGCCGCGCGTCCGCCGCCGACCAGGCCCCGGACGCCGTCCAGCCGCCCAGCACCTCCCCCAGCGCCGACCGGAACAGTGCGCTGCCCACCGCGTACAGCTCCGGCAGGCCGTAGGCGTCGGTGGAGAACAACAGCTTGCCGAACGGCACCAGTTCCAGGAATTCGGCGAGCACCGCGGTGGCCCGCGGGCCGACGTGGGTGAGGGTCAGCCCGACGTCGGCGTAGACGTGCGGGAAGACCCCGGCCAGGTAGGCGGCCTGCCGGTGGTACGGGTAGCAGTGCAGCAGCACCAGGTCGGTGCCGGTGTCCGCGGTGGCCCGGACGAGGTCGGTGAGCAGCGCCGGATCGGCGTGATCCAGCCGCAGGTCGGAATCGCCGAAGCCGGTGTGCAGTTGGAGCGGGCGGCCGGTGGCGACGGCGAGCCATACGAGGTGGCGCAGCAGGACCGGGTCGGTGAGCCGGGGCGCGCCCGCGGCGAGCCAGTCGCGGGCCGCCGTGCGCACCGCGGCCGGGCCGGGCGGCGCGGGGTCCAGGGCGAGGCCGTGCCGGTAGGCGACCACCGACTTGAACGCGACCGCGGTGTCCGCCGCCGCCCGCACGGCGCGGGCGAGGTCGCCGGCGAACTCCTCGGCGGCGTCCGCCGTGCCGGCCCCGCGGTGGCCGGCCGCGGTCCGCTCGGCCAGCGCTTCCAGCCGCACCACCTCGCGTCCGGTGCCGCCGCCCGCACCGGCCGTCTCGGCCGGCCCGGTCAGGTCGCCGGGCAGCCCGGTGTCGACGAGGTAGACGCCGATCCCGGTGGCGGTCAGCAGCCGCCGCCGGGTCTCGTCCGGGCCCAGTTCGCGGCGGCGGGCCAGATAGTGCTCGGGCGGGCAGTGCGCGGGCAGGTCGAGCAGCGGCGGACACCAGCGGCGGACCGCGAACCCGGTCTGGGTGTCGAAGAAGGTGGTGCCCGCCGCGGGCGGCCGGTCCGATTCGGTGAGGAACGCGGCGAACGTCCCGGGGTCCGGTTCGTGCCGGATCACCCCGTGGCAGTGGTGGTCCACCAGCGGCGGCAGTCCGTCCAGCACCTCGGCGCCGGTGGCGTGCGCCGGCGGCAGTGCGTCGGGGGTGCCCCGCCCCGGGGCGTCCGCGGCCCTCACCAGCGCCAGCGGGTGGCCGCGGCGATCTCCTCCGGTTCGCGCTCCGCGAAGTGGGCCTCCTCGGCTCGCCGGACCGCGAGCACCGCACCGTGCAGCACCTCGCCGAGCGCCTCCCGCAGCAGCGTCGACTTCTCGAACCGGTCGGCGGCCTCGGTGAGCGTGGCGGGCAGCCGGACGATGCCCCGCCGGGCGCGCTCGCGGACACCGAGGACACCCGGGTCGCCGGTCTGCGGGGCAGGCAGGTGGGTCGCGGTGTCGATGCCGTGCAGCCCGGCGGCGATCACCGCGCCGACGACGAGATAGGGGTTGGCGGTGGCGTCGAAGGGCTTGATCTCCGCATGGCCGCCGTCGGGGTCGTCCGGGGCGCCGGTGACCAGCCGGAGCGCCGCCTCGCGGTTCTCCACGCCCCAGCACTGGTAGACCCCGGCCCAGTGGGAGGGCTGGAGCCGCAGGTAACTGGCGGGCGAGGGGCAGCCGATGGCGAGCAGGGCGGGCAGCGCGTCCAGGATGCCGGCGAGGAACGCCACCGCGTCGGGCGCCAGACCCCAGTCGGCGCCGGCGGCCCGGTGCAGGCTCGTCCCCTCGCGGTAGAGGCTGAGGTGCAGGTGGCAGCCGTTGCCGACCTCGCCGGCCACGACGGACGGGGCGAAGGTGGTGCGCAGCCCGTGCCGGGCGGAGACCGCGCGGATCGTCTCGCGGACCAGGACGACGTCGTCGGCGGCGCGCACCGGGTCGCCGGGGACGGTGCTGACCTCGAACTGGCCGGGCGCGTACTCGGGGTGCAGCTGGAGGACCTGGACGCCTTGGACGGTGAGGGCTTCGGTGACGTCCCGGAGGTAGTCGGAGAGCTCGACGACCCGGGTCATCCCGTAGGCGGGGCCGGTGCAGGGGTAGTCGAGCAGCTCGGCGTCGGCGGGCCCCTCGGGGGCGCGGGTGACCACCCACTCCGTCTCGAAGCCCATCCGCAGGTCGAGGCCGGCGGCGGCGGCCCGGTCGACCATCCGGCGGGCGAACAGCCGCTGGCAGGCGGGGTGCGGCTGCCCCAACTGGTCGTAGCGGTCGACCGGCGCCCAGGCCCAGCCGGGCTGCGCGGCGAGGGTGGTGAGCCGGTCCAGGTCGGGGAAGAGCCGCAGATCGCCATCGGGGCCACCGAGGTGATCGGAGGCGGTGACGGCGTCGTCGGAGGTGAAGACGTCGAAGACCGGCGACATCCCGACGCCACGTTCCGCGACGTCCGCCAGCCGCGCTGCCGGAATCGACTTGACCCGGTTGATGCCCGCGTTGTCCACCCAGGTCAGCGCCACGTTGCCGACGCCCTCCGCGTCGAGGCGCGCCGCCAACTGGCGGGCGCTCTCGCGCTCTTCGGCCCGCGATCCCATAGAACAGTCCTTACGTGGCCGTGCCGATCCCTCGGCGCCCGTTCCCACTGAGTGCCCGGATCGGCCAGCGCCTCCCGGTCAGGGGCAGTTGAACTCGCACCATACGCACTTTCCACCGCCGCGCGGCTCCACTCCCCAGACGTCCGCCAGTCGATCGACGAGGAGCAGACCGCGACCGGAGACCCCGGCCTCGCCCGGTTCCCGGCGGCGCGGCAGGCTGCTGGACCCGTCCTCGACCTCCAGCCGCAGCCGCCGTTCGGCGCCGTGCGGCATCCGGATGTTCACGACGGCCTCACCGTCGGTGTGCAGCAGGGCGTTGGTGATCAGCTCGTCGGCGACCAGCTCGATCTCGTCGGCGCGCTCGCGGGCGCCCCAGGCGCGGACCGCGGCCCGGATCATGTGGCGGACGGCGGAGAGCGCCTCGGGGTCGGCGGGGGCGATGTGCTGCCGGAAGCGGCCCACCGTGTCGTGCTCGGGCGCGCCGAGGCGACGCAGCAGGAGCAGCGCCATGTCGTCCTCGCCCGGCCGGTCGTCCGCCGACTCGCAGAGCCGGTCGGCGAGTTGCTGGACGTCCTGCGGGCCGTCCCGGACCTCCCGCGCCAACTGCCGCATTCCGGCGTCCAGATCGGCGCCGGGCTCCTCGACCAGCCCGTCCGTGCACAGCACCAGGGTGTCGCCGGGGGCGAGGTGAACGGTGGTGACCGGGTAGTCCAGCAGTCGGAACTCGGACGAGATGCCCAGCGGCAGCCCGCCGGCCACCGGGAGTCGGCGGCAGATGCCCTCGGCGTGCCGCACCATCGGGTCGAGGTGGCCGGCCCGGACGAACCGGGCGGCGCCGGTGGTCAGGTCGGCGTCGACGTAGGTGCAGGTGGCGAAGCGGTCGGTGTCGAGTTCGTTGAGGAACGCGGAGGCCCGGGCCATCACGGTGGCCGGCGCGTGCCCCTCCGCGGCGTAGGCGCGCAGCACGATCCGCAGCTGCCCCATGAGCGCGGCGGCCTGGGTGTCGTGGCCCTGGACGTCGCCGATCACCGCGGCGACCCGGCCGTCCGGCAGCGGGATCACGTCGTACCAGTCGCCGCCGATGTCCCGGCCCATGCGGGCGGAGCGGTAGCGGACCGCGATCTGCGCCTCGGGGAAGCCGGGGATCCGGCGCGGCAGCATGGCCTGCTGGAGGCCGGCGGCGATCTCGTGCTCCTGGTCGAAGAGCATCGCCCGGGCCAGGCTCTGCGCGATGCTGCTGCCCAGCGCGACCAGCACGTTGCGCTCCGGGTCCCGGAAGTCGCTCTCGCGCTCGAAGAACAGCCCGATCACCCCGATCGGGCGCCCCTGGGCGATCAGCGGCAGATACGCGGCGGAGCTAACGTTGAGCGGCTCGATGGCCGGCCACAGGCGCGGGTAGTGGGTGCGGAACTGCTCCCGGCTGTGGACGAACCGCGGGGTGAGGGTCCGCACCACCTCGCTCATCGGGAACTCGTCACCGATCCGGGTGTACTCCAGGTCCGGTACGAAGCTGCCCGCCCTGCCCTCGGAGACCAGCCGGATCCGCCCGGCCTCGACCAGGCCGAGGATGACGTTCTCGGCGCCCAGCCGGCTCAGCCCCTGCTCGTCGGCGAGCACGCCGATCACCTCGCCGACCGTGCGGGCATGTGCCAGGGCGGCGGTGGTGCGCTCGACGATGCTGGTGTGCCGGCGACGCTCCTCGGTGACCGCGATCCGCTCGGCGGCCTGCGCGTACTCGTCCGTGGCGTCGCGGACCACGCCGATGATGCGGCGGGGCCGGCCGGTGGGGTCGCGGCGGATGCTGCCCTGGGCGTGGGTCCAGCGCAGACCGCCGTCCCGCAGCCGGATCCGGAAATAGGCTCCGTAGGAGTGACTGCCGTCCTTGAGCGCGCGGGCCACCAGGGCGTCGAGCCGGGCCGCCTCGTAGCCCGGGACCCGGCAGCCGAGGCTCTCCGGGCGGTCGTCGTACTCCGCCGGCCGGAGGTCGAAAACCTCCAGCGCGGGCGGATCCAGATGCATCAGCCCGCTGTCGAGGTCCCAGTCGAAGCCGCCCATCCCGTTGAGCGCCAGGGTCAGGTCCGGGTGGGCGGGCCAGTCGTCCGGCACCGACACGGTGGGCCGCTTCGCTCCCCGGTCAGCCATGCCGTCACTTTGCCACATTCACCCTTATTGCGGCTTATCCAAGGGCAGGGCGATGGTTGCCGAGCGCCAGTGTGGTGGTTTGCCATGCTCGACTGCGGCGGCTTGCAGGCCCCAGCTTTGCGGCTTGTACGGGTCCGCTGCTGCGGTTTGCGCAGCTCCGACCTCGTGGCTTGCGCAGCTCCGCTGTTGCGGTTTGTCGAGCTCCGCTGTTGCGGCTTGTCCCGCGCCTCCGGTGCGGACCGTCCCACCCCATCCGTCACATCACTGACTCATGCATCAGTGCCCCCTCAACACCGCCCCACGCATACGGAACGAACAGCGGTTTTCTACCCTCGTAACCCGGGGAGCCGTTGCGATGTTCTCAACACCCTGTTAGCGTCCCCGGCCATGAGCGAAGACCCCGGGGACCGGATCGCCGACGACACCGGACAGGTCACCGACCGCGTCCGGCAGGTGATCGCACGGCTCGGATGCAGCCATCGGGAGTTCGCCCGCCGGATCGTGATGGACCCGTCCAAACTCTCCCGGTCACTGGGCGGCACCCGACGCTTCGCCCTCGCCGAGATCGTCCGGATCGCCGACATCGGCGGGGTGGACACCGGCTGGCTGCTGGGTGCCCCGGAACGCCCCGCGGCACCGCCCGAGCGCGGCCCGGCCACGGTCCCCGAGGGCGGCCGTCCACTACAGATCGTCCGGGAGACCGTCCGCCTGATCGCCGAGCACGGCTTCCACGCCGTACGGGTCGCCGACATCGCCGCCGCCTGCGGCACCAGCCCGGCCGCCGTCCACTACCACTTCCCCGGCCGCGACGAACTCCTGGAGGCCGCCGTCCGCTGGTGCATGGACGAGGACACCGAACGCCGCGCGGCCGGCCTGACCGCCGCCCCCGACGCCCGCGCCGAACTCCTGCACCTGATCGCCCTGCAGACCCCGCGCACCGCGCAACAGCGCCGACAGTGGCTGGTCTGGCTCGACCTGTGGGCCCAGGCCGCCCGCGACACCGCCGTGGGGCGCCTCCACGAGCACTACTACCGGCAGTGGCGCACCACCGTCGCCGACGTCCTCCGGCGCGGCATCGACCAGGGCGTCTTCCGCCCCGTCGATCCCGACGTCACCGCCCTCCGGCTCACCGCGCTCATCGACGGCCTGGCCACCCAGGTCCTGGCCACCGCCCCGGACAGCACCAGCCCGGACACCATGCACGCCGCCCTGCTGGCGTTCGTCGAGAACGAACTCGACGCGCACCGGCCGGACCCGGCCGCCGACCCGACCCGCCCCTGACGGCCACAGCATGCGGGCGGGGCTACGGCCCCTCCCCGGACAGCCCCCCGGCGCCCGCGCCACCGCGTTCCCCGTGCCACCTCGTGCCCGCGCGCCCGGTGCCCCGACGCCCCGGGAGAGCAGGGCCACGTCCCGACCCACCGCACGCCGCCCCGGCTGCTGCCGGCCCCCGCCGAACGACTGCCCTCCCCCGCCGCCCACGCCCGTCCGACCCGAAGGGATCCCATGACCACCCCCACCAGCGAGGTCATCATCACCTGCGCCCTCACCGGCGCAAGTGACACCGTCCGCCGCTCCCCGCACGTCCCCGTGACGCCCGAGCAGATCGCCACGTCCGCCGTCGAAGCGGCCGCCGCGGGCGCCGCGGTGGTGCACATCCACGTCCGCGACCCCGAGACCGGCGCCCCGTCCCGCGACCCCCGCCTCTACGCCGAGGTCGTCGACCGCATCAAGCAGACCGGCACCGACGTCGTCATCAACCTCACCGCCGGCATGGGCGGCGACCTGGTCATCGACCCGGAGCGCCCGCTCACGCAGCTGCCCGGCACCGACCTGGTCAGCGGCCTGGAACGGCTGCCGCACGTCGAGGACCTGCTCCCCGACATCTGCACCCTGGACTGCGGCTCCCTCAACTTCGGCGACGGCTCCACGCTCTACGTCTCCACGCCCGACATGCTGCGCGCCGGCGCCAAGCGGATCCAGGAACTCGGCGTCCGGCCCGAGCTGGAGATCTTTGACACCGGTCAACTGTGGTTCGCCAAGCAGCTGCTCGCCGAGGGACTGCTGGACGACCCCACCGTCTTCCAGCTCTGCATGGGCATACCGTGGGGCGCCCCGGCCGATCCCGGAGTGCTCCAGTCGATGGTGAACATGCTGCCCGAGGGCGCCCAGTGGGCCAGTTTCGCGCTCGGCCGGATGCAGATGCCCTGGGTCGCCCAGTCGATCCTGCTCGGCGGCAACGTCCGTGTCGGTCTGGAGGACAACCTCTACCTCAGCCGCGGCGTCAAGGCCACCAACGCCCAACTCGTCGAACGCACCGTCCAGATCACCGAACTCCTCGGCGCGACCGTGGCCACTCCGGCCCAGGCCCGCACCCGGCTGGGCCTGAAGCCGCGGGATTGAGGCAACGGGGTTGAGGATGCGGAACTGAGGGTGCGGGGGCTGACATCCGGGCGGACCCCAGGGGCGCAGCCTTCGCCGCTTCGCCCCGCGCACCCTCACTCCCTCGCCCCTTCGCACCACGCCCACGCCCACGCCCACGCCCACGCCCACGCCCCGACGTGCCGTACCCCGGCGTTCCGTATCCCGGCGTTCCGTATCCCGGCGTTCCGTATCCCGGCGTTCCGTCACTCCACGGTCCGTCACTCGAACTCCCGCCCCCAGGAGGCAGCACCCCATGCCCTACCCCCCCTCCACCACCCCCGAGGCCGCACGCCGCGTGGCCTGTATAGGCGCCGGCGTCATAGGCGGCGGCTGGGTCGCCCACTTCCTCGCCCGCGGCTACGACGTCACTGCCTGGGACCCCGCCGACGACGCCGCGGACAAGCTCCACCGCCTGGTGTCCGCCGCCTGGCCCGCCCTGGAACAACTGGGTCTCGCCGACGGCGCCTCCCCGGACCGGCTGACGGTCGCCCCGACCCTCGCCGAGGCCGTCGCCGCTGCCGACTTCGTCCAGGAAAGCGCCCCGGAGAAGCTGGAGTTGAAGCGTTCGCTCCTCGCCGAACTCGACGCCGCCACACCCCCCGGCGTAGTCATCGCCTCCTCCACCTCCGGCTACCCGATGACCGACATGCAGACCGCGGCGGCCGACCCGTCCCGCCTGGTCGTCGGTCACCCCTTCAACCCGCCGTACCTGATCCCGCTCGTCGAGGTCGTCGGCGGTACGCAAACCGACCCCGCGGCCGTGACCTGGGCGTCCCGCTTCTACGACCTCGCCGGCAAGTCGGTCATCACCATGGACCGCGAACTCCCCGGCTTCATCGCCAACCGCCTCCAGGAGGCACTGTGGCGCGAGGCCCTGCACATGGTCGCCAACGGTGAGGCCACGGTCGAGGACATCGACGCCTCGATCACCGAAGGCCCGGGCCTGCGCTGGGCGTTCATGGGCCCCTGCCTGACCTTCGCACTGGCCGGCGGCGAGGGCGGTATGGCCCACATGCTCGACCACTTCGGCCCCTCCCTGAAGTCCCCCTGGACCCGCCTGGAGGCCCCCGAACTGGACCGCGAACTCCGCGACGCCATGGTCGACGGCTGCGCGACCGCCGCCGGGGACCGCACCTACGCCGACCTGGTGGCCGAACGCGACCAGGGCGTCATCAACGTCCTCCGCGCCACCGGCCGCCTCCCCCACACCAGCCACCCCAACAGCCCCACCCCCCACCAGAGCCCCAACACCCCTGGGAACCCTGCCTGATGAAGCCCCAGCCACCCACGCCACCTGCGGCGACTACGACAGCTACGGCAACGACGGCGACCACGGGTGCCTCCTCTCCGGCTTCGCCTCCCCCCGGGGGCCCCTCCCCCCTCCCCCACCCCACCCCGCCCCCACCCCTCCCCCTCTTCCGTCAGGTCGTCCAGGAAAGCTGGATCGACTACAACGGCCACCTCAGCGAGGCGTACTACGTCCTGGTCTTCGGCTTCGCGACCGACGCCCTGATGGACGCATGTGGTCTCGACGCCGACTACCGTGCCCGCACGGGCTGCTCCCTCTACACCGTCGAGGCCCACGTCCGCTATCTCGACGAGGTCCCCGACGGCAGCCAACTGGCCGTCCACACCACGGTGCTGGGCGTGGCCGCCAAGAAACTCCGCGTGGTCCACGAGATGTACCGCTGCGATCCCGCCGGCGCTCCCAGCGGCACTCCGGTGGCCACCGAGGAGCTCTTCACCCTCCATATCGACCAACGCCAAGGGGCTGCCGTCCCCTTCCCCGACGCCACCCACGACCATCTCGCCGCTCTCACCACGCCGGCCCCGGACTGGGCCGGTCACGGAATCCGACCGGTCGGCACCTGACCGTCGAGGCCGGCCGCAGCGCGTACGGCCGGTGCCCCCAAATCGCCGTGCCCTCCGGACGCGATGGTGTTCTGATCACCTGTCATGCGTCATCTGCGACCTCCCCCCTCCGATGAACGCGATCTCCTGACCAGGACGGAACGGAACCTGGCCGAGCACGCCTGCCACCTGCACCGGAACCTGGCGGGCGCAACCGTCACCGAGGCCCCTGACCTCCTCGTCGCGGACAGCGGCCTCGCCGACGACACCTTCAACGTCGTCGCCGGGGCCCGCTTCACCCCCGCCACCGCCACTCGCCGGATCGCCGATACCGTGCGGGCGGCGGCCGGGACCGGCCGCCCCTTCTCCTGGTGGGTGGGCCCCGCCTCGACACCGCCGGACCTGGCGGCCCGGCTCGCGGCCACCGGTCTCCCCCCTTCCGCACACGAGACGGCCATGTGGGCCGAACTCGACGACGCTCTCCCTTCCCCCTCCCTTGATCTCCTGGACATCCAGCAGGCGACCACCCCCGAACAGCTCTCGCACTACGCCGCGGTCCTCGCCGCGAACTGGACCCCGCCCGCCGACACCGTCCTCCGCTTCTACGAAGGGGCGGCCCGGCAAGCGCTGGCAGCCGACTCTCCAGCCCGCTTCCTGGTCGGCTACGCGGCCGGCCGCCCGGTCGCTTCGGCCGAGATCTTCCACCACGCCGACGTCGCCGGGATCCACAACATCTGCACCCGGGCCGACCACCGCCGACGCGGATACGGCACTGCCCTCACCCTGGCCGCACTTCACATTGCCCGCGCCATGGGCACCGGCATCGCCGTTCTACAGGCGTCCCCGGACGGCGAACCCGTCTACCGCCGACTGGGCTTCCACTCCTGCGGCCGGTTCACCGAACACCCCCTCACCCCCTGAAATCCGCGAACCGCACGACCGACACGACAGCCACGATCAACGTGACCGGCATGACCAGCACAATCAACGTGACCAGCACGATCACCACGAACCACCAGCATCGCGACCTGCACGACCCAACCGCCGGTCCCCCCTCTCATCAAGGAAGCACAGCAGGAGCGCCGGAAGACACACCCCCCGGGTCCGTCCAGCTCAGCCCTTCGTCAGCGCCTCGCCGACCCGGAGTGTCATCTGGAGCTGGGTGGCGTCCCTGTGGGTCGGGTTGAAGGCGAGCACCGCGCGGCGCTGCTGGTCGCGGGTGGCGATCATGACGGAGGCGTAGCCGTACCGTTCGCCGGTCTTGCCCCAGAGCGTGATGCCGTTCATCGTGACGGTCTGCAGGCCGGCGCCGTACCGGGCCGGGCTGCCGTCGACCATGCGCACGCCGTCGGGCAGGGTGAACATGTGCTCCAGGACAGGTCGCGGTAGCAGCGCGCCGGAGAACAGGGCGGTCTGGAAGCGGTCCAGATCGCCGGTGGTCGATATCATCTCGCCCTCGCCCCAGGCGGATGTCTGGTCGTAAGCGGTGATGTCGAGCAGGCTGCCGTCGGTCATTCTCATGTAGCCGTGCACGTGGGGGCCGTGGATGCGGGGGTCCTTCCCGGGCAGTGAGGTCCGGCGCATACCGAGCGGGTCCAGGATGCGGCTGGCGATCACCTCGCCATAGCGACGACCGGTCAGGCGCTCGATGAGCAGGGCGAGGAGGACGTAGTTCATCCCGCGGTACTCCTGCTTGCTGCCGGGGGTGAACTTCATCGGGCCGTGCGAGATCAGGGAAACCAATTGTTCCGGGGTCCACCTGTCGTAGCGGTGGCGGGCGATGCCTTCGGGGGTGGACAGGTCCGGTGCGCCGTCGCGCGACTCGTCGGGCAGGCCGCTGGTGTGGTTCAGCAGCTGGGTGATGGTGATGGGCGGGAACGCGGGCGGGAGGAGGCCGGGAAGGTAGCGCTGCACGGGCGCGTCGAGCACGAGCCGGTGTTCGGCGGCCAGTTGGAGGACCACCGTGGCGACGAAGACCTTGGTGATGCTGCCGATGCGGAAGGTGTCGTGCTCGCTGATGGGCCGGCCGCTCGCCCGGTCGGCGACGCCGGCGGTGCCGTACCAACGGCCCGCGGAGCCGGTGACCCGGAGCTGGGCGCCGGTGACCTCGGGGTGTGCCAGGTCGGAGAGGGCGGCGCGCAGGGCCGTGACGTCCAGCGGCGGGAGCGGTGCGGGTGGGACCGGTGGTGCCGGCCGGGGCGCCGCGGCGGCGGGGCGCGTCGAGCCGACGGCGGCGAGGGCCGCCGCACCCACCACTGCCGCACCGATGACCGCTCTGCGGGAGAGGTGGGCCGGGCCGGCGGAAGGGACCGAAGCGGGGGACGGAGAGGCGGATGCCGTTACGGAAGTCGTCACGGATGTCGTGTGGGAACTCGCGTGGGAAGTCGTGCGGGAGGTCACCTCAGAGGTCCCGTCGAAAGGCGTGTCTGAAGGCGTGCCCGAAGTCAGGTCTGGCGTCATGTCTGAAGTCATGTTTGACACTGTGCCGATCGCGGGGCGCGCCGGCCTCAGGGATCTCCCTGAACCCACCCGGATGCGACCCTGAGGGTGTACCCATCCGACTCACGAACGGAGATCAGGGTTATGTCCACACAAGGTCACCGCATTGAGATCAAGCACGGCACCGAGCACGTCCGGGTCGTGGTGAACGGGCAGGTGCTCGCCGAGAGCCGGCGACCGCTGCTGCTCTTCGAGACCGGCTGTCCGGTGCGGTACTACCTGCCGCCGGAGGATGTCCGTACCGATCTGCTGACGCCGTCTGCGACCCATACCGTCTGCCCGTTCAAGGGCACCGCTTCCTACTGGTCGTTCGAACAAGGCCCTGAGGACCTTGTCTGGGCCTACCCCGAGCCGCATGCCGAGGTCGCGGAGATCAAGGATCATCTCTGCTTCTACGAGGTGCAGTTGGGGTAGTGGCGGCGGTCCCTTCCGCACCACGAAGCAACGTTAGGAAAGTTTCCTGACAATTATCGTATCGACTTCTTGACGCGTACATGGTGGTCCCTTCAGGATCCCTTGGGACGGCTCCCCCATGCCGATCCAGGAGACGGATATGACGTCCATCCCCCGCGCCGAGCAGCCGATGCGGAAACCGGCGCAGCGCAAGACGGTCATGCAGCGTAAGAAGGTCAAGCAGCACAAGCCGGCCGGGCGGCCGAAGTCCGCGGCTGGCGGCCCCCGTTGGGGCATACCCGCCGCCGCGGGCGCGGCCCTCGCGCTCGTCGGCGGCGTGGCGCTGTGGTCCGCCCCCGGCCGTGCGGACGCCGCGCCGGACCGCGTCCCGGGTGCGCCCGCCGCCGGTTTCACGGCCGTCGCCGCCGGCGACATCGCCGAGCGGTGCACCGCGAAGGACAGCAGCTGCGAGCACGTCAAGACCGCGGCGCTGGTCAAGAAGATCAACCCGGCGTTCGTGCTGACCATGGGCGACAACCAGTACGACGACGCCCGCCTGAAGGACTTCAGGAACTACTACGACAAGACCTGGGGCGCCTTCAAGGACAAGACGCACCCGGTCGCCGGCAACCACGAGACCTACGACCCGGCCGGCGCCCTCGCGGGCTACAAGGCGTACTTCGGCTCGATCGCCTACCCCAAGGGCAAGCCCTACTACAGCTTCGACCAGGACAACTGGCACTTCATCGCGCTGGACTCCAACACCCTGGACTCCGCGGAACTGGCCTGGCTGAAGGCCGACCTGGCCGCCACCGCCAAGAAGTGCGTGGCCGCGTACTGGCACCATCCGCTCTTCTCGTCGGGCGAGCACGGCAACGACCCGGTCAGCCGACCGGTATGGAAGCTACTCCACGACGCCAAGGCCGAGTTGGTCCTCAACGGGCACGACCACCACTACGAGCGGTTCGCCCCTCAGGACCCCGACGGCAAGGCCGACAAGAACGGGATCGTGGAACTCCTCGGCGGAATGGGCGGCGCCCACCCGTACAAGATCGAGGAGGTCCAGCCCAACAGCGAGAAGCGGCTCACCGACACCTTCGGCGTGGTGCGGCTGAACTTCACCGACAACGGCTTCTCCTGGGACCTGATCGGCACGGACGGCGAAACGAAGGACAGCAGCCCGTCCTACCAGTGCCACTGACCGACCGACCGCCTCAAGAGGCCGGGCCGGACCACACGGGCACCCAGGTCCTCCCCTCCTTCCCTCCTCCCCTCCTACACCCACCAGGTCTGATCGATGTATCTCGCGACCACGGACGCGGCCGCGACGGCGAAGGTGACGCGGGGCCGCGTCGGCGGGCCGGTACTGGCCCTCGGCGCGGTCAGCCTGGTCACCGACGTCTCCTCCGAGATGGTAACCGCCGTGCTGCCCCTCTACTTCGTCCTCCAACTGGGTCTCTCCCCACTACAGTTCGGCTTCCTCGACGGCCTCTACAACGGCGTCACCGCGCTCGTCCGGCTGCTCGGCGGACGCGCCGCCGACCGCGGTGGCCGGCACAAACTGGTCGCCGGAGCCGGTTACGCCCTGTCCGCGCTCTCCCGGCTGGGGCTACTGCTCGCCGGCGGCGGCACCCTGGGCATCGGTGCGGCGCTCGCCGCGGACCGCGTCGGCAAGGGCGTCCGCACCGCCCCGCGCGACGCCCTGATCTCGCTCAGTGCGCCGCCGGACGCGCTCGGCCGGGCCTTCGGCGTCCACCGGGCGATGGACACCACCGGCGCCCTCCTAGGGCCGCTCGCCGCGTTCGCGCTCCTCTGGGCCACCGCCGACGCGTACGACGCGGTGTTCGTGGTCAGCTTCTGCGTGGGGCTGCTCGGGGTGCTGCTGCTCGTCGCCTTCGTCCCGGGGAGCGCCGCCCTGCCGGCCCACCACCAGGAGCCGCATCCCGTGCCCCGCTCCCAGGGTCGGTTGCTCGCCCCGCTCCGCGATCCCGTCTTCCGGCGCATCTGCACGGCGGCGGGACTACTGGGCGCGGCGACCATCGGGGACGCGTTCCTGTACCTGCTGCTACAGCGCCGGCTGGACTTCGCGGTGAGCTGGTTCCCGCTGCTGCCGCTGGGCGCCGCAGCGGTCTACCTCCTGCTCGCCGTGCCGGCCGGCCGCCTCGGGGACCGGATCGGCCGCCGGATCCCGTTCCTGTGCGGGCACGCGGCGCTGCTCGGTGGCTATCTGCTCTTCCTGGCCACCGATGCGGGGCCGGTGCTCCTGGTGGGCGTCCTGCTGCTGCTCGGTGTTTTCTACGCGGCCACCGACGGGGTGCTGATGGCGCTGGCCGGACCGGTACTGCCGGCCACCCACCGGGCGAGCGGGATGGCGCTGCTCCAGACGGGCCAGGCACTGTGCCGGCTGCTGGCCGCGGCGGGCTTCGGCGCCGCCTGGACGCTGTGGGGCACCGGCCCGGCCCTGGTCACCGCCGCCCTCGCGCTGGCCGCGGCACTGGCGGCCGCCACCGTCCTCCTCCCCGGCCGGGCGGGGCGCGGCCCGGCCGGCCCCGGGCACCCCGGCGCCCAGCAGCCGAGCCCCGCCCCGCCCGCGGAAGACCCGTCCTCGGAAGGCCCAGACCCGGAAAACCCGGACCCGGACGGCCCGGATCCGCAAGACCCGGATCACACCGGCCCACCCCCGGAGCGCCCCGGCCCGGAGGCCCCCCACCCCGAAAGGCGACCGTTGCGCCCATGACCCGCCCGAGTCCCGCGGACCACCCCGACCATCCCCCGCACGGGTCCCCCGAGACCCGCATGACCCCCGAGGCACACGAGGCGCACGAGGCGCACGAGGCGCACAAACCCTCCGCGCCCCACCAGCCCCCACCCCTCTCCGCTCGTCCCCGCCGGGCCCGGATCCTCGCCGTCGTGACCGCGGGGACACTGCTGGCCGCCGTCGCCGTCGGCTACACCCTCGCCTCCGCCCGGCGCGCCCAACCGACCGACACCGCCTCGGCCTTCGGCCTCGACCACGGGCGGCTGTACTTCCGCAGTACGGGCGCGGGGTCCGGCCGCGTGGCCAGTCTGCCCGCCCCGGCTCCCGGGGGAGGCACGCGCGGCCCGGCGCCCGGGGACGACCGGCGCACCACCGGCGGACCCGTCTGCGAGCGCTTCCACGCAGCCGCCGGCACCGGTCTCTGTCTCCAACGGCGCCCCGGCATTCCGCCCAGGTCGTACGCGGTCGTCCTGGATGATCGGCTCCGCGAGCGGCGCCGGATCGCGCTCACCGGCATCCCCAACCGGGCCCGGGTCTCGGCCTCCGGGCGGATGCTGTCCTGGACCATGTTCGCCACCGGCGACTCCTACGCGACCACGTCGTTCTCCACCCGGACCTCCATCCTGGACACCCGCTCCGGCTACCTCATCAAGAACATCGAGGAGATCCCGCTCACCCTCGGCGGTCGCCGGTACCACTCCCCCGACGTCAACTACTGGGGCGTGACCTTCGCCCGCGACGACAACCTCTTCTACGCGACCGTCTCGACCCACGGGAAGACGTATCTGGTCCAGGGCGACCTGCGGACCTGGGCGGCGCACACCGTCCGCGAGAACGTGGAGTGCCCCTCGCTGTCGCCCGACAACACCCGCCTCGCCTTCAAGAAGCGGGTCCGGGCGGGTCCCTCCGATCCATGGCGGCTGCACGTCCTGGACCTGCGGACCCTGCGGGAACACCAGGTCGCCGAGACCCACAGCGTGGACGACCAGGCCGCCTGGCTGGACGACCGCACCCTGGCGTACGCGTTGCCCGGCCGGGACGGGCGGCGGAGCGACGTCTGGACCGTCCCGGCGGACGGCGGCGGGGCACCGTCCCTCCGGGTGCCGGACGCGTCCTCCCCGGTCCGCGTCCCCTGACACCGCTCGTGGGCCGCCGGTGGGCCCTCCACCGCCGATTTCGGGGCCGCCGGCCGCCTCCCGGTGACCCCGCGGCGACGGCGACCGTCCCACGGCGCACAATCGAAGGGTGAATGCCCCGGAGGACCACCGACACACCACCCGGTACGAGGAGGGCGGTGCCCCCGCATCCCTCTCCCGTGACCGCGACGAGCAGGGCCGGGCCCGTAACGCCCGACCCCGGGACGGGCTTGGCCGGCCGCTGCCCTACGGATCGCCGGGGGTTGCCCGGCAGCCCGAGGGGGTGCCGCGGACGCCCGATGAGGCACTGACCGAGGCGCAGCGGCTGCTGGACGCCGGGATGCCGTTCCACGCCCACGAGGTCCTGGAGGACGCGTGGAAGGCCGCTCCGGAGGCCGAGCGGCAACTGTGGCGCGGGCTGGCGCAGCTGGCCGTGGGGCTCACGCACGCGGCGCGCGGCAATGTCACGGGGGGTGCGGCACTGCTGGGACGGGGTGCGGCGGCACTCGCCCCGTATGCCACGGCCGCCCCGTACGGCATCGACGTCGACGGACTGACGGCCTGGGCACGGGACCTGACCGGCACTCTGGCCGGGGTCCCGGCGAACGGGGCGGCCGGTACGGTCTCCGCCTCCGGGGCGGCTCCCCGGCTGCGCGCCGGTTAGGCGGTCGGCCGGGGCCGTGGCCCGGAGGGTCGGCCGGCGTCACGATTCGTCGTCATCCGCGTCGTCGGAGCCGCTGCGGCCGGCCGGTTCGGAGCGCGTCACGGTGTTGAAGCCCCAGTCCAGCAGCGCGCCCGCTTCCTTGTAGACGCCGTTGGCCTCGCCCGACTGGGGGTTGAGCACGGTGGCGATCAGGGTGTGGCCGTGGCGACGGGCGGCGGCGACGAGGGTGTTGCCGGCTTTGCTGGTGTAGCCGTTCTTGACGCCGATGACGCCGGGATAGCGGGACAGGCCGTGCGAGCCGACCAGCATCCGGTTGGTGTTCTCGATCTGGACGGTGCCGCCGCCGGCCGCCGGGAACCCGGCGCGGGTGGTGGAGCAGTAGCGGGCGAAGTCGTCGTTGGCGAGGCCGGCGCGGGCGAAGACCGTCAGGTCGAAGGCGGAGGACACCTGGCCGGGGGCGTCGTAGCCGTCCGGGGACTTCACGGTGGTGTCGCGGGCGCCGAGCCGGCGGGCGGTCTGCTGCATCTCCTGGGCGGTGGCCGACCAACCGCCGTTCATGGCGGAGAGGACGTGCACCGCGTCGTTGCCGGAGCGCAGGAAGACGCCGCGCCACAGGTCGGCG
Organism: Streptomyces sp. NPDC058000; assembly: GCF_042886435.1. NCBI lineage: Bacteria > Bacillati > Actinomycetota > Actinomycetes > Kitasatosporales > Streptomycetaceae > Streptomyces > Streptomyces sp. NPDC058000. Next base: position 57,283 of record NZ_JBHVQS010000002.1, read on the forward strand.
ACGGTGTAGCGCTGCCCTTGGCGGACGCCGACGACGCTGCTGCCTGCGCCGAGGCCGGCGAGGTCGGCGGCGCTGACCTGGCGCACCCGACCGGACGAGAACTTGGGCAGCACGGTGACCGCGAAGAGGGTCTTGAGGGTGCTGGCCGGGGCGAGTCTGCGGTGGGAGTTCTTGGCGGCCAGCACCTTGCCGGTGTCGGCGTCGGCGACCATCCAGGCGAGGGCGCTGAGGCCGCCGGGCAGATGCCGGGCGGGGGTCGCGGCCTGACGTCCCGTCGGTGCGGCGGGACGAGCATCGGCCGGTATGGGGCTCAGGGACACTCCGGCGGCGGCGATCAGTGCCAGCGCACCGGCCTTCTTGGACACAAGCGCGTCAAATGCCATGGGGTCACGCTAAGGAGGGCTGGCGGTGGGCGCAGCGCAAGTGCGCCAGACGGGCCACGGGGTGGTGGTGCGGTCGGCGTGTCGCAAGGCGTACGCAGTCGCAAAGCCAGCCACAAGGCATTCGCAAAGTCAGCCACGAAGGAAGTCACACAGAAGGACCCGCCCGGTGCGACGGGGGATGCACACCGGGCGGGTCACAGGACTTTTCTACCGCATGACCGAAGGGTTACGCATCAAAAACTTGTGCGTTCCCGGATTACCAGGCCACGGGCAGCGAAATCAGGCCACGCGCCCGGATTGTCCGACGGTGCCGCACTTCGTCCCGCGGAGCGTCGAGACGTAGCCCGGGAAAGCGGCTGATGAGGGCGCCGATGGCGACCTCCGCCTCCATACGGGCCAGCGGCGCGCCGAGGCAGTAGTGGATGCCGTGCCCCAGGGCGAGGTGGCCGGAGAGGTCACGCGTCGGGTCCAGCCGGTCCGGGTCGGGGAACCTCTTCGGGTCGCGGTTCGCGGAAGCGATCGAGAGCAGCACGCTCTCGCCGGCGGGGATGCGGACCCCGCCGATCTCCAGGTCCTCGACGGGGAAGCGGCGGATGGCCAGGGAGGCCGGCGGGTCGTAGCGGAGGAACTCCTCGACGGCGGCCGTCAGTTCGGCTGGATTTCGGCGCAACGCGGCGAGTTGTTCGGGATGGTCGAGGAGGGAGAGGACGGCGTTGCCGATGAGTTGGACGGTGTTCTCGTAGCCGGCGAAGAGGATCAGGAAGGCGAGGGAGGTCAGTTCGTCCTCGCTGAGCCGGTCGGCGCCCGGCCCGTCCGCGGTGTCGTCGCGCACCGCGATCAGATCCGAGAGCAGGTCGTCACCGGGCTCGGCGCGCTTGGCGGCGATCAGCCCGGTGTAGAACTCCAGCATCGCGCCGATCGCCTCCTTCATCGCCTGCGGGCGGCTGGGGTCGGGCGTGATGAGCGCGTCCGACCAGGCCAGGAAGTCGCGTCGGTGCTCGGCAGGGATGCCGAGCAGATCGCAGATGACGGTGATCGGCAGCGGCCCGGCGTAGTCCGTGACGAGTTCCGCTCGACCCTGCGCGGCCATGGCGTCCAGCAGGTCGTCGGCGATCCGCTGCATGGGGGCGCGCAGCGCTTCGACCCGCCCCGGGGTGAATGCCTTGACGACCAGGCGGCGGATCCGGGTGTGGTCCGGCGGGTCCATGTTGAGGAGGTTGGCGTCGAGGGCGGGCGGCAGGGAGAAGCCGCGGTAATTGCCCGGGGCCGCGTGCCGTTTGTCGAGCGAGAGCCGGGCGTCGGCCAGGGCGCTGCGGACGTCGTCGTAACGGGTGACCAGCCAGGCGGGCTGTCCGTCGGTGCCGGCGATCCGGTGCACCGGGCCGGCTTCGCGGAGTGCGACGCAGGCGGCGTACGGGTCGTCCAGGAGGGGCGTGGTGTCCAAGGGAGCGTCGGGGCCGGTCTCGGCGGTGTTCTGCATGGCCCCCGAGCCTAGATCACCAACGGTGGAGCGCCGGGCGGCACCGGCCACGTGGGTCGGTGCCGCCGTGCGCGGTGCGGGAGGCCCGGACCCCCGTACCGGGCCACCCCGTCTGCGGCGTTGCGGTCAGCTGCGCATGGTGGCGCTGCGCTGTCGCAACTCGGTGAGCACGGTCTCGATCAGCGGCGAGTGGTAGACGTCCGCGACCAGTGCCAAGTGCTCGTATTCGGCGGCGAGTTCGGTGGCGTCCCGGCCGTCGGCGACCACCACGCTGTCGGCGCCGTGGACCGGGACGTGGCCCACCGCGCGGTTCTCCAGGCCGCGTCGGAGGGCCGCCGCCTCGGCGACCGCGGCCAGTTGTCCGTCGTCCAGGGAGACCGCGCGGGCGCGTTCGAGGACGATGTCGATGGCGTCGGACTCCACGTGGCGGCGGATACCGCGCTGCACGTCGCGGATCTCGGCCATCTGACGGTTGGCGCGCCACTCCAGGTCGGCGAAGGGCCAGCGTCCGGACCACCGGGAGCCGTCCATGGTGACCTCGGGGGTCTGTGCGGTGACGGTCCGCCAGAGGGGCGTCAGGCGGCGCAGTCGGCGCCACGCCGCGACCCGGGGGCCGGCCGCGGGCAGACTGAAGCCGGCGAGGACGAGGATCGCGGCGACCGAAGCACTGAGCGGGGCAACGCCGTTGGAGAGCCAGAGCGCCGGGTGTCCGGTCCATGACAGGACGAAGCCGATGACCTTGCAGGCGCAGTAGACCAGGCCGAGCCAGCAGCCGGCGGCCAGCACCCGCAGCCCGCGGGCCAGCCACGAGCCGCCGAGCCGGGCGGCGTAGCGCGGGCAGAGCGTCCCCAGGCCCGCCAAACTCGCCCCGAAGATGGCCAGATACAGCACCAGGAAGAGCATCACGCCGGGTGCGTCGGTGTAGGCGGTACTGAAGTCCCGGGGGTGTTCCACGGCGTCCGGGCGTCCGACGGCGAAGCCGGTGACGGCCACCGCCCACAAGAGCGCCACCACGCCGACCGCCAGCCGCGCCCTGGTCCGCGCGCGGGTCCGGGCCGCCTCGCCCTCGCCCGCCGTCCACCGGAGCAGCAGCACCAACGCGCCGGCGGCGAAGACCACGACGGAGGAGTAGAGGAAGACCATGGCGAGGTTGGCGACGCCGACCAGCCGGTCGAATCCCCGGTAGAGGCTGGGCGCGGAGAAGAGGAAGACCGTGGCCACCCCGCCGGTCATCAGGCAGGCGAGCCCGAGATCGGTGTTGGAGCGGTCGCGGAACCAGGCAACCGCCTTGTAGGCCACCAACGCCCAGGCTGCGGCCCCGAAGCAGAGGTAGACGACGTCAAACACCGGCTTCCTCCTCGGGTCCGGTGACCTCCTGCTGGCGGCGGATGTGCTGGAGCGCCGGCCCCAACGCCGCCGCGACCTCGGCGGCCGGCCCCTCCAGCGGGAGTTCCCGCTCCACCGTGGAGGGCACCACGCGCTCCATCAGGAGCGTGCCGAGCACCTCGGTCTCCCGCTCGGCGAGGTTGTCGTAGCCGTGGTGCCGGGCGAAGCCCATGGTCAGGCCCATGCGTCGCATGGCGGTGGCGACGTCGACGGACGGCGTCCATATCCGCAGCGCGTCCTCGGTGACGGCCGGGTCCTGGGCGTGCCCGAGGAGGAGGTGGCTGAGTTCGTGCAGCACGATGTGGGTCTGGTGCCAGGCGGAGGTCTTGAGTTCGTAGAAGACCCAGTAACCGTCGTCCGTAGTGGCGGTCATGCCGGAGACCACCCCGCCCAGGCTCATCGGCACGAGGTGGACGGGCCGTTCCACCCGTGCCGCGACGATGTCGCAGATCCCCCGCAGATCGGTCGAGGCGGGCAGCCGCAGCTCCTTGATGAGCTGCTTGCACCGCCTGCGCATCTGCCCCACTCGCATGCTCGTCCCGTCCTCGTGTCCGGCCCGCCGCCAGGTAGTGAAGATCCGGTCGCGCTCAGCGGTCCGTATCGGGCCGTGCGCCACGCCGATCACCACCCTGGTCCGGCGGGCCGTCCGGCAGGTTCATCTGCTGGCGGAACTGGGAGATGATCGTCGTCAGGCTGTCCTGTACTTCCGGGGGCAGCCCGACCGAGCGCAGTGCGATGGCACGCACCCGCTGGTCCCGCATGGCGGCGAGGAACCGGACCTCCTCCTCCACCCGCGCGGCCTGCGGCTGCGAGAGGTCCCCCAGCAGGTACCCGACCGGTACTGCGAAGAACTTCGCCAGCGCGCGCAGGAGTTCGGGGCCCGGGTTCGTCCGCCGGCCGTTGCGCAGCATCGACAGGTACTGCTCGGTGACCTTGACCCCGCCGTACTCCGCCGTCCCGTGGCTGATCTCGTCGGCCACGTGGGCGTTGGTGTACGGGGCGCCCGGTGGGTGCATGTGCGCGAAGAGGTGGTTGAGCCGTTCCGCGAGCACGCTGCCCTCCCCCTTGGGCCGGCTGTCGCCCCCCACTGCCATTCCCCCGTTCGTCGGGCCGGCCCAACGAGCAGTTAAGGCCGTCGAAGCTACGTCCACATCCTGACACGACGAGAACGCGCCGCACCAGTCCACATACGGACAGTGAGGAAGACCGGACTTAACCGCGAGTTGAGTGATGCGACAACAACTGTGGGTGCACCGGTCGGGCCGCACGACGGGGAGAGGCGAACGCACGGATCGCACGGATCGCACGGATCGCCTGAGTCACCTGGATCACCTGGAGAGCAGACGGACGCCAGAGGCACGCCGCGGCACCGGAGAACAACACGGAAAGGCCGTGTCGGATAATTCCGACACGGCCTTCGACTCACGTTTCCGTAAGTCGGGACGACAGGATTTGAACCTGCGACCCCTTGACCCCCAGTCAAGTGCGCTACCAAGCTGCGCCACGTCCCGATGCCCGATGCTCCGGGGATTTCCCCGGGCGGTCGTGCACGAGAACAATACCGCATGTCAGAGGGTCCGCGTTGCCAATTCCCGGCCGGGGCGGGCGACGGGGCAGGTGGCGGGGCGGCCGGGATGAGTACTCGTACTCATGCGGCGGCGTCACCGTGCGGCCACGCTACGCGCATGACTACTCCCTCGATTCAGCGGCCGACGACCACGGCTTTCTTCGTACAGGCCGCGCTCTCGTTCGGGCTGTCGCTGGTGGCGCTGGCGATCGGGATCATCAAGCTGCCGGTGGGCCCCTGGGAGCGCGGGTTCCTCGCGCTGGGGCTGGTCTTCGTGGTCTCGTCGGCGTTCACCCTGGCCAAGTGCGTCCGCGACAAGCAGGAGGCCACGGAGGTAACCAACCGGGTGGACAAGGCCCGGATCGACAAGCTCCTCATCGAGCAGGACGCCTTCACGCCGGGCCAGATCTGATTCCGGCCACCGCGGGCCCCGGGTCGCCGATCCGCGGCCCGCACCTTGACCTCAAGTCTGCTTGAGGTTGCAAGCTCCGTGGCATGACGATCACAGCGACGGACAGCGCCGTGGACGCCCCTCTGCGCGGCGCCCACGGATTCGGTGAACTGCCCCGCCTGATGGGGCTGATGACCGGCGACGAGAAGCACGGCCCGGCGGCCACCTCCACCCTCGACGCCCTCTGGGTCCTCTACGACCGGGTACTGCGGGTCTCCCCCACCACCGCCACCGCCCCCGATCGGGACCGCTTTCTGCTCTCCAAGGGCCACGGCCCGATGGCCTACTACGCGGTACTGGCCGCCAAGGGCTTCTTCCCCACCGACTGGCTGCCGGCCTTCGGCTCGTACGACTCGCCGCTCGGCCACCATCCCGACCGGACCCTGGTGCCCGGCGTCGAGATCGGCAGCGGATCGCTCGGGCACGGATTGCCGCTCGCCGTCGGCACGGCACTGGGGCTGCGCGCCCAGGGCCGCACCGAACCGGCCGTCTGGGTGTTGATCGGCGACGCCGAACTCGACGAGGGCAGCAACCACGAGGCGATCGCCTACGCCGGCCCGGCCGGCCTGGACCGGCTGCACACCCTCGTCATCGACAACTCCTCGGCCACCCACGGCTGGCACGGCGGGATCGCCTCCCGCTTCGCGGCCGCCGGCTGGTCCGCGACGACCGTGGACGGCCGCGACCACCAGGCGCTCTACGAGGCGTTCCGCGCCCCGCACCCGGGCCGACCGCACGCGGTGGTCGCCCGCGTCGAGCCCAAGCAGCCCAAGAGCCCCGAGGCTCCCGAGAACGCCGAGAACGCCGCCTGACCGCGGTTCTTCGCCAACGACCCGTATTGCGAGAGGAATTCAGTGATGGACACCATGCGTGAGCGTTTCGCCGCGGTCACCTCGCGGCTGCTGGACGAGGACCCGCGGCTGGCCGTGGTGCTGGCCGATATCGGCGTCGACGGCTTCGCGGGCGCGGCCCGGCGGCACCCCGAGCGGGTGGTGAACGTCGGCATCCGCGAGCAGTTGCTGGTCGGTGTCGGCGGCGGGCTGGCGCTGGCCGGGCTGCGGCCGGTGCTGCACACCTTCGCCAGCTTCCTGGTGGAGCGGCCCTTCGAGCAGCTCAAGTTGGACTTCGGTCACCAGGGCACCGGCGGTGTGCTGGTGAGCGCCGGTGCCTCCTACGACTGGCCGAGCGGTGGCTTCACCCATATGGCGCCGGGCGATGTGGCGCTGCTGGACACCCTCGACGACTGGACGGTGCACGTGCCCGGCCATCCGGACGAGGCCGAGGTGCTGCTGCGCAACGCCGCGGCGGCCGGCGACGACAAGGTGTACGTGCGGCTGTCCGTACAGGTCAACGAGGCGCCGCGGCCGGTTGCCGGAGCGGGGTTCGTGGCGCTGCGGGAGGGCCGCCGCGGGGTGGTGGTCGCCGTCGGCCCGATGCTGGACGCCGTACTGGCGGCCACCGAGGGGCTGGACGTGACCGTGCTCTACGCGACGACCGTGCGGCCCTTCGACGGCCGGGCGCTGCGGGCCGCCGCCGACGCCGCCGGCTCCTCGGACGTGGTGCTGGTCGAGCCGTACCTGGCCGGCAGCTCCACCCGGTACGCCGGCGACGCGTTGGCGGACCGGCCGCACCGGGTGCTGGGGCTGGGGGTCGGCCGCGGCGAACTGCGCCGCTACGGGCAGCTCGACGAGCATCTGGCGGCGCACGGGCTCGACCCGCGGGGCCTGCGGGCCCGCGTCACCGGGTTCCTGGGCGCGTAGGCCCGGCCCGGTGGCGGGCGGGTCAGAGGTGTTCGGCGAGCCAGGACAGCAGGTCGTCCTGGACCTCGTCGCGGTGGGTCTCGTTGAGGATCTCGTGGCGGGCGTCCGGGTAGGCGCGCCAGGTCAGGTCGCGGATGCCGAGGTAGCGGAAGTCCTCCAGGAGTTCGTGGACCAGGGTCATCCGCTGGTGGCAGGGGTCCTGGTCGCCGACCGCGACGTGGATCGGCAGGCCGCGGGGGATCCGGGCGAGGTGGGCGGGGTCGTTCACCTTGCGGATGGCGCGTACCCAGTCGAGGACCAGGCCGGCGCAGAACGGGAAGCCGCAGTCCTCGTCGGCGGCGTAGCGGTCGACCTCGGCGGGGTCGCGGGAGAGCCATTCGTAGCCGGTGCGGTGCGCGAAGGCGTCGTTGAAGGAGCCGAAGGCGCGGGGGATGAAGGGGGAGAGGTGGGCCCGGCCGTGTGCCGCGATCTCGGCCTCCAGTTGGGCCGCGGCGGCGTCGATGTCGAGGCTCGGCAGGGTGCGGAAGGCGCCGGTGAGGATCAGCCCGGCGAGGTCGGCGCCGTATTCCTGGGCGTAGTCGCGGGCCAGCATCGCCCCCATGCTGTGGCCGAGGAGGACGAGGGGGAGGCCCGGGTGGGCGGCGGCCGCGCGGTCGCCGATGCCCTTGAGGTCGCTGACGATGGCCCGCCAGGCATCTTCGCCGGTCACCCCGCGGCCGCCGGTGGAGGCGGCGGTGGCGCCGTGGCCGCGGTGGTCGGAGGCGAGCACGGCGTAGCCGTGGCCGGTCAGGAAGCGGGCGAAGCGGTCGTAGCGGCGGGCGTGTTCGGCGGCGCCGTGGGCGATCTGGACCAGGGCGCGCGGGGTGCCGGTCTCCGGGAGCCAGGTGTAGGTGGCGATGCGGGCGCCGTCGGGGGCCTGGTGGACGTCCTGCTGCATGGTGCTCTCCTGGGGCGGGCGATTCGTCGGTCGGGCCCACTCTGGCCCGCCGGGCGGCACGGGGCCACGGGGCGCGCGTGGCGGAGATGGTCGGCGGCCCGTGCGGCGTGACACGATCAGGCGGTTCTGTGCCGGCACTGTGCCGCAACCCCCTTTCGCAGGAGGATCGTTGGACACCGCAGACCGCCCCGAGCACGCTCCGATCCCGCGTTCGCCGCTCTCCCGCCGCAGATTCCTCCAGGGCACCGCTTCGGCCGCCGCGGCCGGTCTGGCGGGCGTCGCCGCGCCCACGGCCGCGGCCCTGTCGACCGCACCGGCCGGCGCCCCGTCCGCCGGTGCGCCCGTGGTGCTGTCCTTCACCGGCGCCACCAATGGCGCGGCCACCCTCGCGCCGTCCGGTGACCGACTGGTCGCCGAGGTGCAGAACGTCCTGTGGTCGCTGCCCCGCGCCGGCGGCGAGGCACGGGCGCTGACCCCACCCGATCTGGAGCCCACCCGTCCGGTGTACTCCCCCGACGGCCGCCGGCTCGCGGTCTGCGCCTACCGGGGCGGCAACTTCCACCTGTGGGCGCTGACCCCGGACGGCTCGGGCCTGACGCAGTTGACCGACGGCCCGTGGGACGACCGGGGGCCGGCCTGGTCGCCCGACGGGACCCGGCTCGCGTTCGCCTCGGAGCGCGGCGGCGACGCGGTGAGTGGCAGCCCGTACCGGATATGGGTGCTGGAGGTGGCGTCCGGGCGGCTGACCCGGGTGACCGGTGTGCCCGGTCAGGACGGGCCCCATCAGGGCGGTGCCTGGGAGGACTTCGATCCCTGCTGGTCGCCGGACGGCGCCCGGATCGTCTTTGTGCGGGGCCGGCTGGACGGCGCCGCGCTGGTCTCCCGGACGGTGGCGTCGGTGGCCGCCGACGGGCGGGGCGCGGTGCGCACCGAGCACACGGAGACCGTCGCGGCGCAGGTGATGGTGCCCGCGCTGTCGCCCGCCGGGCGGTTGGCGTATCTGCGCACCACCGACTATCCGGGGCCGACCTGCACGCTGGTCGTGGACGGTGCGGTGGTGGCGGTGGGCGGCGATGTGGAGCCGGTGCCGCCGCGCTGGGTGTCGCGGGACGAGCTGCTGGTGACGGTCGGCGGGGAGTTCCGGATCGTCCGGCCCGATGCGCCCGAGCGGGCCGAGACGATCCCGTTCACCGCGCGCCTGCCGCTGGACCGGCCGCGGTACCGCGTCAAGGACTACGGCTTCGAGCGCACGGCGGCCGGCCCGGTCCGCGGGATCCACCTGCCGGCGCTCTCCCCGGACGGCCGCCGGGTCGCCTTCGCCGCGCTCAACTCGCTGTGGGTGGCGCCCACTTCCGGCGGCGGTGCCCCGCGCCGGATCAGTCGGGCCGCGGCCACCCGCTACGTGCTCGCGCCGAGTTGGTCCCGGGACGGTCGGGCGCTGGTGTACGCGGACGACCGGGACGGGCTGTTCGCGGTGCGCCGCCGGGAGGTGGACTCCGGTGCGGAGACGGTGTTGGCGTCCGGCGGGCGGGTGCAGCCGGCGCTGTCGCCGGACGGCGGGCGGCTGGCCGCGCTGGACATGGCGGGCAACCTCGTCGTGCGGACTTTGGCGGACGGATCGGAGAAGGTGCTGGCCGCGCCGATGGGGGCGGGCGGGCTGCCGGGCCGGCCCAGCTGGTCGCCGGACGGCCGCCGTCTGGCGCTGTGCGACCGCAATCGGCTCAACCGTCGGTTCCGCGAGGGCTACAACGTCATTCGGATCGTCGACGCGGAGACCGGGAAGGACCGGCTTCATCAGGTCGCTGAGCACGTTTCGATCGCGGACCGCTACGACTCCGGGCCGGTGTGGTCGCCGGACGGGAAGTGGCTGGCGCTGATCGCCGAGTCGGCGCTGTGGGTGCTGCCGGTGCGGCCGGACGGCACGCCGGACGGTGCGCCGCGGCAGCTGACCGAGGAGGCCGCGGACCATCCGTCGTGGTCCGGGGACTCCGGGACGCTGCTGTACCTCTCGGCGGGGAAGCTGCGGCTGGTCCCGGTGTCCGGCGGTCCGGCCCGGACCGTTCCGGTCACGCTGGAGCAGCGGCCGGCGCGCGCCCGGGACACCGTGGTGCACGCGGGCCGGTTCTGGGACGGCACCGGCGAAACGGTGCGGGAGGACGTCGACGTGGTGGTCCGGAACGGGCGGATCACGGCGGTGGAGCCGTACCGGGCGTCCCGGGCCGGCACCGCCCGCCGGGTGGACGCCGCGGAGCGGACCGTGCTGCCGGGGCTGTGGGACGCCCACACGCACCCCTGGCAGACGACGTACGGCGGGCGGCAGACCGCGCTGCAACTCGCGTACGGCATCACCACCACGGTGTCCTGCGGCGGCTTCTCGTACGAGCAGGCGCGGCTGCGGGAGGCGCTGGCCGCCGGGGTGCTGGCCGGTCCGCGGCTGCTGACCTGCGGTGAGCTGTTGGACGGCGGGCGGGTGGCGTACAGCATGGGGCGGGCGCACCGTACCGAGGCGGGGCTGCGGCGGTCGTTGGCCCGGGGTGCGGCGCTGGACTGGGATTTCGTCAAGACCTATGTCCGGGCGCCGGGTTGGGTGATGGCGGAGGCGGCCCGCTTCGCGCACGACCGGCTCGGGGTGCGCTCGGGGAGTCACCTGCTCACCCCCGGGGTGCAGGTGGGCCAGGACCTGACGACCCATCTACAGGCCACCCAGCGGCTGGAGTTCGGGCATGCGGTGTCCGGTTCGGGCCATGCGTACCAGGACGTGGAGAACGTCTACACGGCCGGCGGGCTGCACATGCTGGCCACGCCGTTCTCGGCGTCGCCGCTGATCGGGGAGGATCCGGCGCTGGCCGAGGACGTGCGGGTGAGCCGGCTGATGCCACCGTGGGACAGCGCGGTGGTCCGGGAGAACGCCGGACACCGGCCGACGGCGGCGCAGTTGGCCGACATCGGGATCGAGGTGGATGTCTACCGGCGGATCCTGGACGGTGGCGGGCTGGTGGCGCTGGGGACGGACCAGCCGCTGGTACCGGTGGGGCTGTCGCTCCATCTGGCGTTGCGGGCGCTGCACCGGGGCGGGTTGAGCGTCGTACAGGCGCTGCGCACCGCGACGGTGCTGCCGGCCCGGGTGTTCGGTGCGGAGCGTGATCTGGGGACGCTGGAGGTGGACAAGCTCGCCGACATGACGTTGGTGGACGGCGATCCGTTCCGCGATCTCACCGCGCTGGTGCGGACCTCGGCGGTGCTCAAGGGCGGGCGGCTGTTCGAGCAGCGGGCGCTGGTGGAGTCGTTCCCGGCGCCCGGCGGGCCGGCGGTGCGCGCGGCGGCGGGTACCGACTGGCTGGAGGTGGGACGGCAGCAGCGCCGCGAGTCCTGCTGCGGCACCGGGCACTGACGGCCGGGGAGACGTGGGGTGGCGCGGTTCCGGGCGGCCCGGAACCGCCCCACCCAGCAAGGTTGGGGCGGGGGGGGGGGGGGGCAAACCCCCCCCCCCCCCCCCCGGCGGGCCCCCCCGGCGCGCCCCGCGCCCCCCCCCCCCCCCCCCCCCCCCCCGCCGCCCCCCCCCCA
>NZ_JBHVQS010000002.1:68820-462899 GCF_042886435.1 Streptomyces sp. NPDC058000
GGGGTGGCGGCGGCGCGCGCCGGGGCGGGCCGCCCGCCGCGCCCGCCGGCCGGGGCGGGGCGGGGGCGCGGGGGGGGGGGGGGGCCCCGGCCCCCCCCCCCCCCCGCCACCCTGCATGTGGCGGCCGGGGGGTGCGCGGCGCATCCGCGCACTCCAAGTGCCCGTATGAATGCGCCCGGTTGATGTTTTGCGCGACCCGCAGCTGGTATGCCAACGGGTGTTGCACACGGTAGGCACAAGATCATTTCCGATACGATCACGGCGGCACCGTCCGTGCCGCCCCGAGGCGGGGAGCGATCGGCACGCGGAAGTTCGCGCAGGAGGGCTCGTCTTGCATCGCTACTTCACGGACCAGCGACATGAGGGACTCCGGTGCCGGGTACGGGACTTCGCCGAACGCGAGGTCCGCCCCCGGATCGCCGAGATGGAGGCGAGCCGCACCGTTTGCCCCGACCTCTCGCGGCTGATCGCCCGACAGGGCTGGATCGGCGCGACGGTGGACCGCGCGTACGGCGGGATGGGCGCCGGGCACGTCGCCAAGACCCTCATCATCGAGGAGCTGTCGCGGGTCAGCGCCGCGATGGGCGCCATGGTGCAGGCGTCCCAGCTGGGCGTGGCGAAGATCGTCCACTTCGGCAGCGAGGAGCAGAAGAAGACCTGGCTGCCGGCGATCGCCTCGGGCGACTGCCTGCCGACCATCGCGGTCACCGAGCCGCAGTCCGGCGGCCATGTGCTGGGCATGGCCTCCACCGCGGTCCGCGACGGCGACGACTACGTCCTCAACGGCCGGAAGATCTACGTCGGCAACAGCCACATCGGGGATCTGCACGGGGTGGTGGTGCGCACCGGCGAGGGCTCCAAGGGCCTGTCGGCGTTCCTCGTCGAGTCCGGTGCCCCCGGCTTCCGGGTCGGGCCGCAGCGGCCCGCGATGGGCCTGCACGGCTTCAGCTTCGGTGAGTTGTTCTTCGACGACTGCCGGGTCCCGGCGGCGCAGTTGCTGGGCCGGGAGGGCGACGGGCTGTCCGTGGCGTACTCCTCCAGCGTGCTGTACGGGCGGCCGAACCTGACCGCGGTCTCGCTCGGCATCCACCAGGCGGTCCTGGACGAGACCACGGCGTTCTGCACCGAGCGGCGGCGCTACGGCGAACCGCTCGCGGAGCTGCCGACCATCAAGCTCAAGCTGGGCCGGATCCAGTCCCGGCTACTGCTGGCCCGACTGTCCGCGTACCACGCGGTGCACCTGCTGGACCAGGGGCTGCCGTGCGACGCGGAGCTGATGAACGCCAAACTGGTGAACGTGGAGTCGGCGCTGGAGTCGGCGCGGGACGCGATGGACATCCACGCCGCCTGCGGATTGTTCACCGACCGGCCGGTGGAGCGCTTCCTGCGCGACGCGCACCACATCTTCGCGCCGGCCGGCACCTCCGACATCCAACTGCTGCGGCTGGGCGAACTGGCCCTGGGACAGGGGAAGGGCGACTGGTCCGACCGGCTGGCGGAACTCCTACGGCCGGCGCCGGCCGAGCGGCCGACGGAAGAGGCGCTGCCGGGCGGCCGGGAGGCATTGGCCCGGGTGTCCTGAGCGGCGGGCGCCCGCTCCTCCGGTGCGCCGCCCGGGTGCGGCCCCGGCCGGCCGTACGGGCCTCCGGGGCCGCGGCCGCGCCCGGTCAGGAGGCGTCGGCCTCCCGCTGCCGCCGTTCCATCTCGTCGATCTGCTCGACGAGTTCGGCGGCGAACGCCTTGATGGTGTGCAGCCCCTCGCGCCCCCAGGGCCGGGGTTCGCGGTCGATGACGCAGACGGTGCCCAGCGTCATCCCGGTGCGGTCGATCAACGGAGCGCCGAGGTAGGTGCGGATGCCCAGTTCGTCGACGACGGGGTTCCCGGCGAACCGCGGGTAGTCGCAGACGTCCTCCAGGACCAGCGCCTTGCGCCGCACCACGACGTACGGGCAGTAGCCGTGGTCACGGGACATGATCCGCTCGGGGCGGCCGCTGGGCGGCGCCGGGCCCAGCTCGACGGAGGTGTCGAGGTCGGGGGCGTAGAGGCCGGCGAAGTACTGCTCTCGCTCGTCGATGAAGTTGACCATCGCGTACGGGGTGTTGGTGGTCCGGGCGAGCTTGCGGGCGAAGTCGTCGAACGCGGGCAGCGGGTTCTTGCCGATGCCCAGCTCGCGCAGCCGGGCCACCCGGGCCGGCGCCTCGTGGTCCTCCGGCGTGATCACCAGCCGACGCGTCATGTCATCGGTCAAATAAGGGAGTTGGGAGGAGGGGTAACGCCAGGACGGATAACGGGAGGGAAGGGGGAAGCGTGCGGAGGGGACGTTCATGGCAGCTCCGGGGTGGCGGTGAGGACAGGGCTGAGCAGGTATTCGACGAGGGACACCAGGACATGGGTGCCGGAGGCGCACTGACGGGCGTCGCAGCGCACGACCGGTACCTGCGGGGAGAGGTCCAGGGCGGCCCGGACCTCATCGGGCGCGTAGCGGTGGCCGCCGTCGAACTCGTTGACCGCGACGACGAAGTGGATGCCCCGCCCCTCGAAGAAGTCGACCGCGGCGAAGGACTGGTCCAGCCTTCGGGTGTCGGCGAGCACCACCGCGCCGAGCGCGCCGTGGGACAGCTCGTCCCACAGGAACCAGAAGCGGTGCTGCCCGGGCGTCCCGAAGAGGTAGAGGACGTGGTCCGGGCCGAGTGTGATCCGCCCGAAGTCCATGGCGACGGTCGTGGTGGTCTTGTCCTCCACGCCGGCCAGGTCGTCGGTGCCGGCGCTGATCTGGGTGATGAGCTCTTCGGTGCTGAGCGGTGCGATCTCGCTGACCGCGCCGACGAAGGTGGTCTTGCCGACTCCGAAGCCGCCCGCGACCAGGACTTTCAGCGCGGTCGGGAAGCAGTCGGACGCGGAGTCCCCCGGGAGCCGGGAGTCAGAGTCGTTCACGAAGTCCATGCAGCACGGCCTCCAGCAGAGCACGGTCGGTACAGGGGACGGGCCCGGCCGAGACGGCCGGAGGAGTCCGCGCGGTGAGCGCCCCGCAGTCGACGAGGTCGGCGAGGAGCACCTTGGTGACCGCGGCGGGCAGCCGGACGTGCGCGGCGACCTCGGCGACCGGGACGGGCCCGTCGCACAGCCCCAGGACCCGGTCGTAGTCGGGTCCTTGGAGGCCGGCGGGCCGCCGCCCGGTCGCCCGCACCATGGTCATCAGGTCGAAGTGCGCCGTGGGCCGGGTGCGGCCCTTGCTGACGGTGTAGGGGCGGACCAGGCGGCCCGCCACCTCGTCGATCCACGGCGCGTCCGGGCCGTGCGACCGCTGCCGGCGCGGCAGGGCCACGGTCAACGGCCACCCGCCGGGGCTTGGTGGCGCGGGGGCGTCGACAAGTACGGCCGGACGCTCTTGACCAGCATCCCCATCTCGTAGCCGAGCACCCCGGCGTCGGCCTCGCGTCCGGCGAGGACCGCCAGACAGGCGCCGGAGCCGGCGGCGGCGACGAAGAGGAAGGTCTGCTCCATCTCGACGACGACCTGAAGGATGTCGCTGCCCTCCCCGAAGCGGGAACCGGCGCTGCGGGCGAGGGAGTACAGGCCGGAGGAGAGCGCCGCCATGTGGTCGGCGACGTCCGGTTCGAAGCCGTGGGATGCCTTGACGAGGCCGTCGGAGGACAGCAGGACGGCGCTGCGGGTGTGCGGTACCCGCTGGACGAGTCCGGTCAGCAGCCAGGAAAGGTCGGTGTGCTGATTGGCGCGGAACTCCGCGTGCGCCTGCGCGCGCACATCACTCACCATGGTCGGGGTCGTCTCCTCGGGGGCGGGCCATCGGGGCGTCGTGGTCGGGGGCAAGGAGCAGTTCGGGGTCTCCGGGGCTGCCGGTCACGCAGTCCTGATCCGGGGTGGTGGCAGGAGCGGGGGCGGGGTGGCCGGCGGCGATGAGGCCGGCCGCGTAGCTGGGGTCGGCTCGGCTGAAGCCGCGCTGGTAGGCGGCCATCAGGTTCGGGTCGTGGAGGCGTTCGGGGCCGGTGCGCTGGGGCGGGGGGTCCGGCACGTCGCGCAGTTGGGGGGCGATGTGCGCCTGCTTGACGCGGCGCGGCAGCCGGGGGCGGGTGCCGTCGTCGAGGGGCGGCGGCGGAGGCGGCAGGACCACCGGGCCGGGATCGGCGAGCCAACCGGTGGCCGGCCGGGCCTCGGCGGGCCGGTGGTCGGCGGGGTGGCCGCCACCGGGCAGGAAGGCGGGCGGGCCGTCGGGCACGCCGGACGTGTGCTGCGGGGCGAGCACCGCGGCCTCGACACTGGCGATGGTGGTCGAGGCGGGGGTGCGGACGATGCGCCGGCGGGCGGGGAGGTCGTCGGATCCGGCGGTGAGCGCACGGGCGGGGGGCAGGGCGCGGGGCGCGGGGGCGGCGGGGGCGGCGGCCGGTTCGCGGCGGCCGGCGACGCCGTCGAACCGGTCGCCGTACGCCCGTTGGCCGCGCGCCGGGGCCGGTTCGGCCTCCTCGTCCTCCATGCCGTCCGGGAACTCCTCGCGGGTCTCGGCCGAGTTGGCGCCCAGCAGCTCCGGCGGCACGATCACGGTGGCCTGGACGCCGCCGTAGATGCTGCCCTGGAGCCGGACCACGAGGCCGTGCCGCTGGGCGAGCGAGGAGACCACGTAGAGACCGATCCGGCCGTCGTCGAGAAGTTCGGTGAGGTCGATCCGCTCGGGGTCGGCCAACAGGCGGTTCATCTGCTCCTGTTCCTCCGCCGGCATGCCCAGGCCACGGTCCTCCACCTCGACGGCGAGCCCCGCGGTGACGTGCCGGGCCCGCACCGTGACCGGCGTCTCCGGGTCGGAGAACTCGGTCGCGTTCTCGACGAGTTCGGCGAGCAGGTGCACGACGTCGGCGACCGCATGCCCGCGCAGGGTGCCCTCGAACGGCGACACCAGCTTGATCCGGGTGTACTGCTCGACCTCGGCGGTCGAGGAGCGTACGACCTCGGTCATGGTGATCGGGCGGGTCCACTGGCGGCGGGTGATGGCGCCGCCGAGGACGGCGAGGTTCTCGGCGTGCCGCCGGATCCGCGTGGCCAGGTGGTCGATGACGAACAGGCCCTTGAGCAGGTCCGGGTCCTCGACCTGGTGCTCCATCTCGTCCAGGGTCAGGATCTGGCGGTGGACGAGGGATTGCAGGCGCCGGGCGAGATTGACGAAGACCTCCAGCTTCTGCTGGTTGCCGGTGGCGTCGCTGCGGACGATGCCCACCGCCTCGATGAGCGCGGCCTCGGCGGCCCGGCCGGTGGCGGCGACCTCGTGGGCGAGCCGGCCGAGCGGGTCGCCACCGGGCTCCGGCAACTGCTCCCGGTCGTCGTGGGTCCGCAGCCATTCGTCATTGCGCACCCGGTCGAGGAGAGCGTCGATATCGGCCTGCGCGCGGGCGCACACCTCGCGCAGCCGCGCGCACCGGTGCGCCAGGGCGCGCGCCTCGAAGTTCCCGACCAGGCCGCCGACGAGGACGATGCCGCAGACCACTACGAGGCCACCGGCCAGCACCGCCCACTCACGGCCGCCGAGCCGGGCGCCGCCGCTGCGGACCACGAACGCGGCGACGCCCGCGCAGACCACCGCGGCCAGCAGGGCGGGGAGGGCGGCGAGCCGGACCAGGCGGGACCGTATGGCCGAGTCGGTGACCGGCTCCGAGAAAGCCGTCCGGCCGTGCCGTCCGCCATGGGACCGGGGAGCCTCCTGGGACGTCTCGGTCCTCGGCGGGGTTGCGGTAGGCATCGGCGCCCTCCGGATCGGCCGTTGGCAGTTCGCGGAGCACGCACGCTAGTTGTTGCGGGGGTGGGATTCGGACCCCCTCCGGGGTTTCGCTACCCCTCGCCACCTCCTTGGGTAGGCACGTCCCGCACGAAAGTGCGAAAAGATCCGAACTCCCGTACAGGAAACAGTCGTTGAGGCGTCACCGAACGCCTCACCCGCACCACTGCCCCCGCCTCACTGCGGGAGTTCGACCGAGGTCACGCCCACCGAACCGTCCACCGCCGCGGTCGACCGTGCCGCCACCGGGCCCACCGGCGGCCAACTCGGCCAACCCCACACCGGCGGCACCGCCACCGCCCGCCACCACGGCGCCACGACCTGCCCGTCGGCGAGCTCGAAGGGCCGCCCCGGCGGCGGCACGGCCGCCACCGCCATGGAGGTCGAGGTGGACCCGCGACCGTTCCGCCGGCAGCATGGCGATATCGGGGCAGAGTTCTACGAAGTGTCCGATGGGTCTGGTGACTTCGGGTGAGTTCAGGTGGGTTCGAGTGACTTCTGATTTTCCTGACCGCTCCGGTCGCTGTGGGGCGGGGCGCCGGTGGGTACGACCTTGACCTGTCGGATGCCCCTGGTACCGGCAAACAGCTGCGTATTCCCCCACTAGGCAGCCGCGGCCTGGCTCTTCGGGTTCCTCTGGGCGTCCTTCCCCTCCCCGCACCCGTGTTAGCCGGATGTTAGCGGCGCGGCAGCCTTGTGACAGCGGCGCCGATCAAAGTGGGAGACGTACCGAGGAAACAACGACGCCCACCGCCCCCGGGGACCGAAATGAACTCCAACACCACCGTCCGCACCGTCCGTCGCCGCACCCTGCGCGTTGCCGCCGCGGCCCTGACCGCAGCCGCCGCCCTGACCCTGACCGCCTGCTCCGGCTCGGACGCCTCCGGCGCGAAGCCCGCGGCCCACACGGACACGGGTACGGCCACCGCCCAGTCCAGCGGCGCGGGCTCCTCCGCCGGAGTGCAGGGCTCCGATGCCAAGGCCGGCTCCGATGCCAAGGCCGGCACCAAGGCGGGCGCTGTGGGCAAGCAGTCGGGCAGCTCGCACACCGGCACCGCCAAGACGGCATCCCCGGTCCGCACCGTGCCCCTGGTGGACGGCAGCAAGGCCGAGATCTACGAGCTCGGTGCCCAGCGCTACCGCGCCAAGATCGTCAGCCGCGGTTCGGTCCTGGCCACACTGGAGACGACGGGGCAGGACGCCGACGCCGGGCTCGACGCCAACGACATGTTCGTCGTGCTCACGATGGGCGGCGAGGTGCACTCCTGGATGGGCGGTGGACACCAGGGACCAGGCACCTTCAAGCTCGCGGGCGGCTGGACGGCCAAGGTCACGAAGGTCGGCGAGCTGCGGTACCGCGCGCAGATCCTCGGCCACGGGGGCGAGGTGGACGCCACGCTGGAGACGAACCAGCACGACGTCGGGGTCGACGCCAACGGCGTATACATCGTGCTCAGCAACGGCGGTGTGATCAGCGCCCACGAGTAGACACCCGACCCGCTGCGGCAGTGGAGCCACCTCCGGCGGGGCGGCTCCACCGCCGCAGTGACAGAAGCGTTCGCGTGGCCCTGAATGCCTCCCAGGGCCACGCGAACGCGGTGTGCGAAGCGGGTCTTGCATGAACGAATTGATGGCACCAGCCTTCGCGGAATCGCCGTGCAGCTTGTTGAGCCCCGACAGATGAACCTACGAAGTCGGGCTGCCCTGGCCACCGTTGACCGGTCATGACCACTCGGAGGGCAGCCACAGCCCTCGGTCTCACCGCTGCCGCGGTCCGAGCCGGACTCATCAGCGCCGCACCCGCGTCAGCCGGCGGATCGCTTTCACACCCCGGCCGCCAGTAGGTGACAGCGGGCGCACCATCACGAGCGGGCGCTCGGCCATATCACTACCGGGCGCTCAAAGTGTCGTCGTCGCACCTCAGGAAGACACCATTCGGCTGACCACGCGTACGGCCGCCCCGGGGTGGCGCGCAGACGGCAGGGGACGGAATTCCGGCTCATTCTCTTTTCTCGCCTGCCGCGGCGGCCCGTCGACAGCTCGAAGCAGCCGTTGACGCTCCGAATCTGACATGGACGCAAAGGCTTGCGCTACCTGCCTCAGCTCGTCCGCATCAGCCCTCGCGGACAAGGTCGAGGTCTCTTCTGCCCTTCCTCGACGCGCTCTCGGGGACGGGCCATTTGCGGTTCAGGGGGAGGGCCAAGTCACGCCACCAGGGCCGTATGGGGAGCGTGCCAGCGGGCTCATAAGGCTGGCCCGGGACGGGGAAGGCGACGTCCTGCCCAACGGTCTTCGCGGCCGCCATCGCCCACTCCGCAGGCTCGGCCCACGGGTGCGGGGCGAGGTTGAACGTCCCCCAGTGGATCGGCAACATGACCCCGCCGGCACGGCCTTGTTGCAGGTCAAGGTGACTCTGGACGCCTTGAGCCGGATTCATGTGAATGTCCGGCCACCCGCCGGGATGGGGTGCACCGCTCGTGCGGTTATCGGGCCAGAAGTCGGAGTAGGCCCCTATCTGGATCATCGTCGCGTCGAACGGGCCGTGCGCCGCACCGGTCTCGGCGAAACCGGGGAAGTAGCCGGTGTCACCGCTGTGGTAGATGCGGTGCTCGGGGCCGGCGACGACCCAGGAGGCCCAGAGCGTGTGCTGTGCACCGCGCAGACCGCGACCGCAGAAGTGCTGGGCCGGTGTGGCGGTGAGGGTCAGCCCACCGATCCGGGTCGACTCGTGCCAGTCCAGCTCGGTGATCCGCGCCGCGGGTACGCCCCAGAACTCCAGGTCGGCGCCGACGCCGAGCGGTACGACGAAGAGCACACCGGAGGCAATCAGGCCCTTGATGGTGGGCATGTCGAGGTGGTCGTAGTGGTCGTGCGAGATCACCACGACGTCGACCGGGGGCAGCTCCGCCAGCTCCACCGGCACCGGGTGCATCCGCTTCGGCCCGGCCCAGCTGAACGGTGAACAGCGCTCGCCCCAGACCGGGTCGAAGAGCACCCGCTGCCCGTCGATCTCGGCGAGCACGCTGGAGTGTCCCATCCAGGTGAGTCGCAGACCGGAGGCGGGCGGGCGGCCCCAGTCCGCGTCGGTCGGGCGGTGCACCGGGATCCGTCCGACCGGTGCCCGCCGCAGCCGCCCCTCGCGGCTGAGCCGCGTACGCGCCATCGGCAGCGCGGCACCCCGGAGCAGATCCCGGGTGGGGGTCGGGTTGCGGAACTGACCGTCCACGAACTGCGGCGATCTTTGCATCCTCGCCAGCCGCTCCCCGGTCGGCTCGGCGCCGAAACTCTCGGGGCGCAGCGCGGTCAGTCGCGTGGGGCGGGGTCGGGATGCGGTCACGGCACCTCCATGGTCGGGGCAGTCGCGGAGTGAACGGACCGCGTGAACGCTGTGTTCCGGTACTTCCGGCCCGCCGGGTGGCGGCCCCGGATGCAGCACCGGCACTCTCCGGGGCAACGGCGCAGCCTGCCGGCGCATTCCCGGCCGGGGTGGACGGGTGTGTTCATCGGCCGGTGGCGGGAGGGTTCGGGTGCTTACGACGGGATGAACGGGAGCGCCAGCCGAAAGCACCCGTTCGGGTGAATCGTGGGTGGGTGTGCCGGGAGCGCGGGGGCGGATGCCGCACGGCGTGCCGCCGGCTCCCGCGTGCCGCCTGCCTCCTCCCCCGCCCCTCCCTAGCTGGCCCGCTCCTCCGCTCCGAACGCGATGACCAGGTGGTCCTCCACCGGGCGGTAGCCGATCCGCTGGTAGAGCGCGTTGCTGGTGGGGTTCGCGAGGTCCGTGAAGAGCAGCAGCTCGGTGACGCCTGCGGTCCGGGCGGCTCCCGAGAGGGCGGCGGTCAGGGCGCCGGCGTAGCCGCGTCCGCGCAGCTCCGGCGGTGTGTAGACGGGGGCGACGCGAGCCATGCCGGCGAGCGTCACGGTGATGCCGGCCATCGCGACCGGGCGTCCGCCGGCCTCCCAGAGGGTGCAGCGGCCCTCGGCGATCCGCTCGTCGAGGGCGCGGGCGTCGCGGGGCGGCGGCTGGCCGATGTCCGCGGCGAAGGCCGTGGACCAGCGGAGCAGTTGTTCCCGATCGGCGGGCGTGGCGGGCCGAGCCGCACCGGGTGGGGCGGGCTGCGGCGGCGTCAGCTCGCCGAGCCGGTAGAGCCGGTGCCGTTCGACGATCCGCACAGGACGGTCGTGCCGCCGCTGCCAGGCCGCGGCGACCGCCTCCGCCGCCGCCCGCCCCGCGTTCACTCCGGGGAGCCCCGTCCGCCGCCGCGCCAAGACGTCGACCAACTCGGCCGCGGCGCCCTCCGGCAGCGGGGAGAGCAGCAGCTTCCGCGGCGGCGTCCATAGGAACGCCCCGCCGACCGCCGCCCCTTCGTCGCCGCGCCACCAGCCGTACCGGGGTGCTTCCGAGCCGTACGCGTCCGGCCCGAGCGCCCGCACGGCGGCCGACACCGACAGCAGCGTGGTGTGCTCGACCGGCCGCCCCCGTAGGAACTCCCCCGCGGCCGTCTCGAAGTCGGCGGGGTCCCGGGTCAACGCCCAGGTCATGGCGCGGCCCCCGCCCTGGTGCCGGTCACCGTTGCCGTCCTTACCGCCGTTGTCCTTGCTGCCGTTGTCCTTGCCTCCGTCGCCGTTTCTGCCGTCGCCGTTTCTGCCGTCGCCGTTGCTGCCGCCAGTCGTCCCCCTCGGGGCCGGTGTGGGCCGGGCGTGCGGGGCCGGTCGCCGGGGCCTCCGCTCCGTGGTGTCATGCCGCCTCCACCGCGACGGATGGGCGGGGCAGGCCCGGGCGGCGGGGCAGGAAGACGGTGCGCAGGAGGACCTGTGGGGCCATCAGGCGGGAGGGTGCGGCGGTGAGGCAGAAGACGTCCCGGAAGGCGGCTCCGACGACACGGTCGACGGCGGCGCGGGCGGAGAGCCGGTCGAGGTACCACGTCGTCAACCGCTCGCCGAGACCCGCCTTGGCACCGGCCCCCCGCACATAGGGGCGGTCCGCGCCGACCGCGGCGATCCAGGCCGGATCCGCGGCCCGGCAGACCGCCCGCTGCGCCCGGGCGAGGACACCGGGCCCCGGCCCACCGGCGGCGTCGAGGGTGTCCCGTAGGGCCATCGCGCCGAGCGCGGCCACCGACATGCCCTGGCCGTAGACCGGGTTGAAGGTGCAGTTGGCATCCCCCAGGACCAGGAGACCGTCGGGGACCGCACCGGGGCGCTCGTAGTGCCGGCGGCGGTTGCAGGTGTCGCGGAAGCCGTGCACCGGCGAGATCGGTTCGGCGCGGGTGAGCAGTTCGTGGACGTAGGGGTCGCCGATGGTGGCGCTGAACGCGGCGAACTCCGCCTCTTCGGTGGGCGGGTGGTGCCCGCGCACCCCCGACAGGGTCAACAGCCAGTTGCCGTCCTCCACGGGGATGTAGGCGGCGCCCCGCGGGCACTCCGGCCAGCCGGGGACGTTGATGCCGACCTCCGGTTCGCCGTCCTCGGCGGTGGGGCGGTACATCCGGGTGGCGTAGGCGAGACCGGAGTCGACGGTCTCCTCCTGCGGCGCCTCGCGGCCCAGTTCGGCGTACCACCGGGGCGTACGGGAGCCCCGGCCGGAGGCGTCGACGACCAGGTCGGCGCGGAGCGCCCGGGCGGTCCCGGCACTGCGGTCGCCGTTGCGGGCACGGACCTTGACGCCGGTGACCCGCCGGGCGTCGCCGGTGAGGCCGATGGCCTCGGTCGCCTCCAGGACCTCGACGCGGGTGCCCGGGCCGGCGGTGGCGCGCAGGGCCCGCTCGCGGACGACGCCGTCCAGGACCGGTCGGGTGACGCTGAGCGTGGGATGCCGGCGCTCGTCGAAACGGCGCTGCCAGCCGGTGGGCGTACGGGTGACCAGGTCGCGCGGCAGATACAGGCTGCGGGCCCCGGCCTCGGTGAGCGCGGCGACCGTACCGGGCAGCAGCCGGTCCAGGGCTCGCTGTCCACCGCTGAGGAAGATGTGCAGGTGGTGGGCTTGCGGGACGCCCTTACGGAACGTGCGATCGGCCGGGTAGCGGTCCCGTTCGATGACCGTGATCGCGTCGAAGTGGCCCCGCAGGGCAGTGACGGCGAGCATCCCGGCGAGTCCGCCGCCGATCACGATCGCGGTCCGCCCGCGCCCGGTGTGCTCCGCCATGCGTACCCCTTCTCCGCCGCGGCCGGCGCGTCCACCGACGGGTGGTCGTACCGGTCACCGGGACCTGCTCACTGGTGCGCCTCAGCCTCAGCGCCCGGCACGCCCGTGTCAACGATCCGTTCCCCATCGTGACCGTTCCTCCGACAAAGCGACCGGGCGCCGCCCCTTCCGACCCGGCTCCCTGCCCCCCCAGCCGCTATGCCTGCTCCTGTCCCTCCTCCTCTGCCTGCTCCTCTGCCTGCTCCCGTACCTGCTCCCCATTCCTCTCTGCATCCTGGTCTGCTTCCCGCCCCTCCCCGTGTACTTCCTCCTCACGTCCCCGCTCTGCTTTCTGACGGCCGGTCGGGAGTAACCCGGTCGTCGCCCGTTCACCGCCGGGCTCCGGGCCTGAGCGGCGGCTTCTCCGGTGCCGTTCCGCCCGCGCGTCACGCCAGTCCCTAACATCCCGATATGAGGCGAGTGTGCGTCTAGACTCCCGACGGCGGGCGCACCGCGGCCGCGGCCGCTCCCACCAGCACGGGACTCGTCTCACCAGCAAGGGATTCAGGGACGCTTGTGACCTTCCAGCAGGTATCTGAGCCATATGACGTACTCGTCGTCGGCGGATCGGGCGTGGACACCATCGTGCGGGTCGGCGCACTGCCCGTACCGTCCGCCGACAGCCATGCGGTGCCGCCCATCCGCGAATGGGCCGGGCACACCGGTACCGGTGTCGCGCTCGGCTGCGCGGCGCTGGGACTCGCCACCGGATTCGTGGACTTCCTCGGCGACGACCCGCCGGGCGCGCTGGTCCGCGAGCGGCTGGCCGGCAGCGGCGTCGACTTCCGCCCGCTGATCTCCCCGCACGGAACCCGCCGGGCGATCAACCTCGTCTCGCCCGACGGCCGCCGGATGTCCTTCTACGACGCCCGCGACCCGCTCGATCTGCGGATGCCGCCCGAGCACTACCTCCCCCTCCTGCGCCGCACCCGCCACGTCCACCTGTCGATCAGCCACTTCGCCCGCTACCTCTACGACGACATCGAGGCACTGGGCATCCCCATCTCCACGGACCTGCACGACTGGGACGGCCTGACCGAGCACCACCGCGCCTTCGCGTTCCGCTCGGACCTGGTCTTCCTCAGTACGGCGGGAGCCGGCGAGCGGATCGGCCAGATCATGCGGGAGATCATCCGCGAGGGGCGTGCCAAGGCGGTGATCGCCACCGCCGGCGCGGGCGGCGCCTATCTCCTCACGCCCGACGACCGCACCCCGCGGCTGGTGCCGGCCGCCGTACCGTCCGCCCCGGTCGTGGACAGCAACGGTGCCGGTGACGCCTTCACCTGCGGCTTCCTCTACGGCCGGCTGTCGGGCGAGGACCTGGAGGAGTGCGCCCGGCTCGGTGCCGTGGCCGGCGCCCACGCCTGTACCGCGGCGGGCACCCACACCGCGCTGGCCGAACCGGACGACCTCCGGGCCGCCGTCACCCCGCCGCCGCCTCCGCCCCCGATCCCCGCCGCCGAGTCTCAGGTCTCCAGCACCGGGGCATAGCTCTCCTCTGCGAGCCCGAAGGTCCAGGCGACGCCTTGCCGCGCCGTCCGCGTCCGCGGCGGCACCCGCAGCCAATACGTGCGATGGGTGCCGTCCGGCTCGGGCGTGGAGTTGACCACCTCGACCATCACCGCCGGCTCGTCGTCGGGCAGGTCGATGCGCCACAGCACGCCCGTCTCGTCGCGGTCCATCGGCCGCGCCCCGGACTCCTCCAAGTAGCGGTCGTAGCCGTAGAACTCCAGCATGATGCGGCGGAGTTCGGCGTTCTCCTCCGCGCGGATCCGCTGTGGGGTGAGGCCCCCGAGCTCGTCCAGGAAGGCGGCCGGGACCGGCATTCCCCGCCAGGCGTGCAGCGCGAAGCCGTCGGGGAAGGCCAGCGCCGGGCCGTCGGCGCGATCCAGCCGCCCCGCCTCGTCACGGTGCAACTCGGTGGGCCGTTCGGCGACGAGCGCGACCTTCTCGTACGGCCACCACCAGCCGGCGCTGCGTGCCACCGCGGCGAGCCCGGCCAGCCGCCCGTCCGCCGCGCCGAACGCGGCCAGCCAGGGCGCGTCGTGCTGTCCGTGCACCGCGTCCAGCAGCGCCAGCCGCACCGCGCCCTGCTCCTCCGGTGCTCCCGCCAGCTCCGCGACGACTCCGGTCGCTATCCGCTCGGTCAGCGTCCGGGTGGTGTCCCACAGCCGGCCGCCGGTGCGCTGCCAGTGCTCGCTCCAGGCGGCCCGTCCCACCGCGGCGTGCCATGCGTCCCGTTCAGCCGCCCAGGGTCGGCTACGGACGACGTCGCGGACGCTCGCGCCCAGTTCGCCCGGCGGCGCAGCGAGCACCCGGGCGACCGCTTCCCTGGGCGACGCCACCCACTCCACGCGCTCCGGTTCGTCGAGTCCGGCCAGCCGGTAGGCAAGCCGCACCCCGGCCTCGGCGGCACCCCGATCCGCTGCGTCCGTGACGGTCACGAGCCGACGCCACTCCTCGGTCTCGGCGACCGCCGTGGACACCTCCGTCGCACGGGCCGCGTCCACCGACGCCTCCACCGACACCGCCGCTTCCGTCACTTCCACCAATTCCGTCACTTCGGCCGTCTGTGCCGCCTCTGCAACGTCTGTCATGTCTGCCACGTCTGTCACGTCTGTCACGTCTGTCATATCCAACGCCCCGTTCTCGCCGTTCTCCCCGTAATCCCCGTGATCCCCGATCTCGCGCTCGCAGCCGCTGCCGCTGCCGCTCCGTACGCCACTGCCGCAGCCGCTGCGCGCCCCGCCGCGTACGGTGAACGGCCCTAGTCCGCCACCAACCGCACCGACCCCGGCACGTACTCGCGCTGGCGGACCACGCGGTACCAGCCCTTCGGGAGCGATATCGCGGCGTGCTCCTCGTGGACCACCCGGCCGCCGTCCGGCAGGTGCAGCAGCATCGGGCCCCAGTCCCCCGCCACCCGCCGGAGCGCTCCGGGACCGACCACCGCATGGGCGTGGCCGGTGACTTCGCCGAGCGCCAGCACCATCCGCCCGCGGGCATCGCGCGGTTCGTCCGGCAGCCCTTCCGTATGCTCCGGCAGCGCCCCTTCCGCGACCGGCACGATCAGTACATCTCCCTGTCGGTACACGACCGTTGTTCCTCTCGTCCGTTCTCGCCCGTTCTCGTCCGTCCCGACGTCCGACCCGCCGCACAGCGGTCGTGTCGCACTCCGCGAGTTGTCGAAAACGTTAGGGGGTGGGTCTGACAATCGGCGCTGAGCTGCGGAAACGCCCGGACCGCGGCGGGCGGGAAGCGGGGGCTCGGGCGGGATTGTCAGTGCCGGTTGATAGGAATGTCGGCATGAGCGTTCACGAGTTCATCGAAGAGTTCGACGGGCTGCCCGTCTTCACGTTCCCGGAGTCCGCCGAGGCCCCGGACCCGCTCCCCGCGGCCGGCGCGGTCGCCTGGCGGCTCGCCCACGATCCGTACGGCGACGGCGAGGACAGCAGCTTCGAGGAGCTCTGGAAGCGCTTCGTCAAGGCCGTGGACCTGTCGGGGGTGCGCGCGCTGATCGTCGGTCAGTGGGGCGAGGCGTACGACAACACCTCCGAGGTCGTCGTCTCGGCCATCGTGGCCGCCCAGGACCGGTTCACCAGCCTGCGGGCCGTCTTCCTCGGCGAGATCGCCCAGGAGGAGTCGGAGATCTCCTGGATCCAGCAGTCCGATGTGTCCCCGCTGCTCACCGCCTTCCCCGCGCTGGAGGTGCTCACCGTGCGCGGCGGCACGGAGCTGGAATTCCCGGCTGTGCGCCATGAGGCGCTGCGGGAGCTGCGGTTGGAGTCCGGTGGGCTGCCGGCCGAGGTGGTCCGGGGGGTCTGCGGGAGCGACCTCCCCGCCCTGGAGTCGTTGGTCCTCTGGCTCGGGGTGCCGGAGTACGGCGGGGACTACGAGATCGGCGACCTGACCGGGGTGCTGTCCGGCGCCCGCTTCCCCCGGCTGCGTCACCTGGGGCTGCAGAACAGCGAGATCCAGGACGAGATCGCCACCGCCGTCGCCGCGGCTCCGGTCGTCGCCGGCCTGGAGAGCCTGGACCTGTCGATGGGCACGCTCACCGACACCGGTGCGGAGGCACTGCTCGTCGGCCAGCCGCTCACCCACCTCAAGCAGCTCGACCTGGAGCACCACTTCCTCACCGCCGCGATGGCCGAGCGGGTGCGCACGACACTGACGCAGCAGGGCGTCGAGGTCGTCATAGGCGAGAGCGAGACGATGGGGCAGTACGAGGACCGGGTCTGGCGGTACGCCGCGGTGACCGAGTAGCCCGCGACGCCGCCACGACCGACCCGAGACCGGACCGGGCCCTCCCCAAGTCCCGCCGGACCACCCACCGCCCGGAGGCACCCATGCACACCGCCGACCGACCCGGCACCGCGGGCCCGCCCCGCTTCGCCGTGGTCGGCAATCCCGAGAACCGTCGGGTGACGCTCTTCACCGAGGCGGTCCGCGCCGCGGGGCTGCCCGCGCCGCGACTGCTGGCCTGGGCCGAGGTGCTGCGCACGGGTGCGGAGTTCGCGCCGGGCGAGTTCGTGCGGATCGACTCACCGGGGGAGAACGCCGACGTCGAGCGGCTGCTGCGGGGGGCAGTCGATCCGACCGCGGTCGAGGGCACCGCCCGGTGGTACGCCCGCTTCACCGAGGCGGTGCGCGCGGTCGCCCGGGCCGCCTCGGTGGGCGGGGCCGTCCTGCTGGACGATCCGGGCGAGTTGGCGGTGCTCTTCGACAAGCGGCGGTGCCACGGGGTGCTGCGGGCCGCCGGGGTGCCGGTGCCGGAGTCGCCGACGTCGGGCCCGGCCGCGCCGGCGTTCGGTGGCTGGGCCGAGGTCCGGGCAGTGTTGGAGTCGGCCGGTCTGTGGCGGGCCTTCCTCAAGCCGGCGCACGGCTCCTCGGCGTCCGGAGTGGTGGCCTTGGAGGGCGACGGCCGGGGTCGACTCCGCGCCACCACCTCGGTCGAACTGACCGGGGACGGGCGCCTGTTCAACTCCCTGCGGGTGCGCCGCTACGACGGCGAGCCGCAGATCGCGGCCATCGTGGACGCGCTGGCCCCGGACGGCCTGCACATCGAGCGGTGGTATCCCAAGGCGGCGCAGCACGGTCGGGTGGCCGATCTGCGGGTGGTGGTCGTGGCCGGCCGCGCGACCCACGCCGTGGTGCGGACCAGCCGTTCCCCGATGACCAACCTCCATCTGGGCGGGGTGCGCGGCGACCTCGATGCCGCGCGGGCGGCCATCGAGGCGTCGGGGGCCCGCTGGTCCGATGCCCTCGCGGTCTGCGAGGCGGCCGCCGCGTGCTTCCCGCGCACCCTGTGCGTGGGCGTGGACCTGCTGCCGGCGGCGGGCTGGCGGCGGTTCGCGGTGGGTGAGGTGAACGCCTTCGGGGATCTGCTGCCCCGGCTGACCGGACTGCCCGGCGGTGGTGCCGAGGGCCTGGACACCTACGGGGCGCAGGTCGCCGCCGTATGCCGTACGCATGGAAAGAACGGAACGTCTCGTGCACGCCCCTGAAACCGCCCCCCGGATCCCGAAAGCAGCGGCCGTCCCCGAGGGGGTGCCCGCCGGGCCCGACATGACCGCGATCGTGGGCAGCCACGACCTGCTGCTGGTCACCCTCGACACGCTGCGTTACGACGTGGCGCAGGAGCTCGCCGCGGCCGGCCGGATCCCGCATCTGGCCCGCCATCTGCCCGGTGGCCGGTGGGAGCGCCGGCACGCCCCTGGCAGCTTCACCTACGCCTCCCACCAGGCGATCTTCGCCGGTTTCCTGCCGACGCCGGCCTTCCCGGGGCCGCATCCGCGGTTGTTCGCGGCGCGGTTCGCCGGCAGCGAGACCACCGCGCCCGGCACCTGGGTGTTCGACGCCCCCGACCTGGTCTCCGGGCTGGCCGCGGTGGGCTACCGCACGGTGTGCATCGGCGGGGTGGGGTTCTTCAACCGGCAGGCGGCGCTGGGGTCGGTGCTCCCCGGGCTGTTCCAGGAGGCGTACTGGGAGCCCGAGTTCGGCGTCGCCTCGCCCACTTCGTTCGAGGCTCAGGTGCGTCGGGCCGAGGAGGTCGTCGCCGGGCTGCCGGCCGAGCAGCGGCTCTTCCTGTTCGTGAACGTCTCGGCGCTGCACCAGCCGAACTGGTTCCACCTGCCGGGCGCCACCCGGGAGGCCGGCGACAGCCGTGCCACGCACGCCGCCGCCCTGGAATACGTCGACCGGCACATCGGCCGGCTCTTCGCCGCGGCCGCCGGCCGCCGCCCGTGCTTCGCCATCGTCTGTTCCGACCACGGCACGACCTATGGCGACGACGGCTATACGGGCCATCGCCTCGGCCACGAGGCCGTATGGACCGTCCCCTACGCCCAGTTCACGATCGAGGCCGCCCGATGATCCGCACCCCGCTCCCCCTGCTGTCCCCGGCTCCCGCCGCGGCACCCGTCTCACCGTACGAGAGCTACGTCTACGCCTACCCCCACAAGACGGCGTACCGGCGGCTGCCGGACCGCCCGGCGCTGCGCGAGCTGTGGGCGGCCGAGCCACAGCACGCCCTCTCGCTCTACCTCCACATACCGTTCTGCGAGGTGCGGTGCGGCTTCTGCAACCTCTTCACCCGGATCGGTGCCCCGGGCGAGCTGACCACGGCGTATCTGGACGCCCTGGAGCGGCAGGCGACGGCCGTCCGCGCGGCGCTCGGCCCGGACGCCCGCTTCGCGGCCGCGGCGTTCGGCGGTGGCACTCCGACGTTCCTCGGCGCCGGGGAGTTGTCGCGGCTGTGCGACATCGCGGAGCGGCGGATGGGGGCGGATCTGCGGACGGTGCCGCTGTCGGTCGAGACGTCGCCGTCGACCGCCACCGCGGACCGGTTGGCGGTGCTCGCCGAGCGGGGGGCGACCCGGATCAGCATCGGTGTGCAGAGCTTCGTCGAGGAGGAGGCGCGGGCGGCGGTCCGTCCGCAGGATCCGGCGGAGGTGACGGCGGCGCTGGACCGCATACGGGAGTCGGGCGTTCCGGTGCTCAACATCGATCTGATCTACG
Organism: Streptomyces sp. NPDC058000; assembly: GCF_042886435.1. Lineage (NCBI taxonomy): Bacteria > Bacillati > Actinomycetota > Actinomycetes > Kitasatosporales > Streptomycetaceae > Streptomyces > Streptomyces sp. NPDC058000. Next base: position 87,805 of record NZ_JBHVQS010000002.1, read on the forward strand.
GGATCGACGGGCAGACGGAGCGCAGCTGGCAGCGGTCGCTGGACGCCGCGCTGCGCTGGCGCCCCGAGGAGCTGTATCTGTACCCGCTGTATGTGCGACCGCTGACGGGGCTGGGCCGCAAGGAGAGCGCCGGCCCCGACCCGGAGTGGGACGCCCAGCGGCTGCGGCTGTACCGCCACGGCCGGGACCACCTCCTCGCCGCGGGATACGAGCAGGTCTCCATGCGGATGTTCCGCCGTCCGGCGGCCGGTCCCGACGTGGCCCCGGGCGCGGACGGCGACTACGCCTGCCAGACCGACGGCATGATCGGCCTGGGCTGCGGTGCCCGCTCGTACACCTCGACGCTGCACTACTCCTTCGACTACGCGGTCGGGATGACGCAGATCCGCTCGCTCATCGACGACTACGCCTCCCGCCCCGCCGCGGACTTCGCGCACGCCGAGTTCGGCTGGCGGATGACCGGTGACGAGCCGCGCCGCCGCCATCTCTTGCAGTCGGTCCTCCAGGCGGCGGGCATGCCGGTGGCGGACTACCGGGCCCGCTTCGGCAGTGCGCCGGCGGACGACTTCCCGGTGGAGCTGGCGGCGTTCGCCGAGCGCGGCTGGCTGGACGGGACGGCCGGCCCGGACCTGCTGCGACTGTCCCCCGAGGGACTTGCGCACTCCGACGCCCTGGGCCCGCTGCTGTTCTCCCCCGGCGTCCGGTCCCGGATGGCCGCCTACGACCTCAAGTGACGGACCCTGCGATGGACTTGACGCTTCTCTACCGCGGGCCACTGGCGTCCTGCGACTACGACTGCCCCTACTGCCCGTTCGCCAAGCGGCGGGACAGCCGCGAGCAGCTGCGTGCCGACCGGGCCGCGCTGGACCGTTTCACCACCTGGGCCGCGCACCAGACGGGCGACCGGCTGTCGGTGCTCTTCACCCCGTGGGGCGAGGGCCTGGTCCGCTCCTGGTACCGGCGCGCCCTCGTCGAGCTGAGCCGCCTCCCGCACGTGCGCCGGGTGACGATCCAGACCAACCTCAGCTGCCGCACGGACTGGCTCGCCGGGGCCGACCTCGACACCCTCGCCCTGTGGTGCACCTACCACCCGGGCCAGACGCCCTCCGAGCGTTTCCTTTCGAAGACCCGGGAGTTGGCCGACCGCGGTGTCCGGTTCAGCGTGGGCGTCGTCGGCTTCCCCGAGCACCTCGAAGCCGCCCGCAGGCTCCGCGCGGACCTTCCCGAGCGGGTCTACCTCTGGGTCAACGCCGCGGAGGGCCGTACGTACACGGACGCCGAGGCCGCCGACTGGACGGCGCTGGATCCCCTCTTCCCGTACAGCCGGCATCCGCACCGCAGTGCCGGACTCCCCTGCCGGACGGGCGAGTCGGTGCTGTCGGTGGACGGTGACGGCACGGTCCGGCGCTGTCATTTCGTCCGGGCCGAGCTGGGCAATCTCTACGACGGCAGCTTCCGCGCTGCGCTCCGCCCGCGCCCCTGCCCGCTGGCCGTCTGCGACTGCCACATCGGCTACGTCCATCTGGAGACTCTGCCGCTGTACGACGTCTTCGCGGGCGGCGTACTGGAGCGGATCCCCGCCCCGGGGCAACTCCCCGCCCCCGGGCATCACTCCGTGCCCGTGGAGCTCTCCGTGCCGGTGGAACTCCCCCTCCCCGGGCGACTCCCCGCACCCGGTCGGACTCCCACACCGGATCGGCCCCGTACTGCGGGGGCGCCGGCGTCCGACCGTGCCGGGGTACCGCCGGTTCAGTCCTTGCGGCCCACCACTCCGTAGAAGATGGTGTCGTTGAGCTCCTTCGGGCCGGGCACGGGCCCGTCCGGTCGCCATAGCGGCACGCGTACGATCCCCGGCTCCAGCGGGGTGAACGGCCCGAGGAGGGCCGCGAACTCGTCCTTGGTGCGGAGCGCGAGCGGGGTGGTGGCGCTCTTGTAGACCTCCTCCACATGGGCCCGGGCCGCCTCGTCGATCTTGCCTTCCGCATAGCCCTCGTACGGTTCGTACGTGCCGTGCGAGAGCACCAGGTGGCTGCCGGCCGGCACCGCGGCGCCGAACGCGGCGAGCAGTGCGGCGGGGTTGTCGTCCTCGCCGAGGAAGTCCATCACGCCGCCGACCAGCAGCCCCACCGGGCGCTCGAAGTCGATCAGTTCGCGGACCACCGGGTCGTCCAGGACGGCCTTGGGATCGCGGATGTCCCCGAGGGCGAAGGCGGTGCCCGGGGCGTTGGCGAGCCGGGCCCGGGCGTGGGTGGCGACGATCGGGTCGCTGTCCACGTAGACCACCCGGGTACCGGGTGCGGTCTCCCGGGCCACCTCGTGGGTGTTGGGCGAGGTGGGGATGCCGATGCCGAGGACGAGGAACTGTCGGATCCCGGACGCCACCACCGCGCGGACCGCGCGCCGGCGGAAGGCCCCGTTGGCGCGGACGCTGTCGCGCACCTGCGGGTGCAGTTCGATGACCCGGTCGGCGGCGACCCGGTCGACCTCGTAGTTGTCCCATCCGCCGAGGAAGTAGTCGTACATCCGCGCCGGATGCGGCCGGCTGGTGTCGATCTCCTCGGCGGAGAAGCCCAGATGGTCCGGCCCCGGCGGGTACGGCCCGATCTCCGGAACGCCGGCGTCCGCCTCGGGAGGGCTGTGCTGGTCGGTCATGGCCCCTCCCTCAGTGCGCCGAACACGGCGCGGCGGAGAGCAGGAAGTCGGCGTGGCCGGCCTTCGCGCCCTCGATGAAACTGACCATCTCGCGGTGGGTGTAGATCAGTGCGGGACCGTCCGGGTCGGTGGACTGGCGCAGTGCGACCCGGCCGTCCCGCAGGCGCATGGCCTCGACGCACTCGCCGCCGTTTCCGCCGCTCCACGGCTTGTGCCAGCCGTCGTTGCCCAGTTCGTTGGCGGGCATGCCGTTGTAGATACGTATGCGATCCATGGGGGGTTCAGATCTCCTTGCGAAAGCCACCCAGAATGGCCTCGGTGGTGTGTGCCGGCGCGGCCTGCGCACACATCCGGTCCAGGGCCTCCAGGAACTGCGAGACGTCGTTGCGCTGGTCGAAGTACACGGCTCCGACGAGGCTTTCCGCGTACGCGATGTCCGGGAGCTCCGGGATCGGGAAGCGGAAGATGTGGAACGGCCCGTACATGGCTGGGTGCGGGCCCGCGGCGAAGGGCATCACCTGGAGCCGGACGTTCGGCATCGAGGTGGCATCCATCAGCCGGGCGATCTGGTCGCGCATCACCTTGGGTCCGCCGATGGGCCGCCGCAGCACGGTCTCGTCCATGACCGACCACAGCATCGGGGCGTTCTCGCGGGTCAACAGTGCCTGCCGCTCCATGCGCAGGGCCACGATGCGATCGATGTCGGCCGGGGCGGCGTGCGGCATTCCGGCGCGCAGCACGGCGGCGGCGTACTCCTCGGTCTGCAACAGGCCGGGGACGTAGTGCGGTTGGTAGGAGCGGATCAGGTTGGCTTCGCTCTCCAGGCTGACGAAGGCGCTGAACCACTCGGGGAGGACGTCGCGGAAGCGGTGCCACCAGCCCGGGCGGTTGGCCTCGCGGGCCAGGGAGAGGAAGCCGTCGATCTCTCGTTGATCGGTGACGCCGTAGGTCGCCAACAGCTTCTCGACGTACGGGATCTTGAGGCCGACCTCGGCCTTTTCCATGCGCCGTATCGTGGCGTGCGTCACATCCAGCGCGGCCGCGGCCCGCTCGAAGGAGAGCCCCGCCCTCTCCCGCAGGTCCTGCAGTCGCTTGCCGAGCACTACCCGCAGGACGGTCGGTGCACCTGCAGACCGTGGGTCCGCCACGTCCGATCCCCTCCAACCAGCTTCAGTGTTCAGCAGTGTGTCATGCCGTCATCAGCTCGAACAGACTGCACTTTCAATTCTGCAAATTACAGACTGATCCTTGCCAACGGTGAGCAACATCGCACATAGTTATGTCGTGGCTTCCTACAAAAACGCTCCGTCGTTAGGGCGATGCGGCGGCTTCCTCGCCCAGAGCCCTCAGGACGCGTTCCACTTGCCGGCGCGGCGCACGTCCGTGCCCGAGGCACGCAGGCGCGTGAGCACGCTGCTGCGCGAGTGGGACGCTGCTCAACAGGTCCGCGACGACGTGGAGTTGGTGGTCACCGAGCTGTTCACCAACGCGGTGCGGCACACCGACAGCGAAAAGGTCGGTTGCGAGATCGCGGTGGTCGGCGCGCACATACGCATAGAGATCACCGACGAGGGCGGCCCGGGCCTCTCCGCCCCGCACGCCCAACCCGGCACCCTCGACCAGGAGGGCGGGCGCGGACTCTTCCTGGTCGGTGCGCTCTCCGACAGTTGGGGCACCCGGCCCGACGACAGCGGCCGGGGCCAGGTCGTCTGGGCGGACCTTCCGTACCACACCGCAACGCACTGAAGGCCCCGCGCCGCCACGGGGGCGGACACGGGGCCTTGCGCACCGGAAGAGTTACAGCGGCAGCAGATCGGGCCGCTTGGGCTCGACGTGATCACCGGAGGAGACGCCGCGCAGTCGGCGGCCGATCCACGGCACCAGGTGCTCGCGCGCCCAGTGGACGTTGTCCCGCCGGGCCTCGGCGGCGGTCCGCTCGGTCTCCGGCGGCCACGGCTGGTCCGGGTCGGCCGGCACCGCAAGGCCCAGCACCTGCCCGGCCCGCAGCGCCACCCGGGTGTGGCCGTCGGCCGACAGGTGCAGCCGGTCCTGACTCCATGCCCGACGGTCCTGGACGGACTTCAGCGACCACAGGTCGAGCACCGGGCAGTCATGCCGGTCGGCGATGGCCCGCACATGAGCGGTGTACGTGGCGATCTTTCCCCGCAGATGCTTGAGGACCGGGACCCCACGGGTGTCGAAACCGGTGCACAGCAGCACCGTCGGGACCGTCTCCCGCAGCGCGACCACGGCCGCCTCGTAGCGCTCGGCCACCGCGTCCGGATCCGAGCCCGGCCGCAGAATGTCATTGCCACCGGCACAGAACGTCACCAGCTCGGGGGCGAGCTGCTGCGCCCGGGGCACCTGCTCCTCAATGATCCGGTCCAGGAGTCGCCCGCGCACGGCGAGGTTCGCATAGCGGAAGTCCCCCTCGTCCCGCTGGTCGGCGAGGAGGACCGCGAGCCGGTCCGCCCAACCGATGTACGCCCCGTCCGGACCGGGATCCCCGACCCCCTCGGTAAAGCTGTCCCCGACGGCTGCGTACGACCCGATGGCGCTTATCGCGCTCTTGCTTATGTTGTTCGAATCGTCTGCCACGTCAGGACATACTTCACCTTCCGAAGTGACCTACGCCACCGTAACCAGGGGTTGACGGGAGGTGATTAATACCACCAGGTCAAATTCTGTCCAACTTGGAATAATGAACGCTCACGGAGTGCTGCTCCGGAGCCGCGCATGGGGGATGATGCGCGCCGTTGCGATGGTGTTGCGCGCTCTTGCCACCTGATTGCCTACGGCATCAATGTCGTATCGTCGAAGGAGCCCGCCTCGTCGACGAGTAGCGTCGGCGGCCGACCCCGAGGAGCGCCCGTGACGCAGCAGACGCCGCAGGTCCCCCAGTCCCAGCCCGAGCTCGCCGAGGTGCGCAACTTCCGCGACGTGGGCGGACTGCCGACCGTCGACGGGCGTCGCATCCAGCACGGTCGGCTCTACCGCAGTGGCCACCTGGCGCACGCCACCGAGGCGGACGCCGCATTCCTCGCCGGTCTCGGGCTGCACACCATTTTCGACTTCCGCAACGCCTCCGACATCAAGCTCGAAGGCCCCGACGTCACCCTGCCCGGTGTACGGAACGTCAACATCCCGCTCACCGATCCCGCCGACGGGGCGGAATTCTGGACGATGGTACGGGACGGCGAACTGGACCAGCTCCGGGTCATGCTCGGTGACGGCAAGGCCGCGGGCCGCATGGCCCACACCTACCGCGAGATCATCACCACCCGCACCGCGGACCACAGCCGGGTGCTGCACGCCCTCGCCGAGGACAGCGTGCCGGCGCTGATGCACTGCGCCGCCGGCAAGGACCGCGCGGGGCTGTCCATCGCGGTCACCCTGCTCGCGGTCGGCGTGGAGCGGGACGCCATCGAGGCGGACTACCTCCAGTCCAACGACCCCAGCCGGCGCTACAAGGTCCGCCGCTCGAACCACTCCGCGGCAGGCATGTCGCCGGAGGTCATGGAACTGCTGTCGCCGCTGTTCGGCGCGGACATCGACTACCTGACGGCCGCCTTCGACGCGATCGACGAGACCTGGGGCTCGACCGAGACCTACCTCGTCGACGGCCTGAAGCTCTCGCCCGCCACCCGCGAGCGGCTGCGCGACCGGCTGCTGACGGACTGACGTCCGACCGGGTGGGTCACGGCTCGGTGACCCACCCGGTCGCGCTTCACCGGACCTGCCGTGTTTCCGTGCGGGCGGGCCCGGCGACCACGGCATCTCCCCCTGCGCCGTCAGCGGTTGGCGACCGCCTGTTTGACCAGCGTCCGCCCGAAGTCCCACATCAGGCCGCCGCCGCTGTGGGCGTCGTCCATGACGGCCGTGAACGCCCCGACGAACCGGTCCACTTCCCGTTCACCGATGATCAACGGCGGAATCAGCTTGATGACCTCCAGGTGGTCGCCGGAGACCTGGGTCAGGATGCGGTGGCGCTGGAGCAGCGGCACCACGACCATCTGCGCGAACAACCCCTTGCGGGCGGCCTGCAACATCGTCCAACGGCTCCGCAGGCCAAGGGACTTGGGGCGGCCGAACTCGATGCCGATCATCAGGCCGCGGCCGCGCACCTCGTGCAGCAGCTCGTACCTGTCGGTCAGCGCGGCCAGTCGGGTGCGCAGCAGATCGCCGGTGTGCCGGGCGTTCGCGACGATCTCCTCGTCCTCCATCACCGCGAGCACCGCCAGCCCGGCCGCCATCGCCTGGGCGTTGGCCCCGAAGCTGGCGGAGTGCACCAGCACCCGGTCCATGGACGAGTAGACCTTCTTGAAGATCCAGTCCTTGCCCAGGGTGGCGCCGACCGGGATGTAGCCGCCGGAGAGCGCCTTGGCGACGCACACCAGGTCCGGTTCGACGCCCTCCTCGTGCTGGTAGGCGAAGAAGTCGCCGGTCCGGCCGAGGCCGGTCTGCACCTCGTCGGCGATCAGCAGCGCCTTGTGGCGGTGCAGCAACTCCTGTGCGGCGCGCAGGAATCCGGGCGGCGCTGCGGTGACGCCCTTGCCCTGGATGGGTTCGACGACGAAGCCCGCCACGTCGCCGCGCCCCAACTCCCGCTCCAACGCCGCCAGGTCGCCCATCTCGACGGCGGTGTCCGGCAGGAGTGGGGTGAAGCCGTCGCGGAAGCCGTCCTCGCCGTTGACGGAGAGCGAGCCGGTGGTCAGACCGTGGAAGGCATGGGTGCAGTAGAGGATGCGCGGCCGGCCGGTGGCGTAGCGGGCGAACTTCAGGGCGGTCTCGACGGCCTCGGTGCCGCTGTTGCCGAAGAAGACCCGGTCCAGGTGGGGCGCGTGGCCCAGCAGCTTCTCGGCGAGCAGTCCGGGCAGCGGCTGGCAGTCGAAGCGGGTCAGGTCGGCGAGTTGGGCGTCGAGTACGTCGTGCAGGGCCTGGCGGACGACCGGATGGTGCCGGCCCAGGCCCATCACGCCGAAACCGGCGAGCATGTCGAGGTAGTCCTGGCCGTCGGCGTCGTAGAAGTAGGCGCCCTCGGCCCGTTCGTAGACCTTGTCGAAGCCGATGGTGTGCAGCATCCGCGGCAGTTGGTGGTTGAGGTGGCGGCTGTGCAGTGCGTAGCGCTCGGCGCCGCGTTCGGCGAGCAGCTTGGTCAGGTCGAATCCGGTCACGAGGTGTTCTCCTTACGGGCGGCGGGCCCCGCCGCCCCGAGCCGGACCGGCGGCACCGGACCGCTCCGGTGCCGCCGGCTCTCCGCACGTCGTGTCAGCCGCGGTTCCCGGCGACGGTCTCCCTGGCGGCCCGGAGGGACTCCTTCAGGGAGCCCATGGTGGCCAGGACGGCGGTGGGCTCGTAGCCGCAGTGCGCCATGCAGTTGGCGCAGCGGGGGTCCTTGCCCCGGCCGTACTTCTCCCAGTCGGTCTTCTCGATCAGCTCCCGGTACGTCGGGACGTAGCCGTCGCTCATCAGGTAGCAGGGGCGTTGCCAACCGAACAGCGAGTAGTTGGGGATCGCCCAGGCCGTGCACGGGAAGTCGGCCTTGCCCTCCAGGAAGTCCAGGAAGAGCGGGCTGTGGTTGAGCCGCCAGCGCTGCCGGTTGCCGCCGGCGAACGCCTTCCGGAACAGCTCCCGGGTCTGCTCCACGCCGAGGAAGTGCTCCTGGTCGGGGGCCTTCTCGTAGGCGTAGGCGGGCGACAGCATCATCTCGTCGACCTGTAGGTCGTCGTTGAGGAAGTTGAGGACCTCGATGATGGTCTGCGGGGTGTCGGTGTTGAAGAAGGTGGAATTGGTGGTGACCCGGAAGCCGCGCCGCTTGGCCTCCTTGATGGCCGCCACCGCCTCGTCGAATACGCCTTCCTTCGCCACGGATTCGTCGTGGCGCTCCCGCATCCCGTCGATGTGCACCGCGAAGGCGAAATACGGCGAGGGCTTGAACTTGTCGATCTTCTTGCGCAGCAGCATCGCGTTGGTGCACAGGAAGACGTACTTCCGGCGGGCCACCAGTTGCCGGACGATCTCGTCCATCTGAGGGTGCATCAAAGGCTCACCGCCGGCGATAGAAACCATCGGGGCGCCGGATTCCAGCACCGCCCCCACCGCCTGGGCCACCGGCATCCGCTGCTTGAGGACTCCGGCCGGATGCTGGATCTTCCCGCATCCCTCGCATTTGAGATTGCAGGCGAAGAGCGGTTCCAGTTCGACAATCAGCGGGAATTTCTCCCGCTTGCGCAGCACTTTCTGTTCAAACAGATAGGTCCCGACCCGGATGGACTGACGGAGCGGCATTGCCATCTGGCTCACCTCCTGGGGAGCAGCAAAGAACGGTGCCATTCAAAGAAAACAGGGAAAACCGAGCGCAGCACACGGAAGGCAGATATTCCACCGCGTACCGTCCCGATACGCACGAGTTCGTGTTCCGGAGCGTCCACGACCACTCGGACGGCCGCAACCGCACGGCTGCCGCAGTGCACCGCGGTCCGGAGCGTCGCGGCGGACTCCATGTCCACCGCGAGCGCGCCCTCGGCGTGCAGTGCGGCCCGCTCCGCGCCCCGGACGACGTGGTCCGAGCCGCGCAGCAGTCCGGTGTGCACCCGCAGGCCGCGCTCCCGCAGGGACCGCACCAAGGGGCCGTTGTCGCGGCAAGGAACATCGGGGACGCCGGGCCGATGGTCCCGGGTGGCCTCGGCGACGATCACGTCCCCGGGGCGCATCCCCGGGGCCAGCCCGGCGCAGAAGCCGCTGGCCACCACGGGCGAACCCGCGGTGGCCGCCCCCTCACCCAGTGCGGCGGCCAGGGCCCGCTCCGCCGCCTGGGGCCCCATGCCGGTGCGGAGGGTGACCACGGGCGCCACCGCTGCCCCGTGGTCACCGCCCCGCAGCGCGAACCGTTCGATGCCGAGCGCACAGGCGACCAGCAGCGGCGGTTCCACGTCCGGCGGGAGCCGTCTCGGCATCAGTCCCCCACCGGCGCCCCGGCGATCCCGCCGGTGGCCGGTCCGCCGTGGACGTAGCGGCCGAGGGCGGTCAGCGGGAAGACCTGGCGGTAGAGGTGGTAGTTGATGGAGAAGTCCCCCGGGAAGCCGGTGCCGGTGAAGTACGGCTCGTCCCAGGAGCCGTCCGGCAATTGGGTCTCCACCAACCACCGCACCCCGCGGCGGACCGCTTCGCCGTCCCGCTCACCGGCCGCGAGCAGCGCCATCAGCGCCCAGGCGGTCTGCGAGGCGGTGGAGGCGCCGCGTCCGGCCCACCCTTGCGCGTCCTGGTAGGAGCGCTGGTCCTCACCCCAACCACCGTCGTCGTTCTGCACCCGCTCCAGCCAGCCGACGGCCCGTCGGACGGCGGGGTGCGAGGTGGGGATCCCGGCGGCGGTGAGCGCGGGCAGCACCGAGCCGGTGCCGTAGACGTAGTTGGTGCCCCAGCGTCCGAACCAGGCGCCGCTGGGCTCCTGTTCGGCCAGCAGCCAGGCGAGGCCGCGGCGGGTGCGCGGGTCGTGGACCCGGCCGACCTCGGCGAGCATCTCGACGACGTGCGCGGTGACATCGGCCGACGGCGGGTCGATGACCTCGCCGAAGTCGCAGAACGGCAGCCGGTTGGGGAACGGGCTGGTGTTGTCGGCGTCGAACGCGCCCCAGGCCCCGTTCTTCGACTGCATCCCGAGGTTCCAGCGCACCGCGCGGTCGAGCGCGGCCTCCACCCGCTGCGGGTCGGGGTGCCGGACCCGGCGCAGCGCCAGGACCACCTCGGCGGTGTCGTCGATATCCGGATAGTTGTCGTTGTGGAACTCGAACGCCCAACCACCGGAGGGGAGTTGGGGGCGGCGCACGGACCAGTCGCCGGGGCGGTCGATCTGCTCGCCGAGCATCCACTCGGCGGCCTGGACCAGCTGCGGGTGATCGGCGGGCACCCCGGCGTCGGCCAGGGCGATGGTCGCCAGGCAGGTGTCCCACACCGGCGACTGGCACGCCTCGATCATGCGGGCACCGTCCTCGCGCCAGACCGCGAACCGGTCCAGGGATTCCAGGCCGGCCCGCAGCACGGGGTGGTCGAGGTCGTAGCCGAGCAGGTGCAGGGCGATGACGGAGTAGACGGCGGGGGGCTGGATGCCGCCCCAGCAGCCGTCGTTCTCCTGCCGCTCGATGATCCAGCGGCCGGCCGAGCGCATCGCGGCGGCGCGCGGCCGGCGCAACGCGACCTTGTGGTAGAGGTGCAGCGCCTTGTCCAGGCGCTGGAAGAGGCCGTCCCAGCTCGCGGCGGGGGCGATCGGCCGCGGCGGGTTGGGGTTGCGGGGGTCGGTGTGCAGCTCGTCGAGGGCGAACGGCGCCGGGCGGACCGGGCGTTTGGCCGAGACGACGGTCAGCGGGACGATGGTCTGCCGGGCCCAACAGCCGAAGGCGTAGATGCTGAGCGGGAACCACTTCGGGAAGTAGATGAGTTCCGGGGGGAGTTCGGGCAGGTCGTCCCACTTCCACCAGCCGAAGAGGGCGAGCCAGATCCGGGTGAAGACGCGGGAGGCGGCGATGCCGCCCTGTTCGCGGATCCAGGCCGACGCGGTGGCCATGTGCGGGGCGTCCGGCGCGTCGCCGGCCAGCCGCAGCGCCACGTACGCCTCGATGGTGGTGGAGAGTTCACCGGGCCCGCCGTAGAAGGTGGCCCAGGTGCCGTCCGGGTGCTGCTCGCCGCGGATGTAGCGGGCGGCGGCCTCGGTGAGCTCGGGGTCCTGGATGCCCAGGAACTGACGGAGCAGCAGGTCCTCGGCGTCCATCGTGACGTTGGTTTCGAGGTCGCCCTTCCACCAGCCGGCGGGGTCCTGGACGGAGAGCAGGTAGTCGGTGGCGCGGGCGGTCGCTTCCCGCGCGGCGTCCGCCGTGACCTGGAGCACGGCGGTGGGCGGTCTGCCGGCCGGACCGGCCTGCGCGGTCTCGTCGGCGGCATCGGTGGCCGAGGAGCCCGGGGGCGGGAGCGCTCCGGTGCTGCCGTCGGTCGTCGCTGTCATGGCTTCCCCTTCTGCAGTGAACTGTCAATGCGTGCTCAGGGATTCCGTCGGCCGGCGCCCGGACGGCGCCGGCCGGCGACTGCGATCTAGTTCGTGTTGATGGTCATCATCTCTCTCGTACGACGACGAAGTCCGCGAGCGCGATGAGCTGCGCGCGGATGCGTTCGGGCATGTCGATCTCGTCCAGGGCGGCGATGGCGGTGGCGTGCTGGCGGCGGGCCTCCTGGGAGGTCCACTCGCGGCCGCCGGCCTCTTCGATCAACGCCGCGCGGGAGGCGAATTCTTCCTCGGTGAAGTCGGCGATCTCGGTCTCGCTCTTCTTGGCGTCGGCGGCCAGGATCTGAGCGAGCCGCTCGGAGGCGGGCCCACCGGCCGCGAGCGCGGCGACGACCGGCAGCGACTTCTTGCGCTGGCGCAGGTCGCTCCAGGTCTGCTTGCCGGTGGCCTCCGGGTCGCCCCAGATGCCCAGCACGTCGTCGACGGCCTGGAAGGCGAGGCCGAGGTGGTAGCCGTACTTCTCCAGGATGTCCGCGGTGCGGTCGTCGGCGCCGCCGAGGACCGCACCGATGGAGACCGCGCAGGCGAGCAGGGCGCCGGTCTTGTTGCCCTCCATCTCCAGGCACTCCTCGACGGTGACCCGCTCGCGGTGCTCGTAGGAGATGTCCTGGGCCTGACCGTCGATCAGTTTGCGGGTGGCCAGGGTCAGTCGGCGGGTGGCGCGGCCCGCTTCGACGGTGCCGAGCTCCAGCAGTATTTCGTTGGCCAGCGCGAACAGCGCGTCGCCGACCAGGATGGCCTGCGCGGGTCCGTGCACCTTCCAGACCGTGTCGCGATGCCGGCGCTGCTCGTCACCGTCCATCAGGTCGTCGTGCAGCAGCGAGAAGTTGTGCACCAACTCGACGGCGACCGCGCCGGGCACTCCGATCTCGGGGGCGGCGCCCGCGACCTCGGCGGACAGCAGGGCGAGTGCGGGGCGCACCGCCTTGCCGCTGTCACCGGCGCTGGGGTTGCCGGCCGCGTCGATCCACCCGAAGTGGTAGGCGGCGACGGTGTCCATGGGAGGGGCGAGCCTGGCCACGGCGGCACGCAGCACGGGAGTGGCGAGTGTCCGCCCGCGCTCCAGCAGCGCGGTGACGCTCGCGGTGTCGATAGCCGGGGAAGCCACGGTTTCTCCTCTGTTTCCGATGCTTGTGCTCGTGCGAGCGCCCGTACTCATGGTCATGCCGCCTCCTGAGGCAACCGGCCCTGGGGGACGCCGAGTTCGGTGAGTGCCTCACGGGCGGCGGCGGTGCCGCTGCGGACAGCGCTCTCCATGGTCGCGGGCCACCCGGTGGCGGTCCACGCACCGGCCAGGAACAGGCCGGGAACTTGGGTGCGGGCAGCCGGGCGGAGCCGACCGACGCCCGGTGCGGGCGCGAAGGTCGCGGTGCGCTCGCGGGTGACGAAGAAGTCGAGGACCCGGGCGCCCCGGGCGGCCGGGAGCAACCGTTCCAGCTCGGGGAGGTAGCGGGCACGGAGTTCGGCGACCGGCCGGTCGATCTCCTCCTGTGCGGCGGACTGCGAGAGGGCCAGGTACTGGCTGCGTGCGTGGCCGGTGGTACGGGCCAGTCCGGAGGCGTCGGTGCGGTCGAAGACCCACTGGACCGGCGAGCTGACCGCGGCGAAGAACGGGCGGCGCACCACCTTGCGGTCGTAGACGACGTGGACGTTGAGGATCGGTGCGGTGCCGATGTCCAACAGCCGGTCCCGGGCGGGCAACGCGCCGTCGGGCAACAGGGCGTGCGCCTCGCGCTGCGGTACGGCGAGGACGACGGTGTCCGCGGCGAGCGTCTCCCGACCGTGCGGGCCGTTCTCCACCGCGACCCGCCAGCCGGCGTCGTCGCGGGTGACCGCGGCGACCCGGGTGCGCAGCGCGGTCCGGACACCGGCCTTCTTCAGCGCGGCGGCGGCGTGGGTGTCGTGCAGGTCGCCGAGCGGTACCCGGGCCCAGCCGATGTCGGCGGCGCCGGGGGCGGAGAGCAGCCCGGTCTTGAAGACCTTGGCGGCCAGCCCCAGCGAGGCGTCGCCGGCAGTGGCGTTGAGGGTGGCGATACCGACCAGGTCCCACAGCGCTTCGACGGCGCGCGGGCTCTGTCCGTGGCGGCGCAGCCAGCTGCCGAAGTCGGTGGCGTCCAGCGCGGGGTCGGCCAGGTCCAGGCGTCCCAGGGCCAGGGTGGCGCGGACCACGCCGGCGCGTTCGGCGGGTGAGAGGTGCGGATAGAGCGCGAGGCTCTTGGCCAGGTGGAGCGGGACCGGCAGGCCGGCGCGGCGCAGCCGGCCGAGCCGCGGCCGGCCCCCGGCGTTCCCCGCATCGAGCACCGGGACGTCCATCCGGTCCTGGAGAGGAGCAAGGTGGCCCGCGCCGAGCCGCTCCAGGTGGCTGCCGTAGGCGGTGCAGCAGCGCAGGTAGACGTGCTGACCGTTGTCGACGGTCAGCGGGCCGGCGGCGGAGTCGCGGCGGAACGAGAAGACCAGACCACCGAGCCGCGGCCGGCCCTCGACCAACGTGACCCGTAGGCCGGCGTCGGCCAGGGCCAGCGCCGCGGTGGTGCCGGCGAGTCCGCCCCCTACGACCACCGCGGCCGCCCCTTCGGGACGGCCGGAGGGACGGGCGGAATCGCGCCCGGGCAGCGTGGCTCCCACTGTCATGTGCTCTTCCCCCTTACGCCTGTCATGGACGCCTCCGTCCGGCGAAGGGTTGCCCGCCGCACCGACGCCGGACCGTGGCCGGTGTACGCGGTCCGGCACCTCATCCACGCCTCCTGCTCACGGCCTGCCGGCGGCCGATCGCCCGCGCGTCGAGCCCGGAGAGCCCGCGCACCGCGACGAACGCCTTCTCCCGGCCGGGCAGCGAGACCCGGCCGCGGAGGACCGCCGCCGGGTCGTCGGCGATCCGCGACAGCAGACGGTGGTAGATACCGGCCATCGCCGCCACGCAGGCGCCGCTGCGCCGGTCGAGCATCGGCAGCAGCCGGAAACCCTCGGCGAACAGTGCGCGGGCCCGCCGAACCTCGAACTGCACCAGACCGGCGAAGTCGGCGCCGGGCGGCGGCACCGGGCTCTGGAACCCCGCCGAACAGCCGAACTTGGCGAGATCCTCGGCCGGGAGGTACGTCCGTCCGTTGCCCGCGTCCTCGCGAACATCCCTGAGGATATTGGTCAGTTGGAGCGCGAGCCCGAGCGTATCGGCGTATTCCGGGGCGCGTTCGGCGTCGAGTGCGCCCGGTACGGTGCCGAACACACCGAGTGAGATCCGGCCGATCGCCCCGGCGACGCAGCGGCAGTAGACCTTCAGCTCGTCCCAGGTCTCGTACGTCTCGCCGCGAACGTCCGCCAGCACCCCGTCGATCAGCTCGTCCAGCGCGCCGAGCGGAATGGGGAAGCGCCGGGCGGCGTCGGCGAGCGCGACGGCCACCGGGTCGGTGTCGTCCTCGGCGATCCGGCCGTCCTTGATACGGGTGAGCAGCGCGCGGGTGTCCTCCAGGCGCCGCCCCTTGGCTTCGGGGGCCAGCGCCCCGTCACCGATGTCGTCGACCCGGCGGGAGAAGGCGTAGAGCGCCGACATGGCCTGTCGCCTGTCGGCCGGCAGCAGCCTGATCCCGTAGGCGAAGTTGCGCGCCTGCTGCCCGGTGACCGTCTCGCAGTAGCGGTACGCAGCGAGCACCGGCGCGGACATCCGTGTGGTTGCCTCCACGGTCCGACTCACCCCTCTCGTCGCAAAGTCGCCCCGACCTCGCGCAGCAGGCTGAGCTTGGTCGGCTTGGGCGGTCCAGGGAGTACGTCGTGATCGGCGGCCGCGACCGCCTGGAGTGCGGCGCGCCCGCCGGCGACGAAGCCGGCCAACAGCAGCTTGAGCCGGCCGTGCACGCTCCCCACCAGCGGAGCGCCCTCGTCCAGCAGCTCACCGGCGCGCTCCGCCTCGAAGGCGATCAGCGCGCGCACCGAGGGGCCCCCGGTCGGCGCGGCCAGATCATCCTCGGTGACGCCGAAGCTCTTCATGTCCTCGGCGGGGAGGTAGACCCGGTCCCGGCCCAGGTCCTCGGCGACGTCCTGGATGTGCTCGACGAGCTGGAGGGCGGTGCAGATGGCGTCCGAGAGCCGGACGCGCTCGGGACTGGACGTGCCGGTGACGCCGAGGACGAGCCGGCCGACCGGGTTGGCGGACAGCTCGCAGTAGGCGGCGAGGTCACCGTAGGTGGCGTAACGGCTGATCCGCTGGTCCTGGCGGTTGGCCTCGATGAGGCCGAGGAAGGGCTCGGGAATGAGCGCGCAGCGGCGGACGGTCGGGCCGAGCCGGCGCATCAGCGGGTGCTTGGGGCCGGGGGCTCGGTCGCTGAAGACCCGGTGCAGGTCCGCTTCCAGGGCGTCGAGCAGTGCCGGACGGTCGTCGTACTGGACGCGGTCCAGGCCGAGGAGGACGGCGTCGCCACCGCCGGGCGCCAGATCGCCGTCGCCGATGTCGTCGACGAGGCGGGCGAAGCCGTAGAGGGCCATCAGGTCGGCGCGCCAGGCACGGGGCAGGAAGAACGGCGCGACCGGGAAATTCTCGTGCGCGGCTTGATCGAGCACGGTGCGCGTGTGGTCCCTCCCGCCACTCACCGCCACCCTCCGGAGGAAGGCGCGACGCGCCTGCTCGTCTCCTCGGCTCACCGGGGTCTACCCGGCGTGTTGTGGAGCCGGAGCGAACCAGTAGCCATTGCCGTCACGTCTCCCGTTCTACACCGCCAAGCTAAAACATCCCATTTCGGACACGCCGCACCTCGCGACGCGCTCCGATCGAGCCCCGTCGCTCGCCCGGGTGAATGCCCGACTTGCACCACTTGTGCTGTTCAGTACCCGTACAGCTTACGCCGTACAGCTAGACCGCGTCCGAGTGGGTGCTACAGCCTCGGGCAACGATCCGATCAACGTCGCGCGGAACCCAACTGTTCCCGCACTCCGCGAAGTTGACCTTTCCGTCACGATCGAAGGCCCCCGCGAACCGGATTCGCGGGGGCCTCCTGCGAAGGATGGGCTATTTGCCCGTCTCCTTCTCGTACGCCTTGATGACCTCGTCGGTCGGGCCGTCCATCAGCAGTTCGCCTCGCTCCAGCCACAACACCCGGTCACAGGTGTCCCGGATCGAGTTGTTGTTGTGGCTGACCAGGAAGACCGTACCCGCTTCCTTGCGCAGCTCGCGGATGCGGGCCTCGGAGCGCTTCTGGAAGGCCCGGTCGCCGGTGGCCAGCGCCTCGTCGATCAGCAGCACGTCGTGGTCCTTGGCCGCCGCGATGGAGAACCGCAGTCGGGCCGCCATACCGGACGAATAGGTGCGCATCGGGAGCGAGATGAAGTCGCCCTTCTCGTTGATGCCCGAGAAGTCGACGATCTCGTCGTAGCGGGAACGGACCTGCTCGCGGGACATGCCCATCGCCAGGCCGCCCAGGATGACGTTCTTCTCGCCGGTCAGGTCGTTCATCAGGGCCGCGTTCACGCCCAGCAGCGAAGGCTGACCGTGGGTGTAAACCTTGCCGCGCTCGGCGGGCAGCAGACCCGCCACGGCCTTGAGGAGCGTCGACTTGCCGGAGCCGTTCGAACCGATCAGACCGATCGATTCGCCCCGGTAGGCGGTGAAGGAGACACCCTTGACCGCGTGCACCTCGCGCGCGCCCGCCGACGGCCGGCGCCGGATGATGCGGTTGAGCGCCGCGGTCGCGCTGCCCTTGCCCGCGCCGGTGCCGTAGACCCGGTAAACGATGTGCAGGTCGTCTGCGATCACCGTCGGGATGTGCTCCTGCGCCGCCTCCGTCGGCTGGACGCCGTCCATCTGCTCAGCCACGTCCGTACCGCTCCTCAGCCTTCCAGAAGTACACAAAGCCCGCGACGCCCGCCAGCACAGCCCAGCCGAGCGCGAACAGCCACACGTGCGGCGGGAGCTGGTTCGCCTTGAAGCTGTCGATCAGCGCGAACCGGATCAGGTCGATGTAGACGGCGGCGGGGTTGCCATAGAGCAGCACCTCGACCCAGTGCGGGACGTGCTTGCCCTTCATGATCACGCTGATGCTGAACATCACGCCGGACGCGTACATCCACGTCCGCATGATGAAGGGCATCAGCTGCGCCAGGTCCGGCGTCTTGCTGCCGAGCCGGGCCATGATCATCGCCAGTCCGGTGTTGAACACGAACTGCAGCGCCAGCGCGGGGAGCACCAGCAGCCAGGACAAGGTGGGCAGCTGTCCGAAGGCCAGCAGGATCACCACCAGCACGCCCATGGAGAACAGCAGTTGCTGGAGCTGCATGAGGCAGAACGAGATCGGCAGGCAGGCCCGCGGGAAGTGCAGCGCACGCACCAGACCCAGGTTGCCGGAGATCGCCCGCGTACCGGCCATCACCGAGCTCTGGGTGAAGGTGAAGATGAAGACACCGGTCACCAGGAACGGGACGTAGTCCGGGACGCCCCGCTTCGTGCCGATCAGCATGCCGAAGATGAAGTAGTAGACGAGCGCGTTCAGCAGCGGCGTCGCCACCTGCCAGACCTGACCCAGCTTCGCCTGGCTGAACTGCGCGGTCAGCCTCGCGCTGGAGAAGGCGGAGATGAAGTGCCGCCGGTCCCACAGCTCGCGGACGTATTCCGCAAGGCCGGGGCGGGCCCCGCTCTGCGACAGCCCGTACTTCTCAGCCCGCTGGGCCGGCGTGAGTCCTTCGTCGGCGGATGGCGGGGCACTCATGGCGACCGCACTGTCGTGCGTGGTCTCGCTCACAGTTGACACTTTCGTCCTCAAGGTGCGCTGCCGGGGACGCCCCGGTTCGCGCCTGATGCTCTCAGATACGAGCTTGTCAGATGATGGGAGGGCGGCCCAGCCGGCTCAGTCGCCAAACGGTAGCCCACTTCATGGGACGCCTGGGACCGCACGGAGTGGCCCAGCCTTCCTTGAAGCCGCCCAACCAGGCCCGGAGCCCCGGCAGCGACGGCCGGCGGGCGAGGGTGAGCAGGAACCAGACACCGAGATAGACCGGGACCAGCGGGGCGGGGAGGTTGCGGCGGGCCAGCCAGACCCGGTTGCGGGCCACCATCCGGTGGTAGACCGCGTGCCGGGCCGGGGCCGTGGTGGGGTGGTGCAGGACCATGTCCGCCCGGTAGTCGACCAGCCAGCCGGCGTCCAGCGCCCGCCAGGCCAGGTCAGTCTCCTCATGGGCGTAGAAGAACTCGTCGGGCAGGCCGCCGACCTGGGCGAACACCGCCGTGCGGACCGCGTTGGCGCCACCGAGGAAGGTGGTCACCCGCGAGGAGCGCATCGGGTCGGAGGCGCGCAACCGCGGGACGTGCCGGCGCTGGGTCAGTCCGGTGTCCGGGTCGGCGATCCGGAAGCTGATGATGCCCAGCTCCCGGTCCGCGGCGAACGCTTCGCGGCACAGCTCGGCGGTGTCCGTCCTGGCCAGCAGCCCGTCGTCGTCGAGGAAGAGCAGGGCGTCCACGCGGTAGCCGTCGGCGTTGGCGGTGCTGCCTGTGCCTTCAGTGCTGCGGGTGCCGGCAGCGCCGCCGGTACTGGCGGTCTTGAACGCCTCGATGCCGACGTTGCGGCCGGCCGGGATGCCGACGTTCTCCGGCAGCTCGACCGTCCGCACGACCAGTCCGGGAACGGCCAGCTCGGGCAGCGGTGCGCCGTTGCCGACCACCACCACCTCGATCGGGTCGCCGTCCTGCCGGGCGACAGAGCCCAGCAGCGCGCGCAGCTCGTCGGGGCGGTTGCCCATGGTCAGGACAACCGCACCGAGTCGCATTCCGGACGCCGCGGTCACTTCAGCCTGCTGGAGGCGAGGATGGACACGAGGTGCAGCAGGGTCTGGAGGAGCGCGATACCGGCCAGCACCGCGACGCCGAGCCGGGAGAAGAACAGGTCGCCCCGCACCGAGTCCACGATCGCCAGGACCAGGATCAGCAGGGACGCCTCGATCCCGAGGACCAGCCGGTGGAACTTGAGCGCGGCGGCGGCCTTGCGGGCCAGCGCCAGACCGGACGAGCGCGGCTCGGCAGCCGCCTCCTTCACCGGCGGCAGTCCGCCCTGGTGGCGGGCGACGCCGACGAGGTCGGTCTCGGCCTTGATCAGGATCGCGCCGAGAGCGGCCAGGGTGCCGAGGAAGGCCCAGAGCCAGTCGATCCGCCCGGGACCCCACAGGTCCGCGGCCCGCAGGCCGAAGCCGACGAGCACCGCGGCGTCACACAGGTAGGCACCGACCCGGTCCAAGTAGACCCCGCCGAGCGAGAACTGCTTCTTCCAGCGCGCGACCTCGCCGTCGATGCAGTCGAGCAGCAGGTAGAGCTGGACCATCACCACGCCGAGCACGGCGCCCCAGATCCCCGGCACCAGCAGCGCCGGAGCCGCGAGGACCCCGAAGACGGTCATCAGGTAGGTCAGCTGGTTGGGCGTGACCCGGGTGTTGACCAAGTACCGGTCGCAACGCAGCGAGATTTCCCGCATGTAGAGGCGGCCTGCCCAGTGCTCACCGCTGCGCCGGTCCTTCACGCCCGCGGGGTGAACGACCGGGCGGAGTTCAGCTACTGATGGTTTCGGCATAGTCGGCGTATGCGTCCCTGATCTGATCGGTGGACAGGTCCAGGTGCTCCAGGATCGTGTAGCGGCCCGGACGGGTCTTCGGGGCGAACTCGACGGCCTGCACGAACTCCTCGTCGGTGAAGCCCATTTCGCCCGGGGTGACCGGCAGGCCGTGGCGCTGGAGCACCTCGACCATCAGCGCCGAGGTCTCCCGGTCGCCACGCAGGTGGGTGGCGAAGGCGGCGCCGAGGCCGCACTGCTCGCCGTGGCTCGCCGCCCTCTTGGGGAAGAGGATGTCGAAGGCGTGGTTGATCTCGTGGCAGGCGCCGGAGGCGGGACGGCTGTCGCCGGCCACCGACATCGAGATGCCCGTGAGGACCAGGCCCTCGGCCAGCACCTGGAGGAAGCTGTCGTCGCTGACGCTCCCGGGGTGGCGCAGCACGGCCTCGCCGGCCTGCCGGGCCATGGCCGCGGCCAGCCCGTCGATGCCCTCACCGGTCTCCCGGTGCGACAGCTCCCAGTCCGCGACCGCGGAGATGTTGGAGATCGCGTCCCCGATGCCGGAGCGGACGAAGCGGACCGGGGCCTCGCGGACGATGTCGAGGTCGATCACCACGGCGATCGGGTTCGGCACGCCGTAGGAGCCGCGGCCCGCATCGTTGTCGAGGGTGGCGACCGGCGAGCACAGCCCGTCGTGCGCCAGGTTCGTCGCGACCGCCACCAACGGCAGGCCGATGCGTGCCGCGGCGAACTTCGCACAGTCGATGATCTTGCCGCCGCCCAGGCCCACGACCGCGTCGTAGTGGCCCTTCTTCATGGCGTCGGCGAGCTTGATCGCTTCGTCCAGGGTTCCGCCGCCGATCTCGTACCACTCGGCGCCGGGCAGGGCGGGGGCCAGCCGTCGGCGCAGCCGCGCCCCCGAGCCGCCGCTGATCGCGATGGCGAGCTTGCCGGACGCCGAGATGCGCTGGTCGGCCAGCAGACCCGCCAGGTCGTCCAGGGCGCCGGCGCTGATGTCGACGACGACCGGGGACGGAATGAGGCGGGTCAGTACTGGCATGCGATAACACGGCCCTTCGCGAGGTCGTCGTGGTTGTCGATCTCGACCCACTTGACCTCGCCGATCGGTGCCACATCGACCTTGAAGCCGCGGTTGACCAGCTCCTGGTAGCCGTCCTCGTAGTAGAGGTCGGGGTCCCGCTCGAAGGTGGTCTTCAGGACGTCGGCCAGCTCGGCGGCGGCCTCGCCCTCGATGAGGGTGACGCCGATGTACTCGCCGGTCGCCTCGGCCGGGTCCATCAGCTTGGTGATCTTCCGGACGCCCTTGGCGGGGTCCGCGACGACCTTCATCTCCTCGTCGGCGAGCTGCTTGACGGTGTCCAGCGCGAGGATGATCTTCTGGCCGTTGCCGCGGGCGGCGAGCAGCGTCTGCTCGACGGAGACCGGATGCACGGTGTCGCCGTTGGCGAGGATCACCGAGTCGTGGGCCGCGAACACGTCACGGGCGCACCACAGGGAGTAGGCGTTGTTCCACTCCTCGGCCTTGTCGTTGTCGATCAGCGTGATCTTGAGGCCGTACTTCTGCTCCAGGGCCTCCTTGCGCTCGTACACGGCTTCCTTGCGGTAGCCGACGATGATCGCGACCTCGGTCAGGCCGATCTCGGCGAAGTTGCCGAGGGTCAGGTCGAGGATCGTGGTGTCCCCGTCGACCGGCACCAGAGCCTTGGGCAGGGTGTCGGTGTAGGGGCGCAGACGCCGTCCGGCGCCGGCGGCCAGCACGAGGCCGATCATGCGGGTTCTCCTTCATCGTGTACGGCGGGTGCACCGTGTTTGTGGGCGGCCACCCAGAAGCGGATGCTCTCGGCGAGCACCAGCAGCGCCAGGACCACAGCGAGTGCCGTGAGCGCGATTGTGAAACCTGTGGCGGGCAGCAGGGCGGCGAGGATGGTGACCACGAGGATCCGTCCTTCGTGCCCACCGGTCGCCCGGACCAGCCACCGCGGTGGGGCCCCGGTGCCACCGCGGATGCGGTAGACCGTGTCGTAGTGATGGTAGGCGACCGCCGCGACCAGCCCGAACGCCGCGGGCAGCGCTCCGTGGGCGTCCGACCGGGCGGCCAGCACCAGGACGGTGACGTACTCGCCGACCCGGAAGAAGGGCGGGACGAGCCAGTCCAGGGCGCCCTTGAGCGGGCGGGACACTGCTGCGGCGGCCAGCAGCGCCGAGCAGGCCGCGACGCCGACGGTGAGCCAGGAGGCGGGGTCCGGCTGGGAGATCACCCACACCAGTAGCACCGCGGACGAGAGAAACGCCATAACGGGTGCGAGGAAGGAACCGGTCCGGCCCCGACCCCGGCCGCCGCCGGTGAGCAGTTCGACCAGCGGGCCGTAGTCGGCCAGGTCCGCGAGCGCGCGGGCGGCCCGGTCGGTGCGCCGGGCCCGGCGGGCCCGGGAGCGCAGCACCCGGCCGGCCGTGGTGTAGCAGGCGGCCAGCGCACAGCCGATGAGCAGGACGTAGAAGACGATGCGCGGGGTGGTGAGCGCGGTCAGTACGGCGATCATGGCCCAGCGTTCGCCGATGGGCAGCACGATCATCCGGCGCGCCCAGACCGTCCAGCCGACCCGGTCGAGCCGGTCGGACAGTGCCACGGCGGGGCCGGCGTTCCCGGCGCCGCCCTCGAAGTCACTGGCCTCGTTGAAGGCGAAGTCGACGACGTGCCGGCAGGTCTGCAGGATCATCGCGCCGAGCGCCAGCGCCCATACGTCGTCCCCGCCCCGGGCCGCTCCGAGAGCGAGTCCGGCGTAGTACGCGTACTCCTTGGCGCGGTCGAAGGTGGCGTCCAGCCAGGCGCCGAGCGTCGAGTACTGGAGCGAGTAGCGGGCGAGCTGCCCGTCGGTGCAGTCCAGGACGAAGGAGAGCAGGAGCAGCACACCGGCGGCGATGAAGCCGCCGCGGGTGCCGGTGGCCGCGCAGCCCGCCGCGATCAGCGCGGTGAGCAGGGAGGCGGTGGTGACCTGGTTGGGGGTGAGGCCGCGGCGCGCGCACCAGCGGGCGAGGTAGCGGGAGTACGGGCTGATGAAGAAGGTGGTGAAGAAACCGTCGCGGGACTTCACGGCGGTACGCAGCCGGACCGCCTCGTCGTCGACGGCGGCGACCGCCTCGCGGGCCTCCTCCCGCTGGGCGGGGGTCAGCGCGATGGTGGCGACCAGGCTGCCCGGCTCCACGTGGTGCAGCCCGACGTCGGCCCGGTCGAGCGCCTCGGTGAGGGTGTCGGTGAGCACGTCGGTCAGGTGGGCGGTGCCGGCCCCGACCGGAATGCGGCCGGCCGCCCGGTCCAGCGCGGCGCGGGCCTCGGGCTGCACGGTGAGTACGCCGGGCACCGCGGCGGCCGGGAAGCGGGGGTCGGTCAGGGCGAGCCGCAGGGCGTGCAGGTGGCCGACGAAGCGGGGGTCCACCAGGGCCACCCGTTCCTGGGCCGGGACCTCGGCGAGCAGCTCGGTGGCGCCGGTGGGTTCACTGACCGTACGGACGTCAAAACCCAGTGTGCGCAGGTCGGTTTCGAGCGACGACCCGGCGACCGGCGGACCGGTGAGGATGGCGGTCGACAGACGAACTCACTCCTTGGATGCTGACGAGCAACGCCGGTCGGTCCGCATTCGACACGAACTACCCGGGCGGCGGGCGTGGCACACCCTGGCCCCGGAGGGCTGGGAGGCACGTCGGCAGAGGCTATCCGATCGCGGGATGCGGCCGTTCACCACGTATTCACCACTCGATCGGGTGAGCGACGGCTGCGCCTGCCGCGATCATCATGGTGGATCGGGCCTCGCCGGAACAACTGGCCGCCGGCCCGGGTGCCGGTTATGCGGGGGCTGGTCACGGTTGCCGCGGAGCCGCTGTGGCGAGGGCCATGCCGCGGGCCGGTGCCGAGCGACCGCCCCCGGCGGCGGACTGTTCGGGGGCGGTCCGGCTCGGCGCCGGGACATGCGGCGCCGCGCGGCACCCGGCAGTGCTCTGCCACTGACGGCGGCCCTGGTGGGGCAGACTTGACAGCGACGACCGACGACAAGGATGAGCATGCCGATCACACCTGCCAACGGACAGACCGCCGGAACTTCGGCGGTGGGCGCGCCGGGCGGCGCCGCCGAGCCGATCATGCTGGAGCTGGTCGACGAGGACGGCACGACGATCGGCACCGCGGAGAAGCTCGCGGCGCACCAGCCGCCCGGGCAGTTGCACCGGGCGTTCTCGGTCTTCCTCTTCGACGAGAAGGGGCGGCTGCTGCTCCAGCGCCGGGCGCTGTCGAAGTACCACTCCCCCGGTGTGTGGTCCAACACCTGCTGCGGCCACCCGTACCCGGGCGAAACGCCGTTCGCGGCGGCGGCCCGGCGGACCGCGGAGGAGCTGCACGTGGCACCCGCGCTGCTCGGCGAGGCCGGCACGGTGCGCTACAACCACCCGGACCCGGACTCCGGCCTGGTGGAGCAGGAGTACAACCACCTGTTCGTGGGGCTGGTGCGGGCCGAGCCGGACCCGGACCCGGAGGAGATCTCCGAGGTCGCCTTCGTCACGCCGGAGGAGCTGGCCGAGCGGCATGCCCGGGTGCCGTTCTCCGCGTGGTTCATGACCGTGCTGGACGCGGCGCGGCCGGCGGTCCGGGAGCTCACCGGGCAGTCGGTGGGCTGGTAGCGAGCGGGGTCAGCGGCAGCTCGGCCCAGATGGACTTGCCGCCGCCCGCGGTGTGCTCCACGTCGCACTTCCCGCCCACTTCCGCGGTGAACGCCTTGACCAGCCACAGTCCGCGGCCGCCGATGTCACCCTCGTCCGCCTCCAGTGCCTTGGGGCGGTAGGGGTGGTCGTCCTCGACCGCGACCCGGAGCCAGTTGGCGCCGATGGTGAGCTGGACGGCGATCTGCGGGGAGAGCAGCGCGGCGTGCCGGACGGCGTTGGTGACCAGTTCGGAGACGATCAGCAGGAGCCCGTCCAGGATGTCGTCGGCGACGGGCACGTGCTGTTCGACGAGCAGATCCCGCACCGCGTGGCGCGCCTGGGGCACCGACGACTCCAGTGCCGGGGCGGTGAACCGCCAGACACCTTCGTAGGCGAGCGGGGAGGTCAGCTCCTCGGGGGGTTCTGCGGGGGGTCCGGAAGGCATCCTCACACGATGAGTGTTGAGAATGTGCTGGTCCGGGCCGGCCTCCTGAACACAAGTCAGCGCCAATCGACGCCTTTTGGTCGATTCTGACGGAATCGACCGGCCTCGCGACATGTTCCGTCGTTTTTGATTCGCGTTTTTATGGCGACCTCCGGGACGGCCGCCGGTCCGCCGCCGGAACGGGCTTGGCCGGGGTAAGGATCAAGCCACTCTGCTGTCCTCGACCATGCCGACCACGCGCCGGCCGCCGATCCCCATGGCGAGCAGGCCCAGCCCGTCGAAGAGCAGTTCCAGCGAGAAGAAGCAGCCGATGACGTAGAGGCTGCTCTGCGGCCAGTTGGCGAGCACCAGGACGCCCAGCAGGATGCCGATCACGCCCTGGAGCAGCGTCCAGCCGAACTGCGGTCCGCGTACCACCACGGCGCCGGCCAGGCGGAACAGCCCGCCGGTCAGGAAGAGCAGGGCCGCGAACATGGTCAGCGCGGCGGCGGTGGCGTCGGGCAGGCGGAGCACCACCACCCCGGCCGCGATGTTCAGTGCCGCGACGATCACCGCGAGCCAGAAGTAGCTCGATCCCCGGGACTGGACGGCGTGCACCAGTCCGACCAAGCCGCCGATCAACAGCAGCCATCCGAAGAGCAGCATCGTGGTGAGCGTGGCCACACCGACGTAGATCAGCCCGACGATCCCGGCCAGGACGAGGATGACCCCGAGGGCCGCGAGGAGCCCGAAGCTGCGCCCCAGCTTGGCCGCCGCCGGATTGCGCCGGGAAGTTCTGGACCTGCCGGTCATCGCCGCCTCCTCGATCGGGGACCGTTTTTCCCGGTATACCCCGTATTACGGGAGGAGGCAGAGTGAGTGGGCAGCGCCCGTGCGTGCACATACGACAGCAGGCCCGGTGCCTGGGCACCGGGCCTGCTGTTCTTGTGAGTAGCGGGGACAGGATTTGAACCTGCGACCTCTGGGTTATGAGCCCAGCGAGCTACCGAGCTGCTCCACCCCGCGTCGACTCGGATTACCTTACGGGGTCCCTGCCCCGCACACAAATCGAAAACCGGAGCGGGCTCCTGGCCGCATCAGGGCTGGTCACACCGCCCGGTCGGTGATCCGTCCGCCGTCGACCTCGATCCGGCGCGTGGTGTGCACCGCCGTCAGCATCCGGCGGTCGTGGGTGACCAGCAGCAGGGTGCCCGGGTACGAGGCGAGCGCGGACTCCAGTTGCTCGATGGCGGGGAGGTCGAGGTGGTTGGTCGGCTCGTCGAGCACCAGGAGGTTGACCCCGCGGCCCTGGAGGAGGGCGAGCGCGGCCCGGGTGCGCTCGCCGGGCGAGAGGGTGCCCGCCGGGCGCAGCACGTGGCCCGCCTTGAGGCCGAACTTGGCGAGGAGGGTGCGCACGTCGGCG
The DNA here is from genome assembly GCF_042886435.1 of Streptomyces sp. NPDC058000. Classification (NCBI taxonomy): domain Bacteria; kingdom Bacillati; phylum Actinomycetota; class Actinomycetes; order Kitasatosporales; family Streptomycetaceae; genus Streptomyces; species Streptomyces sp. NPDC058000. The sequence goes on from NZ_JBHVQS010000002.1 coordinate 114,582, forward strand.
GGCGCCAGGTCCGGGACGGCGGCCCGGAAGGCGTCCATCAGCGCGGTGTCGCCGCTGCCCCGGAACAGCTGGCCGCGGGCCTGGTCGATCTCGCCGACCACCACGCCGGGGCCGAGCGAGGCCGCTCCGGAGTCCAGCGGCAGCCGGCCCAGGAGGGCGGCGAGCAGGGTGGACTTGCCGGCGCCGTTGGGGCCGGTGATGGCGACCCGGTCCGCCCAGTCGATCTGGAGGTCCACCGGGCCGAAGTGGAAGTCGCCGCGGCGGACCGTGGCCTGCCGGAGGGTGGCCACCACCGCGCCGGCCCGGGGCGCCGCGGCGATCTCCATCCGCAGCTCCCACTCCTTGCGGGGCTCCTCGACGACGTCCAGCCGGTCGATCATGCGCTGGGTCTGCTTGGCCTTGGCGGCCTGCTTCTCGGTGGCCTCGACCCGGCCCTTGCGGGCGATCTTGTCGTTGTCGGGGGCCTTGCGGCGGGCGTTGCGGACGCCCTTCTCCATCCAGTTGCGCTGGGTGTGCGCCCGGGTCTCCAGGGTCGCCCTGGTGTCGGCGTACTCCTCGTAGCGCTCGCGGGCGTGCCGCCGGGCCCGTTCGCGCTCTTCCAGGTACGCGGTGTAGCCGCCGCCGTAGGTGTTGACCTGTTGCTGGGCGAGGTCGAGTTCGACGACCTGGGTGACCGTGCGGGCCAGGAACTCGCGGTCGTGGCTGACCAGGACGGTGCCGGCGCGCAGACCGGTGACGAAGGACTCCAGGCGGTCCAGGCCGTCCAGGTCGAGGTCGTTGGTGGGCTCGTCGAGGAGGAAGACGTCGTAGCGGGAGAGCAGCAGTGAGGCGAGCGAGGCGCGGGCGGCCTGGCCGCCGGAGAGGGTCGTCATCGGCTGGTCGAGGCTGACCGACAGGCCCAGCTGTGCGGCGGTCTCCTCGGCGCGGTCGTCGAGGTCGGCGGCGCCGAGGGCGAGCCAGCGTTCCAGGGCCGTGGCGTAGGCGTCGTCGGCGCCCGGGCGTCCGTCGGCCAGCGCCTCGGTGGTGGCGTCCAGGGCGTGCTGGGCCTCGGCCACGCCCGTGCGGCGGGCGAGAAAAGCGCGGACCGACTCACCGGGGCGCCGGTCCGGCTCCTGCGGGAGGTGGCCGACGGTGGCGGTCGGCGGGCTGAGGGCGAGAGCGCCCTGCTCCGGGGGGACCAGCCCGGCGAGTAGGCGCAGCAGGGTGGACTTGCCGGCACCGTTGGCGCCGACGAGGCCGATCACGTCGCCGGGGGCGACGACCAGATCGAGACCGGAGAACAGGACGCGCTCGCCGTGGCCGGCGGCGAGGTCTTTGGCGACGAGGGTTGCAGACATCAGTCGCCGATCGTATCCGGCCGGGCGCCCGGCGGTCGCTCTAATATCCGGGCATGGAACCGGGTCTGAAGACGCATGTCAGCGACGGTACGGCGACCGTCACCATCAGCAATACGGGCAAGCGCAATGCGATGACCGTCCCGATGTGGCAGGAGCTGCCGCCGCTGCTGGCGCGGCTGGCGGACGACGGCGCGGTGCGGGCGCTGGTGCTGACCGGGGATGGCGGGACGTTCTGCGCGGGAGCGGACATCGGGTCGCTGCGGGACGCGTCGGGTGCGTCGCAGGGGCTGGCGGTGGTGGCCGAGGAGGCGCTGGCGGCCTTTCCGCGACCGACGGTGGCGGCGATACGCGGCTACTGCGTGGGGGGTGGCGCCCAGCTGGCGGCCGCGTGTGATCTGCGGTTCGCGGAGGAGGGGGCGTTGTTCGGGGTGACGCCCGCCAAGTTGGGGGTGGCCTATCCGGCGTCCGCGACCCGGCGGCTGGTCCGGCTGGTGGGACTGTCGGCCGCGAAGTACCTGCTGTTCTCCGGGGAGTTGATCGACTGCGCGCGGGCGCTGCGGAGCGGGCTGGTGGACGAGGTGGTGGCCGAGGGTGAGCTGGACAAGCGGATCGCGGAGTTCACCGCCGTCCTGGCGAGCCGGTCGCTGCTGACCCAGACCGCGGCGAAGGAACTGGCCAACGGGACCTGGGACGTGCCGCCGGAGGAGGCGGAGGCGCGCGGGGCGTTCTGGGCGGCACAGGCACGGGAGAGCGGCGACACCGCGGAGGGTGCCGCCGCCTTCCTGGAGCGCAGGGCGCCGCGGTTCAGGTGGCCCGAGGGCTGAGCGGCGGCCGCCGCCCGTACACCTGACGCACCGTCACTTCCCTTCGGCCCCTTCGTCCCGCCACCGCTTCCCGGCCAGGATGGAGGGGCCGTGTTCCCGCAGGGCGGTGACGACGTCGGCCGGTGCCTTGTCCGGGGCGCCCGCGTCGTAGGGCGGCTGCGGGTCGTACTCGATGCCGAGCTGGATCGTCTGCGCGACGAAGTCGCCGGCGATCCGGCCGGCCAGGGTGAGCCCCATGTCGATGCCGGAGGAGACGCCGGCGGCGGTGACGTACTTGCCGTCGAAGACCACCCGCTCCCCCGTGGGTTCGGCGCCGTAGGTGGGGAGCAGGTCCAGCGCGAGCCAGTGGGAGGTGGCCCGGCGGCCCTTGAGGAGGCCGGCGGCCGCGAGGAGCAGCGAGCCGGTGCAGACCGAGGTGGTCCAGGTAGTGCCCGCGTCCACGGCCCGGATCCAGTCGTGCAGCGGACCGTCCGTCATGAGCGCGGCCTGCCCGGGGCCGCCGGGGACGACGAGGATGTCCGGCGCGGTGACGTCGCCGAGGGCGGCCTCCGCGACCAGGTTGAGGGACCCCTTGTCGTTGCGGTGGATGCCGGGGCGTTCGGCGACGAACACCACTTCGGCGTCCGGGACGAGTCCGAGGGTCTCGTAGGGGCCGATGGCGTCGAGCGCGGTGAAGCGGTCGTAGAGGAGGATGGCGATCTGCACGGGGGCCTCGTTCCTGTTTCGGTGGTGCGGTGTGCCGTGGTGGTCGGTGGCGGCGGGCGGTTCCGGGGGCGGTCAGGGCTGCCGGGCGGGCCGGAAGCGGCGGCGGTACTCGGCCGGGGAGGTGTCGAGGACCCGGACGAAGGCGCGGCGCATCGCCTCGGTGGTGCCGTAGCCGCACTGTCGGGAGACCTGTTCGATGCCGTCGGCGGTGTCCTCCAGGCGCCGGCGGGCCGCCTCCAGGCGGACCCGGTCGACGTAGCGGCCGGGGGTCATCCCGGTCTCGTCGCGGAAGGCGCGGGCGAAGTGCCGCGGGGAGAGCCCGGCGCGGTCGGCCAGGGCCTCGACGGAGAGGTCCGCCGCCGGGTGCTCGGTGATCCACTGCTGGACGTCGCGCAGCGGGCGGCGCTCCGCGGTCTGCGCGGCGAGCTGGGCGCTGAACTGGGTCTGGTTGCCCGGCCGGCGGAGGAAGACGACCAGGTGGCGGGCGATGGCCAGCGCGAGGTCGCGGCCCTGGTCCTCCTCGACCAGGGCCAGTGCCAGGTCGATGCCGGCGGTGACACCCGCGGAGGTGGCCACGTCGCCGTCGCGGACGTAGATCGGTTCGGATTCGACGCGGACCGCGGGGTGGCGGGCGGCGAGGGCGGCGCACAGGCTCCAGTGGGTGGTGGCGCGGCGGCCGTCCAGCAGTCCGGCCGCGGCCAGCAGGAAGGCGCCACTACAGACCGAGACCTGGCGGCGGGCCAGCGGGGCGTGCGTGCGCAGCCAGTCGACCAGCCGCGGGTCGGGCGTGCGGGTGCCGTGGCCGCCCGGTACGAGGAGGGTGTGCGGGGGCTCGGCGGCGTCCAGTGCGAGGTCCGGGACGAGGGTGAGGCCGCTGGTGGTGCGGACCGGGGCGCCGTCCAGGGTGGCGGTGCGGATGCGGTAGGCGCCGGGGGCGCCCTGCCCGGCACCGCTGAAGACCTCGACCGGGCCGGTCACGTCGAGGCTCTGCACGCCGTCGAAGAGGACGACCAGCACGTCACGCTGTTCCATGCGTCCATCCTGGTCAGCAAGATCGATGGCGGCAATGACGGATATCCCACCTTTTCTGCCATACGCGCTCCGGGGCGGACCCGGGAGCCCGAGGGGCGGCTCGGGGTAGCGACATACCAACGGGTCGGTAACCTGCTGGCATGACCTCTTCCAGCGCACTTCCCGAACGGGCCGGCCGGCACTGCCACAACGCCCTCAACCCCTTCCACTCGGCGCACTACTTCTCCCCGGAACTCGCCACGGAAATGACCGGGTTGGGGGTGGAGGGCCGTGCCGGGTACTTCGCCGCCCGGAGCGCGCCGATGGGCGCGGTGGGCGCGGGGACGGTCACCGCGACCTTCTACTCCTTCAAGCACGAGCTGGTCGCCCAGCACGTCCCGCAGGTCTGGACGGTCACCACACCGCAGGCCGTCCTGGACGCCCGGCTGCGGGCGGTGGACGCCTCTCTGCGCCGGCACCTCGGCGACGCGGTGGAGTCCGCGGAGATGGCGGAGGCGGCGAAGCTCGCGCTGACCGCCGCCGAGGGCTGCGCCCGGCACGCCCGGCCGCTGTTCTCCGCCTACGCCGACCTGCCGGTGCCGGACGCCCCGCACCTCGCCTACTGGCACGCCGCGTCGCTGCTGCGCGAACACCGCGGCGACGGCCACCTGGTGGCGCTGCTGGACGCCGAGCTGGACCCGGTGGAGGCGCTGGTCTCGCACGCCGCCAGTGGGCACGGGATGAGCTACCGCGGCATCCTCGCGACCCGCGGCTGGACGCAGGAGGAGCTGACGGCGGCACAGGAGCGGCTGCGCGCACGCGGACTGCTGGCCACCGCCGACGAACTGACCGAGGCCGGGACGGCGCTGCGCAAGGAGCTGGAGCGGACGACGGACCGGCTGGACCGGGCGCCGTACGCGCACCTGGGGGCGGCGGGCGTGGCCCGGCTGACCGAGCTGGCGGCCGGGTTCGCCAAGCTCCTCCTGGAGTCCGGGGCGTTCCCGCAGGCGCTGTTCAGCAGGGAGTAGCCGGCTGCCCGGTACCGGGGCGCCGGGGGTGCGTGCGTCTTCTCACACCCCGGTGTCCCCGGCCGGGCGGTGCGACAGTCCGGGGCACCAACCGGCACAATGCAGGCTCAGGAAAGTCGCTGGAAGGCGGGCAGGATCAACGTGACGGCAGCCACTGAGCCCATCGGGACCCTCGGGTCCATCGAAGCGCGGATCGCCGACGAGCTCGGCGTCAGGGAGCGGCAGGTGAAGGCCGCGGTCGAACTGCTCGACGGCGGCTCGACCGTCCCGTTCATCGCGCGCTACCGCAAGGAAGCGACCGAGACGCTGGACGACGCGCAGCTGCGCTCCCTTGAGGAGCGGCTGCGCTACCTGCGGGAGCTGGAGGAACGGCGGACCGCCGTCCTGGAGTCCGTGCGGTCGCAGGGCAAGCTGGACGCCGGGCTGGAGGCGCAGATCCGCGGGGCCGAGTCCAAGGCCCGGCTGGAGGACATCTACCTGCCGTTCAAGCCGAAGCGGCGCACCAAGGCGCAGATCGCGCGGGAGGCCGGCCTCACGCCGCTGGCCGACGGGCTGTTGGCCGACCCGTCGGTGGAACCGACCGCTGCCGCCACGGCGTTCGTGGACGCGGACAAGGGCGTCGCCGATCCGGCCGCGGCCCTGGAGGGCGCGCGGGCGATCCTCACCGAGCGGTTCAGCGAGGACGCGGACCTGATCGGGGAGTTGCGCGAGCGGATGTGGTCGCGCGGCCGGGTCGCGGCGAAGGTCCGGGCGGGCAAGGAGGAGGAAGGCGCCAAGTTCGCCGACTACTTCGACTTCGCTGAGCCGTTCACCGAACTGCCCTCCCACCGGGTGCTGGCGATGCTGCGCGGTGAGAAGGAGGACGTGCTCGACCTCACCCTGGACCCGGAGGACCCCGCGGAGGCCGTCGAGGGCCCCAGCTCCTACGAGCGGTCCATCGCGCACCGCTTCGAGATCACCGATCGGGGCCGGCCGGCCGACAAGTGGCTTCAGGACACGGTCCGCTGGGCCTGGCGCACCCGCGTCCAGGTGCACCTCGGCATCGATCTGCGGCTGCGGCTGCGGCAGGCCGCCGAGGACGAGGCGGTCCGGGTCTTCGCCGCCAACCTGCGGGACCTGCTGCTGGCGGCACCCGCCGGGACGCGCGCCACGATGGGCCTGGACCCCGGTTTCCGCACCGGCGTGAAGGTGGCCGTGGTCGACGCGACCGGCAAGGTGGCGGCGACCGAGACGATCTACCCGCACGTGCCGCAGCAGAAGTGGGACGCGGCGCTGGCCGCCCTGGCGCGGTTGGCGCGGGAGCACCACGTCGAGCTGATCGCGATCGGCAACGGCACCGCCTCCCGGGAGACCGACAAGCTGGCGGCCGAACTGATCGACGGGCAGCCGGAGTTGAGGCTGACGAAGGTGATGGTGTCCGAGGCCGGCGCCTCGGTGTACTCGGCCTCCGCGTTCGCCTCCCAGGAGCTGCCCGACCTCGACGTGTCGCTGCGCGGCGCGGTGTCCATCGCGCGGCGCCTCCAGGACCCGCTGGCCGAACTGGTCAAGATCGACCCCAAGTCGATCGGGGTCGGCCAGTACCAGCACGACCTGTCCGAGACCAAGCTGTCGCGCTCGTTGGACGCGGTGGTCGAGGACTGTGTGAACGGCGTCGGCGTGGACGTCAACACCGCCTCCGCGCCGCTGCTCGCCCGGGTCTCCGGCATCAGCTCGGGCCTGGCCGAGAACATCGTGACCCACCGGGACGGCAACGGCCCGTTCCATTCCCGCAAGGCCCTCAAGGACGTCCCGCGACTGGGCCCCAAGGCGTACGAGCAGTGCGCGGGCTTCCTGCGGATCCGGGGTGGCGACGACCCGCTGGACGCCTCCAGCGTGCACCCGGAGGCGTACCCGGTGGTGCGCCGGATCGTGCAGGCGGCGAACAGCGAGGTCGGGGCGCTGATCGGCAACACGGCCGCGCTGCGCACCCTGCGCCCGGCGGACTTCGTCGACGACTCCTTCGGTCTGCCGACGGTCACCGACATCCTCCAGGAGCTGGAGAAGCCGGGCCGCGACCCGCGGCCGGAGTTCCGGACCGCGACCTTCAAGGAGGGCGTGGAGAAGATCGGCGACCTGGCGCCGGGGATGCTCCTGGAGGGCGTGGTGACCAACGTCGCCGCCTTCGGGGCGTTCGTGGACGTGGGCGTCCACCAGGACGGCCTGGTGCACGTCTCGGCGATGTCGAAGACCTTCGTCAAGGACCCGCGGGACGTGGTGAAGCCGGGCGATATCGTCCGGGTGAAGGTGCTCGACGTCGACATCCCGCGGAAGCGGATCTCGCTGACCCTGCGGCTGGACGACGAGCCGGGCAAGGGCGCTCCGGCCGGCGGTGGTGAGCGGCGCGGCGGTGCGGGCGGCGGTACGGGCGGCGGCGAGCGGCGCGGCGGTACCGGCGGCGGCCAGGGACCGCGCGAGGGCGGTCGGGGCGGTGCGCCGCGGCAGCGGCAGGGCGGCGGTCAGCGGGGCGGCGAGCGCCGCGGCGGCCGGGAGGCCGCGCCGGTCAACGACGCGATGGCGGACGCGCTGCGGCGGGCCGGGCTGTTGGGCGGCAAGGACGGTCGTTGAGCGTGACGGACTGACGGTGGGTCGGTGCGGGTGGCACTGCCGCCCGTACCGACCGCCGCGACGAGCGCCCCGCCCGGACCGGGCGGGGCGCTCGTCGTCGAACCCGTTGTCAGTGGCTGCTGGTACCAATGGAGGCAGCTGAGAACGGGGGTGGGTCGTGGCTCACGATATGGCGGCGGCCGCGCGGCGGCCGGTGATCGGGGCGGCCGACCGGCGGGCGCTGGAGAGTTGGCGGCCGGCGGATCCGGCGGTGGTCGCCGAGGCGCGGCGGCTCAAGGAGGCCGCGCTGATGGACTTCGGGCTGACCGAGTCCGTGGTGGCGTCGTGGATCTACGCCAAGTGCCACCAGCAGATCCCGACGACGGCGGTGGACACCGCGGCCCTGATGGCCAACGGGGACGGCACTCGTCCCCTGCTGTACAACCCGGACTTCTTCGTCCGACTGGGCCTGGAGGGCGTCAAGTTCGTCCTGTTCCACGAGGCCCGGCACCTGGTGCACCGGCACTTCTTCGCCGATCCGGAGCTGCGCGCCGACCCGGTGTTCACCCTCGCCGCCGAAGTGGCCATCAACCACGTCGCGTTGGTGCGGCTCCTGCGCACCGCCCTGCCACTGCTGGACGACCGGCCCGCCGGCGTCGACCCGTTCGAGGTCCACGCCGGATACGTCGCCGACCTGACGGCCCAGGGCCTCGACCCGCTCCCCTACGACGACTTCGTCGAGACCGACCTGCGGGTGTTCACCGAGCTCAAGCGGATGACCAGGCCCCCGGTGCCGCCGCCGGCGGCGGTGTGCCTGCACCTGACCGACCCGGCGGTGGCGGGCGGCGATCAGGACACCATCGACGAGGTGGTCTCCTCCGCGCTGCTCAACGCACTGCTCGCGGCCCGGCGCGGACACCCCGGCGCGGAGCGGGAGTTGCTCGACCTGATGGACCGCACGGACGGGGCGTCGGCGCGGGCGAGCCGGGTGTGGGGGCGGCTGGGCGCGGGGTTGTTGCGCGGTGAGACCCCGCGCACCGGTCGGGTCGACTGGTGGCAGCGTTGGCTGGTCGATGTGCTGGCCTCGAAGCTGGCGGAGGGCGAGCGGTTGGTCTACCCGAAGAAGCGCGGCGCGCTGCTGGCCGCGCTGGGGCACGATCCGCTGCTCTCGCGGCGCGGCCCGATCCGGGAGAAGGTGCTGGCCATCGCGTACGACACCTCGGCCTCGATGCCGGACCGGGTGGTCGAGTGGCTAACCGGGCTGGTGGGTTCGATCGACGGGGTGGCGGCGCACTGGCTGTCGTTCGACGGTGTGGTGATGCCGTTCCGCCCCGGGGAGCGGGTGTACGGCGGCGGCGGGACGAGCTTCCAGGCGGTGGCCGATTACGTCGAGGGCCGCACGACGGTGGACGGCCACCCCTTCGAGGACATACCGGATGCCGTGGTGGTGCTCACCGACGGCTGCGCGCCCGCGATCACCCCCGCCGAACCGGACAAGTGGATCTGGCTGATCACCGACGGCGGCGGCGACTGGCCCGACCACCACACCCCACCGATGGCCTGCCATCGCGTGACGACAGGAGACCGATGAGCACCATCACGCCGGCGACGCCGGCCCGGGTGAGCTGGCGGGCGAACGCCACCTATCCGGAGCCCCCGGAGGGCTGGACGGGGGTGTCCCGGCTGGAGTCGTTCATCGACGCGATGATCGACATGGGTCAGACCGGCCAGATCTTCGGTGAGCACGGCATCGGGAAGACCGCGACCTTCTTCTCGCACCTCCCCGAGGCGTATCCGGACGCCGAGTTGGTCTTCGTCCCGGCCGCCAATCTCACCCCGGACGACCTGCTGGCCAACGCCCCGGTGCGGGACGCCCGGACCGGTGAACTGGTGTTGCGGCAGCTGGTGATGAGCCAGCTGCGGCCAGGTAAGCCCTTCGTGCTGCTGATCGACGACTCGTTGCAGGCCGGCGCCACGATCCAGTCGCAGCTGATGCAGATCGCCTGCAACTGGACGCTCGGCGAGTACGACCTGCGGGAGCTGGGCTGCATCGGCGTCTTCCTGGCGGACAACGAGTCGCTGGCGGAGACCGCGGCCCGGCGCAGCGATCTGGCGGTGCTGGACCGGATGGTGACGATCCGGTTGTCCGCCAACGACACGTCCTGGCGGCACCGGCTCGCGGCGAAGTACCACGACTGGGACCTGCGCCAGGTGTTCACCACCTGGGCCACGCTGGCCCCGTCGCTGCGCGAACTCCTCTCGCCGCGCACCCTCGACCACATCCTGGCCAACGCCCGCGAGGGCTTCCCGCTGCGCTGGGGGCTGCCGCTGGTGGGCGGCGAGCGGCTGCGGCTGGTGGAGGAGCGGCCGGGGGGCAAGGCGGGCGCGGACCGTACGGCGGAGATCCTCGACCGGATCGCGGCGGCGGTGGGGGCCGGGAATCCCGCCACGGTCCCGGACCCGGTGCGCGCGGTGGTGCGGGCCGCCCTGCGCAACCGCTGGACGGTGCTGCTCCAGGGCCCGCCAGGATGCGGCAAGACCGAGCTGGTACGGGAGACGGTCCGGGAGGGCCTGGACGGACGCGAGCCGTTGTACTTCTCGCTGCCGGTGACCAACGTCGAGGACCTGTGCGCGCCGATCCCCACCGCCGACGGTGCGTTGGACAACCTCCTCGCCGCGCCGTTCCTGGCCCCGGAGCCCAAGGCGATCGTCTGGGACGAGTACAACCGCCCCAAGGACAAGGCGGCGTTCGCCAAGCTGATGGAGATCACCCAGGAGTGGTCGCTGGCCGGGCGGCCGATCCCGAACCTCCGGGCCCAGATAGCGGTCCAGAATCCGCCGTACCACCTCGGCCGCAAGCTACTGGTCGCCCGTAACAACATCGCGCAGGCGACCCGTTTCACCGCCTCGCTGACGGTGGAGCCGGGTGACATCCCGGCCAATGAGTGGCTGATCGCGAAGTACGGCGCGGTCGCCGAGACGGTCCTGGAGTGGTGGAAGCACGACATCGACGAGGAGGGCCGGGCCTGGATCACCAAGCGCACCATCGAGCGGCTGATCAAACTCCACCAGCGCGGTCTGCCGCTGGAGATGGGCACGATCTACCTCGGCGAGGGCGCGTACGCTCCGGTGCCGCTGACCGCCCTGCTCGACCGGCTGAGCGACCGGCCGGTCACCGGGCTGACGGAGGTGGCGCGGGACGTCGACGCCTGGGAGGACACACTGCGGGCGGCCGCCGAGGCGTCCAGCGAGGGGACGAACGACAGCGACACGGTCCACCAGGTGCTGGCCACCGCCGAGTTGTCGCAGCTGAAGCAGCACCGTGCGGCGGTGGCCCGGTTGGTGCCGCTGCTGCCGCCGAAGCTGCGGTCGACGTATCTGATCGGGGCGGCACCCGATGTGCAGCGCTTCTGGATCGAGATCTTCGCGCAGATACCGCGGGTGCCGCGCTGACCCGACGGTCGGCGCGCCGGCGTCGCGGCGCGGGCGGACCACCAGCGCCTGTCCGATCCTGATCCGCCGGACTGGCCCTGGGCCGTCCGCCCTCGTCCAGCGGACGGGCACTAATCCGTGGACGGGGGCCGGGCCGTCCGGTTAGCCTGCGGATCATGTCCAGCCCCGAGTCCTCAAGACGCTAGCCACCGGGCGTCGTCCGGTGGCTCCTCGCCCTGCCGTTTCCGCGGCCGCGACACCGCCCTCGGGCTGCCGTCGCGCCGGCGCGCGTTCCCTCGCGCCGCCACGTCGAGGTCTTCTCCCGCCACCGGACCGCCTGTTGAGGCAGGTCTTGTCCATGCGGTAGCCGGGGCTGCCGCTTCCTCAACCGGCCCTACCGATCGCCGTCGGCCCCGCCGACAGTGCCTTTCGGCCGGTGCCGGTCCATGGTGTGGTTGCGGAGATTTTCTGATGCCATTCGCTCTCTACGTGCTCGCGCTGGCGGTATTCGCGCAGGGCACATCCGAGTTCATGCTGTCCGGGCTGATTCCGGACATCGCCGTCGATCTCCAGGTGTCCGTTCCGGCCGCGGGCGCACTGACCTCGGCGTTCGCGGCCGGGATGATCGTCGGGGCGCCGCTGATGGCGCTGCTGAGCCGGCGCTGGCCGCGGCGGCGCGCCCTGCTGGCCTTCCTGGTCACCTTTCTGCTGGTCCACGTCCTGGGCGCGGTGACCACCGACTTCGGCGTGCTGCTCGCCACCCGTGTGGTGGCGGCGCTGGCCAACGCCGGGTTCCTGGCGGTGGCACTGGCGACCGCGGCCGCGATGGTCGCACCGGACGCCAAGGGCCGGGCCACCTCCGTCCTGTTGGGCGGCACGACGCTGGCCTGTATCGCGGGTGTTCCGGCCGGTGCCGTGCTGGGGCAGGAGTGGGGCTGGCGCTCGGCGTTCTGGGCGGTGGCCGCGCTGTCGGTGCCGGCCGTCCTCGCCCTCGTGCGGTCGGTACCGGGCGGTCCGGCCGGTACCGGTGCGGACGCCGCGGCGCCCGGTGCGCGCGGTGAGCTGCGGACGCTGCGCAGTCCGCGGCTGCTGGTGACGCTGCTGTTGGGGGCGCTGGTCAACGGTGCCACGTTCTGCACCTTCACCTACCTCGCACCGCTGGTCACCGACGTCACCGGTTTTGGGGCCGCCGGGGTGCCGGTGGTGCTGGCGCTGTTCGGGCTGGGTTCGTTCGCCGGTGTCACGGCGGGCGGACGGCTGGCGGACCGGCGGCCCCGGGCGCTGCTCGCCGTCGGGGGCGTGGCGCTGCTGGTGGGCTGGGCGGCGTTCGCGCTGACGGCCGGTAGCGCGGTGGCCACGGTCGCGCTGGTCTTCGTCCAGGGCACCCTGTCGTTCGCGGTCGGCTCCACCCTGATCGCGCAGGTGCTCTACGCGGCGGCCGAGGCTCCGACGTTGGGCGGCGGTTTCGCGACCGCGGCGCTCAATGTGGGCGCCGCGGCCGGCCCTTGGTGGGGCGGCATCGCGCTCGCCGCGGGCTTCGGCTACCGCGCACCGTTGTGGGTGAGCGCCCTGCTGGTGGCGGTGGCGCTGGCCGTCGGTGGCGCGGCGGAGGGGGTGCGGGTGCGCCGGCGGGCGGCCGGCGGTACCGGGAAGGTGGCGGCGCCGACACTGTGACCGTGATGGGCTGGCCCCGGGGCGGTGGGCATACGGCCCCGGGGTCGGAGTCGGGGCCCTGTCCGGCCCCGGGGCCGAGATCGGGTCCGGAGCCAAGGTCGGGTCCGGCCCCGACCCCGTGGTCGTCGGGCCGGTCGCCACGCGGCTCCGTACGCCGGGGTGACGGTCACCGCCCGGCTGCGCGGTGATCCTTGAGGAAGGCTCCCGCAACCGGGGCGCCCATGTCCCGTCTCGCAAGACCGTGTCTCCGTCTCACGGGACGTTCTCCGATTCGCACCGGGTCACCGGGTCACCGGGCCGGGTCACCAGGTCACCGGGTCAGCGGGCGCCCGCGTAGCCGCGCAGGCGCTCCAGTTCGGCGGCGACGTCGGTGAGGGTGGCGCAGTCCGGGACCGGTCGGAGTTCCGGCGGCGGGGTGCCGGGCGGGCGGCGACCGGGGGTCTCCAGGGCGTCGGCCATGGCGGAGAGGGCCTGGCAGAGCCGCTCGGCCTCCGCCGGGCCCGGGCGCCGGGCGCCGTGGTCGAGGCGGACGGCGCAGGCGGTGGCGGCGTCCACTATGCGTTCCGCGGCGGTGATCGCGGTCAGCCAGTCGGGGCCGTGGTCCCGGGCGGGGCGGAACTCCGCGGCGGCGGTCTCCGCGGCGCCCCGGGCCTGGGCCAGCGTCCGGTAGGCGGCCCGGCGCAGCGCCAGCCGCCGGGTGGCGACGGCAGCGGGGTCGGCGGCCGCACCGGGCGGCGCGGTGGCGGCTGCGGTCCGGGGTTCCAGGACGTACCGCAGGAAGCGCTCGGTGCTCCGCAGCGCCTCCGTGACCCGCGGGCCGACCCGGCGGCGCGGATCGGAGAGGTGCGGCAGGTGCCCGACGACCAGCACGATCCCGCATGCGAGGGAGGTGTCGACGATCCGCTCGGGGGCGGCCTGCGGAGCGCCCCCGACGTAGACGAACGACAGCACCATCACGGTGATCGCCCCGGTTTGCAGCGCGAAGTGCCGGGTGGCGAACGGCAGTAGCGCACCGCCCGCACCGGCCATCAGGGCGGGCCACCAGCTCCCGGACAGCAGCGCACCGGCCGCCCCGAAGACCAGGACGCCGGCCGCGGTGCCGGCGAAGCGGTTGACCGTACGGGAGAACAGCGGGCCCAGGTCCGGCTTGACGAGGAAGGTGACGGTGGCCGGCAACCAGTACCAGTGGTCGGCGCGGAGCAACAGGGCCACCGCCGCGCTGGCGCCGATGCAGAGGGCGACCCGCAGCCCGTAGTCCCGGCCGGCCGGGCCCAGTGCTCCGCGGGGTCCCGCGGTCCGTTCCGGCGGGGTGTCGGTGCCCGCCGCGGGTGGTGGCACCGGCCGTTCCCGGTCGAAGGCGACCGCGGCGTCCAGCAGGGCGTGGTCGAAGGCGCCGCGGGCGGCGGAGCTGCGTTCCGGGGCGGAGAGGCGGCCCGGTGGCCGGCCGGTGCGCAGCGCCTCGGCGAACCGGCGGGGGCTCTCGGCGACCCGCGGCGGCAGCGGACGAGCCTCCCACAGCAGCGCGACGCTGGCCTCGCAGAGCGCGGTGGCCGCGGCGAAGCGCTCCGCCAGCAGGAGTTCCTCCGGGCGGGCCGGGCGGCCCAGCAGCCGACTGGTGAGCCGGCGCAACCGCAGCGCCTCGTCGGCGCGGTCCAGGGCGGCGGTGAGCCGGCGGCGGGCGGGTTCCGCGCCCGGCCCGCCGGCCGCCGCCAGGGCGTCGGCGAGCGCGTCGAAGACCGTGGCGACGGCCGCCCGTTCCCCGCTGAGCGGTCCGCCCGCCGGGCGCGGCGACCGCAGGACGAGCCGGAGCAGGAGCAGCCAGAGGCAGCCGGCGAGGAGGTAGAGCGCCTTGGCCCAGGGCGCGCCGGGCAGGGGCATGCCCGCCCCGAGGACGGTGGCGGCGAGCATCTGCATCCCGGCGGTGGAGCGCACCGGCCCGGCCACGCTGCCGGCGCCGGAGACGAAGCCGACCGCACTGAGCGCCGGCACCACCCACCAGCCCGCGTCGGCGCCCCGCAGGGACGCGCCCAGCAGCATGCCGAGCGCGGAGGCCAGCGCGGGCAGGCCGATGTGGACGATGCCGGTGCGCCGGGTGCCGGGGCGGTCGTTGACGCCCGCCAGCATCGAGCCGAGGGCGATCAGCACGCCGGGGGCCGGGTGCCCGGTGGCGATCCCCGCGGCCAGCAGCGGTCCCGCGCAGAGCGTGCCCCGGGCCACCGCCGCCCAGGGCACGGGCAGCCGCTGCCAGCGGAAGGGGTGGGCGAGCCAGGCGGGCACGGCGCGCCGGTGGCGGAGCATGGGTCTCCTCGGACGATGGCGGGGACGGGATACGGGATACGGGTGCGCGGCCACGGGTGGTCGCGGGCGGATCCGAGGGGCGTCATCGGCCGACGGTGCCGGGGCCCGACCGGTGGCGTGGCGGGGCCGGACCACCGGGGGCCCCACCAGCCTAAGGTCCGGACTTGTCCGGCCCACTGCCGGAGGGTTACACGAAGATCACAGGTGGAGAAGATCACAGGACGACGGGTTCGGAGGACAGCGAGCTCATCGGGCGTGGAAATCCAGGACGACGGACGGCGGACGACGGGACGACGGACCACGGGACGACGGACCACGGGACGGCGGGCGGGCCACTGGACGACGACGGCCGGACGACGACAGTCGGACGGCCGGACGAGCACGACGGCACGAGCACAACACAACGAACGACACGACGAACGACACGACGAACAGCACAGCGACGGGACCTCGGGAGGGCACGGAGATGACTGATCGGCGATCGGCGGGGACGGGCGGGTCGGTGGACCCGGAGATATGCGTGGTCGGTGGCGGGGTGATCGGACTGACCTCGGCGATCGTGCTCGCCGAGGCCGGGTACCGGGTGCGGGTGGTGGCCCGGGACACGGCCGGCGACACGACCTCGGCGGTGGCCGGCGGTCTGTGTTGGCCCTACCGGATCCAGCCGTACGACGACGCGATCCGCTGGTCGCTGCGCTCCTTGGAGGTGCTCACCGGGCTCGCCGCGCGTCCGGCGGAGACCGGGGCCCGGCTGGTGACGGGCACCCTCGCGAGCGCCCCGGGGGCGGACACCGGTGACAGCGATGATGGGGATGGCGGGGATGACGATCGCGCCGCGGCTGGTCCCGAGGAAGGGCTCGGTGCCTGGTACGCGGCGGTGCCGGGGCTGCGGCGGGCCCGCGCCGAGGAGCTGCCCCCCGGGTGCGGTGCGGGGTGGCGGGCGCGTACGCCGCTGGTGGAGATGCCGGTGCACCTGAGGTATCTGGAGCGGCGGCTGGTGGCGGCCGGCGGGACCGTGGTGGCGCGTCCGGTGGCGTCCCTGGCGGAGGCGGCCGACGGCGTCCGGGCGGTGGTGAACTGCTCCGGGTTGGGCGCCCGTGAGCTGGTTCCGGACCCGGGGATGCATCCCGTCCAGGGGCAGTTGGTGATCGTGGCGAATCCGGGCGTCGAGGAGTGGTTCACCGCCGCCGATGCGGACGCGGTGGACACCACGTACCTCCTGCCGCAGCCGTTCGGGCTGGTCCTGGGCGGGACGGCGCGGGAGGGAGCCTGGTCGCGGGAGCCGGATCCGGCGGTGGCGGAGGCGATCGTGGCGCGCTGCGCCCGGTACTTCCCCGAGGTGGCGCGGGCCCGCGTGCTGGCCCACCGGGTGGGGTTGCGGCCGGCCCGTCCGGCGGTGCGGCTGGCGGCGGAGCGACTGCCGGACGGGACGGTGTGCGTGCACAACTACGGGCACGGGGGTGCGGGGGTGACCGTGTCCTGGGGGTGCGCGGACGAGGTGCTGCGGCTGGTGCGGGCCGAGGTCGCGCCGGCTCAGGGGCCGACCGGGGTGCCGGCCGCGACGTGATGGTCGGCGCGGGCGTCCAGCAGCAGCGGGACCAGCGCGCGCAGTGACTGGCGCAGCGGGACGGTGGCGCCGCCGTCGTCGTCCCGCCGCCAGTGCACGCCATGTGCCGCCAGTACGGCTTCGGCCCGGGCGAACTGTGCCGCGTCCAGGCGGTAGGCGCGCGGCGGGCGGGTCAGGACGCGGTCCGCGGTCGGGGGTTCGTTGTCGGCGCCGCCGAGGTAGATCGGGCCGCGGTCGGCCAGGCCGGCCGTGCGGGCCGCCGCGGTGGCCGCCTCGATGCGTCCGCGGTGTCGCTCAAGGAAGGCGAACAGCCCTTTCAGGCCGGCGAGTTGGGAGTCCACCCGGCGACGGTTGTTCCGGGCCGGGTCGGCCTTCTCGGCGTCGGCGGGCGCGGCGGGACGGAGGTACCCCCGGCCGATGGCGGTGGGAGGGTCGACGCGGGTTTCCACCAGCAGTCCGATGGAGCCCTTGACCCCGGCGGTGTTGCGCAGGATCCGCTCCTGGCCGTCGCCGGCGACCTGTTTGACGGGGGCGCCGGTCACCGGGTCGGTCCAGATGCCGTAGACGCCGGTGCTGAAGCCGGCTGCCCGGGCGGCGGGGGCGACGAAGTCGCGGGACAGGGCGGTCGATTCGCGGTGGACGGGGTCCGCGGTGTTGAGGTTCCGCGGCCACAGGGAGAGCAGGTCCTTGACGTAGTAGGGCGCCTTGGGGGTGTATTCGTGCAGGTCATAGACGGTGTCGGGGCGGTAGTCGCGGATCACCCCGGCCATCGCGCGGGCTTCGGGGGTGGTCAGTGCGAGGTGGTCGCGGTTGATGTCGGTGCCGTCGGCGTTGCCGCGGGTGTCGGCGGCCCGGCCGTCGGGGTTGGCGGTGGGGATGACGAGGACGCTGGTGCGCGCGAGGAAGTGAAGGGTGGCCGGGTCCTTGGCGTAGGCGAGGTTGCGGACGGTGGTCAGGCACGCCTCGCGGCCGGAGGGTTCGTCGCCGTGCTGGGAGCAGATCAGCAGCACGGAGTTGCCGCGGCGGACGGCGGCGGGGCGCGCGGGGGCGGGGGCGCCGAGGCGGACCAGTCGCAGGGGGCGGCCCTGTGCGGTGGTGCCGATGCGGTCGATGCGGACGCGGGTCGAGGCACCCGGGGCCCGGTCGATGGCCGTGAGGAACGCCGTTTCCTCCGGATCGCTGGTCCACCGGGCGCCGTGGCTGGTCTCGAATCCCGTACGCGGCGGGTGAGTTGGGGTGGCGTCGGTGGACGGGGCGGGGCTGACCCCGGCGGTGAGGGCGGCGGCCAGTGCACCGAGGGCGAGGCCGCGGGAGCGGAGTGATCCAAGGGGTGCCACGAGGGTGCCTCCGTGGGTCGGCAGCGTGGGTGGTGGGGCCGCCCCGTGTGCGGGGCGGCCCCGGGCCGGTCAGTCTCCGTACGGCAGCCGGCTGAGGGCCGGCGGTGGGGCGATGCCCTTGGGGGCGGTTCCGGTCGGGCGGGTGGCCGCCGGGGTGCCCGCGGTGGCCCGGGCGAGGGCCGGGGCGCCGCCGGTGAGCGGCAGTCGGGCGGCGGTGCGGGCCAGATCGAGGGTGAGCGTGGGACGGGAGGCGGGCGGGTTGATCAGGTTGGCGTCGGTGCCGGCCACGATGAGCGCGAGCCGGTGCCCGGCGGGGACGATGTGGTCGCTGGCGGCCAGTTGGAGGGTGAGGGTGTAGGGCTTGCCGGGGGTGAGCGGGTGGCCGTGCTGCGGGTCGGTGGCGTGGCCGAGGTCGGCCCAGCCGCGGCTGAAGACCGTGAAGCCGACCTTGCTGACGTCGGCGGCGGTCTCCTTGAAGCAGCCGGTGTCGCCGGTGGTGCCGGCGCCCCAGCAGGTGCTGTTGGTGCGGGTGACGATGCCCTCGCCGTCGGCGCCGTAGTTCCGGATGGTGTCCGGGCCGAGGTCGACGAGGACCGCGGAGAGGCGGGCGCTGGTGGTGCTGGGGGTGGCGGTGACGGTCACCGTGCCGGCGCCGGAGAGCCGCAGGGGTGCGGTGAGCGGGCCGGTGGTGAAGCCGGCCTTGGCCGGGGTCGAGCGGTCGACGGCGGCGGCCCAGTCGGCCTCGCCGAGCTTCGGGTCGTCGGTGAAGGCCGCGGTCTGGCCGGCCGGGGTGGGCCGGGTGCCCAGGACGCCGACGCCGGCGGTGGTACCGGTACGGGGGTGCAGGGTGACCGCGGCGGTGCCCGGTGCGGGCCACCGGGCGTCGGTGCGCCAGGTGTCGGGGGCGCGCTCGATGTCGGCCATCGGGGCGCGCTGGATGCCGTTGTCGTAGCCCATCAGATAGTGGTCGAACCACTGGTGGAGGGTGCGCACCCAGTCACCGCGGCGGTAGTCGAAGGGGTCGACGTGGCCGGTCTGGGAGAGCCAGATCTTGCGCTGGACGCCGCGCTTGGCGAGCGCGTCCCACCACTGGCCGAAGTGCTTGGTGCGGACGTTGAGGTCCTGCATGCCGTGGACGAGGAAGACGCTGGCCCGGACCTTGGCGGCGCCTCGGACGTAGTCCCGTTCGGTCCACAGGTCGGTCCAGTCGCCGTTGCGCGGGGCGCCGGCGACGAGCTTGCGCTGGACGGCAGCGCAGTTCTTGTGCGCGCCGGGGCTCTCGACGGCGGAGGCGAGTCCGTCGGGGCCGCCGTCGTAGAGCGGGGCGCCCTGGGCGAAGTAGTAGTCGTACCAGGAGGAGATGCCGGCGATCGGGACGATGGTCTTCAGGCCCGGGACGCCGGTGGCGGCGACGCCGTTGGCGATGGTGGCGTCCCAACTCTTGCCGATCATGCCGGTGTTGCCGTTGGACCAGTCGGCGGTGACGGGTTTCCCACCGCTGCGGGCGGTGTAGCCGCGGGCCCGGCCGCCCAGCCAGTCGATGACGGCCTTGGCGGACTGGACGTCCGAGCGGCCGCCGACGTCGACGCAGCCGTCGGAGCGGTTGGTTCCGGCCAGGTCGACGAGGACGGTCGCATAGCCGCGGGGCACGAAGTAGTTGTCGTAGAAGAGCGGGAACTGGACCGGGCGGCCCTGCGGGTCGTAGGTCTTCTTCTGGCTCTCGTTGCCGCGTCCGCAGCACGAGTAGTAGGGACTGGCGTCCATGATCGTGGGGATTCGGTGGCCCTGTTGCGCGGGTTCGGCGGGCCGGATGATGTCGGCGGCGACCCGGTCGGGGTGGCCGTCGGCGTCGCCGTCGAGGCCGGTGTCCACCCAGACCGTTTCGCGGATGGCGTGGTCGTAGGAGTAGACCGGCTTGCTCTCCCGGGGAGCGGGGGCCGCGCCCGCCGCACCGGGGGCGGCGAGCAGGGCGAGGAGGGCGAGGACGGCTGACAGGACGAGGGTTTTCCAAGGGATGTGGGGGGTTCCCGGGCGTATGGTCACGCGCGGACCGTAGCGCGGGTCAACTCCCGTGCAGAAGGGGGGCGTCGGGGGCGCGTGTCGGTGAGATGTCGGTCATGTGTCAGATGTGGCCATGGACATGACGCGGCCCCGATGCGTACATAAGCTCCGTAAGAGATCGACCTCCCCTACGAGTTGGAGGACTCGTGCGTCACAGACTCCTGGTCCCGGGCGCGGCCGCGCTCAGCCTGCTGCTGGCGATCCCGGCGGCGGCGGCCGACTTCACCCCGGGTGCCCCGGGTGCGGGCGACAGCTACTACCCCGAGAGCGGCAACGGCGGGTACCGCGTCTCCCACTACGACCTGCGGCTGAAGTACCAGCCGGCGACGGACCTGCTGGAGGGCACGGCGACCCTGCTCGCCCGGACCACGCAGGACCTCTCCCGCTTCAACCTGGACTTCGGTCTGAAGGTCAGCGAGATCCGCATCAACGGCAAGAAGGCCACCTTCGCCACCTCCGGGAAGCACGAGCTGGAGGTCACCCCGGCCGCGGGGCTGGAGAAGGGCAAGGACATCAGCGTGGTGGTCCGCTACGCGGGCAAGCCCTCCGAGCTGAAGATCGACGGCTTCACCGCCTGGGCCCGGACGCCGGACGGCGGGGTGGTGGCCCAGGAGCCGGACTCGGCGGTGTGGTGGTTCCCCAGCAACGACCACCCCTCCGACAAGGCGACGTACGACATCTCCATCGCGGTTCCGGACGGCACCCAGGCGCTCAGCAACGGCGTGCTGGCCTCGCAGACCTCCAAACTCGGCTGGACGCGCTACAACTGGCGCTCGGACAAGCCGCAGGCGACGTACCTGACGACGCTGGCGATCGGCAAGTTCGACATCACCACCGACACCACGGCCGACGGTCTGCCGGTGATCAACGCGGTCAGCCCGGACCTGGGCGCGAACCTGGGGTCGGCGCGGGCGAGCATCGAGCGCACCACCGAGGTCACCGAGTGGCTTCAGGGCGTCTTCGGTCCGTACCCGTTCAACTCGGTCGGCGGCTATGTCCCGAACGTCCCGGCCCATTACGCGCTGGAGACCCAGACCCGTCCGTTCTACGGCAAGAAGGCGTTCGACAAGGGCACCAACGTCTCGGTGGTGGTGCACGAGTTGGCGCACCAGTGGTACGGCGACAGCGTGTCGCTGAAGGACTGGAAGGACATCTGGCTCAACGAGGGCTTCGCCTCGTACAGCCAGTGGCTGTGGTCGGAGAAGGAGGGCGAGGGCACCGCGCAGCAGCTGGCGGACTACGTCTACGCCCAGCACCCGGCCGATGACCCGTTCTGGACGGTGAAGCCGGGCGACCCGGGCGCGGACAAGCAGTTCGACTCGGCGGTCTACGACCGCGGTGCGCTGGCCCTCCAGTCGCTGCGCAACAAGGTCGGCGACAAGGTCTTCTTCGACATCCTCAAGTCCTGGCCGACGGAGCACCGGTACGGCAACGCCGCGATCGGGGACTTCGTGAAGTTCGCGGAGAAGAAGTCCGGGCAGCCGCTGGCCGACTTCTTCGACACCTGGCTGTACCAGCCGACCAAGCCGGCCGCGAGCGCGGGCGCGCGGGCGTTCGCCGCGCGGGGTCTGGTCGCCCAGCCCAAGTCGTGGAAGCAGATCGCGGCCACCCACGAGGTGCACGACGGTCACTGACCGGGTGCGGCGGGCGGGGTCCGGTCAGTGACCGGGCCCCGCCCGCCCTCGTCGTTACCGGCGGGCCGCCCGGTGCTTCCGGCGGGCCCGCCGCGCGATCGGCAGGAACCGCAGCCGATCCGGCAGCGCGGGCACCACCAGTCGCACCACGAGGCCCAGGCGGCGCAGCCGGCGCTCCTGCGCGTCGGTCCAGGTGAGGCCGATGGCACGCCGGGCGTCCGGCGGCATCAGCCCGATGGTGACGAACCGGCGGAACCGCGCGAACCCCGGCAGCAGCACCGGCCAGACCAGGCGCAGCGACAGTCGCACCCACCAGGGGCCGCGGTCCGGGACCGGCAGCGGCCGGTCGGTGGCGATCAACTCCCGTACCACCACGGTCTCCTCGACCTCGGCGGCGAGGACCTTGCGGTAGTACGGCCAGAACTCCTCGATGGTCTGCGGCATGTCCCGGTCGTGGATGCCGAGGATCCGGCCGACCTGGAGCCACTCCGCGTACAGCGCTCGCTCCTGCGCCGGGGTGAAGGGGCGGCCGAGGTAGCGCTGGGCGTGCCGGAAGACGGGGTAGCCGGTGGCGTGCACCCAGGCGTAGTACGCGGGGGTGAGCGCGTGGTACTTCCGGCCGTACGCGTCGGTGCCCTGGATGGACCGGTGCAGCTTCCGCAGTCGCCGGCCCTCCTCGACGGCGGCCCGGCCGCCGTACACCCACAGCTGGAGCGAGGCCAGTGACCGTTCGCCGCGCCCCCATGGGTCGGTGCGGAAGACCGAGTGGTCGTCCACGCCCGCTCCCACCGCGGGGTGTGCCACCTGCATCGTCAGTGCGGCGGGCAGGGTCAGGAGTGATCTGACGTCCCCGACCAGCGTCCAGAGCACGCCTCCGGGCGGTGGGGGTTCCGGGTCAGTCCGTTCTAAGGCTGTTCGTACCGTGTTCATACGGTTACTCATCATACGGTGGCTCCCAACGGACGGCGGGTCCGCGGGTCGGTGCCGGGGCGGTGGGTGTTCCAGTAGGCGAGGAAGAGCGCCGGGGCGATCCGCAGCGGGGGCGGCACCAGCGCCGTCAGGCAGCGCACCACCCGGGCGAACCGGCGCAGCCGGCGCTGCTGCCGGGCGGTCCAGGTCAGCCCGAACCGCTCGCGGAGGACCGGTGGCAGTACGCCGACGTTGACCAGCAGGGCGTAGTGGGCGGCGAGCGCGGCGAACGGCCGCCAGAGTACTGCCGGGACCCACCACACCGGCGGCTTCTGCGGTCGGGCCAGCTCCGCCAGGACGTCGCGCACCGAGTCGTTGAGCTCCAGCCGCCCGGCCACCACACCGTCGTAGTAGGCGCAGAACGACGCCCAGTCGGGCGGGAGGTGATGGCCCTTCAGGCCCCAGACCCGTCCCACGTCCCGCATCTCGCGGTAGTACTCCTCGGTCTCCTCCGCCGTCAGGCCCGGGCCGAAGAGCCGGAGCGCGTCGATGGGGCCGCGGACGAGGGTGGCGTGCACCCAGTGGTACGCCTCGGGGTGCAGGGCGTGGTAGCGCCGGCCCTGCGCGTCGGTGCCCTTCATCTCC
The DNA here is from genome assembly GCF_042886435.1 of Streptomyces sp. NPDC058000. NCBI lineage: Bacteria > Bacillati > Actinomycetota > Actinomycetes > Kitasatosporales > Streptomycetaceae > Streptomyces > Streptomyces sp. NPDC058000. The sequence goes on from NZ_JBHVQS010000002.1 coordinate 137,627, forward strand.
CGGTGGACCTCGATCAGCCGTCGGGCCTCGACGGTGGCCGCGGCCTGTCCGCCGTAGATCACCGTGCCCAGCGAGCCGACCGTGCGCAGCAGCCGCTGCCAGGGCTCGGCGCGGAAGGTCGAGTGGTCGGCGACGCCGGCGCCGACCACGGGGTGCGCGACCTGGAGCAACAGGAGCTGAGGGGACGTCAGGAAGGCCCGGGTGTCGCCGAAGTGGCGCCAGGCGACGCCGCCGCGACGGGGCGCCCGGACCTGCGCCGGGGGCCGTTGCGCCGGCTGGTCGAAGGGGGTGCCGGGTGCTGCCACGGTGTCCATCCCGCCTCCTCGCTGAATCCGTGTCAGCAGTGTTGACGCGGCTCGTGAAACAAGTCAATAGTCCTTGTAACATTGACTCACCTCATCGGGAGGTCCCCGAAATGGCCGTGAGCGCACGTGAGTTGAGCCCCGAGGGACGGACGCACTGGAAGCGCACCGCCGTGCTGCTGGTGCCGGGCGTGGCCTGTGTCGGTGCCGTGCTGATCGCCCTGGCGCAGGGGGCGATGGCCGCGTCCTTCGCGGTGTCCGGCAAGAACTTCAAGGTCTCCGCCGACGAGATCACCGGTCAGGGGATCTCCAGCTTCCCCTCCTCGCTCGGCGACGCGGACGGCACCAGCCACCCGGTGCTGCTGGCCGGCATCAAGTCCGGTACGGCCAGGGGCGTCTGCCTGTCGATGAAGCAGCGGCTGCCGCTGGTCGGCGAGGTGTCCCTGCTCGTCCGCTCCGGCGGCGACCGGCCCGTCCGGGGCGAGAACCTCGTCGTCAACGCCGACGCGCTGACCAGCAGCGGGGGCCGGGTGACCGGCGTCCAGGCGGGCCGGGACGCGGCCACGCTCACCGGGGCGCCGGGGGTCAGCGGGCCGCGCGGACTGTTCGGCGTCCAGGCGAGCACCGCGCTGGCGCGCGACGTCAAGAGCACCGCCTGGGCCTCCAACGGCGGTTCGCTCACCCTCGACAAGGTCGAGATCGAGCTCAGCCACACCGGCAAAGAGTGCTACTGACCGGGAGGCGGCCCCGTGCTCACCTTCGTCCTCGGCTTCCTCGCCGAACTCGCCAAGGAGACCGGCAGTTGGCTCGACCGCGTACTGCCCGCCCCCGGGCTGCGCCGACCGCTGCGGTCCTGGCGCCGCCGCCGTCCGTTCTGGGCCGGGCTGTGGGCGGTCGCCGGCGGCCTGGAACTGATCGCCCTGCCGCTGGCGCCGCTGCCGCTGATGCTGAAGGTCGGCATCGGCGCGATGTCCGCGATCGGGGTCGGCCTGGTGCTGATCGCCGGCGGGCTGTTCGTCGTCTTCGCCCCCGCCCAGCGGATGTTCGTCTCCGTGGTCACCGCCATCGCCTCCGTGGTCTCGCTCGCCACCACCAACCTGGGCGGCTTCGGGATCGGCTGCGGGCTCGGCCTGTTGGGCTCGTCGATGGCCTTCGGGTGGCTACCGGACGGACCGACCGGAAGCGCGGAGGGCACGGCCGACACACCGTCCGCGGCGCCCGCCGGGGCGGTGACCCCGCGCCCAAAAGCACCTGACGGCCGGGGCGTTGGGCCGTCCTCGCCCGGCTCCTGCGCCCTCGCCCTGACGCTCCCGCTCGCCCTCGCCGCCGGACTGGTCACCGGCGCACCGGCCCGCGCGGCCGACTCCGACCCGCGCGACGCCCTCGGCGCGCTCCCGCTGCCGTGCCTGACCGGTATCGACACCGGCGGCGCGGACAACCCCGACCCCACCGGCCCACCCCCGTCCGGCGGCGACCGCCCCGCACCACCCACCCGGACCGCCCGCCCCGGGGAGATCGGCGCCCCCGGCGACCTCACCGCCCTGACCCCGCCCCTCGTCATCGGCGAACAGCCCGGCCCGGGCCGCGCCACCTACCCCGTCAGCCCGTACTACCCGACCGTCGGCGCCACCCGCCTGACCGCCACCGACGCCCTCATCCACGGCGCGACCTACCTGCCCACCGCGGGCGGCGGCCGGATCAAGGTCCTGTGGGTGCACGCCGCCCGGATCGTCGCCGACGACTACCACCTCCGGGTCACCGGACCGGACGGCGCCGCTCACGTCCTCGACGTCCAACTCGACATCCGCGACGTCGACGTCTACGCCACCTACCTCCGGGGCGCCCTCGACATCCCCTGGCTGAAGGTCAGCACCCCGCGGCTCTGCCTCGGCGCCGACGTCGTCCCCGCCAACCTCCCCGTCGCCGTCCGGCTCCCCGCACTCACCCTGCGACCGGTCACCGCGGGCCAGGTCCTCGTCGACGCCGCGGAGGTCCACTACCGCGTCCTGGGCGGTCACTAGGGCCGGCCCGGCCCCGATCCGGACAGCCCCTACGGCCTATCCGGCCCTGCTCCACCGGACCGGCCCCAGCACCGACTCCCGGGCAGCCACCGGGAGACCGCCGCGCACGCCACCCCACCTCAGGAGGCACGCACATGGGCCGCTACACCCGGCTGCGGGAGATCCGCCGAATGGACCCCGAGCGGGACTTCGAGCAGATCTTCCGCTGGATCACCCAGTACGAATTCCCCTGGGACTACGCCCAGGGCCTCTCGGTCGCCTTCCTGCGCGACTACGGCGTCCCGCGCATCTCACAACTCCTCGACCGTACCCAGGAGTTCGAGCGCAACGGACAGAAGCGCTACGACGACACCGTGCTCCTCGGCTTCGAGCTGACCGCCGACGGCTTCGACTCCGCACGGGGCCGCGCCGCCGCCCGCCACCTCAACCGCATCCACGGCAAGTACCGCATCCCCGACGACGACTTCCGCTACGTCCTCGCCACCACCGTCGTCGGCCCCAAGCGGTGGATCGACCGCTACGGCTGGCGCCCCCTGTGCGCCAACGAAAAGGCCGCCCTCGCCCTGGTCGGCCACAAGCTCGCCACGATGATGGGCATCGCCGACGCCCCCCGCACCATGGCCGGCTACGAGAAGCTCCTCGACGACTACGAGGCCGCGATGTTCGCCTACCATCCGGCCAACCACCGGGTCGCCAACGCCACCTTCCGGGTGCTGGCCTCCTGGTACCCGGCCGCCCTCCGCCCCGCCGTCGCCCGCTTCTCCCTCGCCCTGCTGGACGACCCCCTGCTGCACGCCCTGGGATTCCCCCCACAGCCGCCCTGGCTGCGGACCCTGGCCCACCACGCGCTGCGGGCCCGGGCCGCCGTCGTCCGTCTGCTGCCCGCCCGACCGGACTCCCGGCCCGGCCTGTCCCGGCCCCGCTCCTATCCCTTCGGCTACACCCTCGACGACCTCGGGCCCGCCTGGGCCCAGCACCGCCCGCTCCGCCCGCTGCCCTCCGAGGACGCCTCATGACCGTACTGATCTCCCGTTCCCGCTCACCGGCGAACCGGTAGGCGAGTACCCCGCCGCACCGGCCGCGCCGTCGCCGAACGCCTCGACTCCGGTGCGGTATCGGTCAATTCCGTCCTCGGCTTCGCCGTCGTCCCCGCCCTTCCCTTCGGTGGCTCGGGCGATTCCGGCCACGGGCGCGTCCACGGCGCCGAGGGCCTCCGCGCCTTCGCCGCCCCGCACGCGCTGACCGTCCGCCGGTTCCGCCCGCCCGTGGACCTGACGTCGTTCAGCGCACCGCGACGCAGGGCGGCCCGGGCCGTCGCGGTGGGGCGGTGGCTGCACAGCCGCCGTTGACCGGGCCGCCGCGCTCACCCCGGGCCGGTCCCCCTCACCGATCGAGCAGCGGAGCGAGATACCTCCGCGCGAACCGCCGCGCCTGCTCATCGTCGTCCAACGCGAAGCAACTCACCGGGTTCAGCAGGAAGGACACGGTGATCCGCACCATCAGCTCCGCCACCGCCGTCGGATCCCCGCCGTCGTCCTCGTCACCGCCGCTCTCGTCACCGCCGCCCTCGCCGCTGCCGTCCCCCTGGCGCACCGTCCGGCCGTCCCCGCTCGCCGCCACCCGCTGCGCCCGGCGCAGATGCCCCGCCAGGTACCCCCGCATCGCGAGGAAGGACGGCCCGCTCTCCAGCGTCAGGTACGGCAGCATCGTCTCCGGCTCCAACCGCATCAGCCCCCCGATCAGCGGATGTCCCCGGATCAACCGCAGGATGGCGGCGAACCCCTCCACCATCCGTTCCTCCATCGTCGGCAGCCCGGCCACCGCCGCGTCCACCTCGGCGACGAACAGCCGGTACTCGCGCAGCAGTACCCGCTGCACCAGCTCGTCCTTGTTGCCGACCCTCCGGTACACCGTGACCCGCGAGACCCCGGCCCGTTTGGCCACGTCGTCGACGGTGGACCGCCGTAGCCCGAAGGTCATGAACTGCTCCCGCGCCGCGTCCAGGATCTTCTCGGTCAGCGCGCCCCCGGCCCCCGGTGCACCCTCCAACACCCTGGTCAGCAGCTGCCGTTCGTCCGCCATCGGTCCCCCTCCTCGCACCCGCCACCGGCCGGCGGCACACCCCGCCGGTGACAAAGACACTAACCGAATCACTTTGTAACGAAGCGCTGCCCAGGAGGCACACCGCGACCCGCCCGGCCCCCTCGCCACTGCCGCCCACCGCCCGACTCTCCCCGGAACAACGGGAGTTCGCCGCCACCCGCCGCGATGTCGCCCGCCAGGAGCGCGGCACCCGCGAGCGGCCCGACGCACTGACCGCCGGGACCGCCGGGACCGCCAAGCTCGCCGCCCTGGAAGGCAGGCCGATGATGGGCGGCTACAGCTACGGCTACGGCACCGAGTACGGCATGGAGCGCCGCCTCCGGACGGCCGTGGTCTCCACCGTCTCCGGCGGTACCAGCGAGATGCAGCGTGATCCAGCGAGATGCGGCGAGATCCAGCGCGACATCGTCGGCAAGAGACTCGGGCTGTAAATCTGCTGCCCGCCGAGCGGTTACCTGGAAGTAACCCCAGCTGGTTTGATGTGCGTCGCCGCTATATATCCCCAAGTCCCCCCTCGATAGGGAGTTTCAGTGCCGCACTCCCCCCTGCGTATGTCCCGGGCTGTCGCGATCGCCGCAGCCCTCGCCGCCACGCTGGCCGTCGCGTCCCCCACCGCGTCGGCCGCGACCACGCCGGCCCTGGCCGGCCCCGCCGGTTCCCCGGCGGTCGCGAGCGCGCCCCGGCTCAAGGTGCTCACCTACAACACCTTCCTCATGAGCAAGAACCTCTATCCCAACTGGGGCCAGGACCACCGCGCCCAGGCCATCGCATCCGCTGACTTCTTCCACGGCAACGACGTCGTCGTGCTCCAGGAAGCCTTCGACAACTCCTCCTCCGACGCGCTCAAGTCGCAGGCCGCCGCGGAGTATCCGCACCAGACCCCGGTGGTCGGCCGCAGCCGGAGCGGCTGGGACGCCACCAGTGGCGCCTACTCGGCCGTCACGCCCGAGGACGGCGGGGTGACACTGCTGAGCAAGTGGCCGGTGCTGCGCAAGGAGCAGCACATCTACCAGGACGCCTGCGGTTCGGACTCCTACTCCAACAAGGGCTTCGTCTACGCGGTGCTGGACGTCAACGGCACCAAGGTGCACGTCGTCGGCACCCACACCCAGTCGACCGATTCGGGCTGCAAGGCCGGTGAGGCGGCCGCCGACCGCGCCAAGCAGCTCAAGGAGCTGGACGCCTTCCTCGACGCCAAGAACATCCCGGCGAGCGAGGAGATCATGGTCGCCGGTGACATGAACATCGACTCCCACGGCACCGAGTACAACGCCCTGCTGGCCAACGCCGACCTGGCACCCGCCGACAGCCGCACGGGCCACCCGTACTCCTTCGACACCCGGACGAACTCGATCGCCGCGTACCGCTACCCGAACGACCCCCGCGAGGACCTGGACTACGTGCTGTTCCGCAACGGCCATGCCCGGCCCACTGGTTGGCGGAACACCGTGATCAAGGAGCAGTCGGCGCCCTGGACCGTCTCCAGCTGGGGCAAGGACTACACCTACACCAACCTCTCCGACCACTATCCGGTCATCGGCGGCTGACCCGACCCGCCCGGGCGGCGGACCGGCCGCGCGGGCGGGTCCACCGCACAGCCGGTCCACCGGGCGCACGCTCCGCCGGCGGCGGCCCCCGGCCCTCACTGGTCGTAGACCGTCACCGCGACCCCGCGCCCGATGAGCCGCTGGGTTATCAACGGCTCCACCCGGGACCACTTCCCACCGGCCAACCCACAACCGATCCGCGGCATGTGGACCGAGGCCCCCGACTCCAGCGCCTTGTCCGCGACCCGGCCGAGCCCGGCCGCTATCGCCTCGTACCGCACCGGCACGCCCTTGCTGCCGGTCCGTATGCCCCGTTGCCCAACGACATTGGCCACCCACACATGCTCACCGACCGGCACGAACTGGACGGCGCCCAGCCCGAAGTCGTTCCTCGCCCGCTCGCGGTGCCAGCGGCGGTAGGCGCGCTCCGGCTCCGGCCAGCGGCGGGAGAGGGCGAGCACGAAGCCCTTGCCCCAGCCCCCGAGGTCATTGCAGACATGCACGATCATCTTGACGCCCTTGCCCTGAGGTGCGGTGGCATCACCCTTGGCGTAGACGATTGCGGCGTCGATCCCCGTTTTCTCAGCCATGACTCAACGGTACGGGCGACCACTGACAACGGGCCCGCACGACGGAGGGCGGCCCCGGCGACCTTCCGGTCCACCGTGGCCGCCCTCCGCTGTACGGGCGTCCGTCCTCGCGCGACCTACTCGGCGAGTTCGCGTTCCTCGGCGATCCGGCGCACCCGGCCGCGGACCACGAACCAGCCCCCCACCAGCGCGGCGGCGAGGATCGGGATCAGCAGGACGGTCTGCCGGCCGACGCCGTCGTCGAACCACATCAGCACGATGACGCCGAGCAGGAAGACGATGGTGGCGATGTCGGTGATCGGCGTGCCCGGCAGGCGGAAGCGCGGCCGCTCGACCAGGCCCTCCTTGGAGCGGCGGACGAACACCATGTGACAGACCATGATCGTGCACCAGGTGCTGACGATGCCCAGCGCCGCGATGTTGATCACGATCTCGAACGCCTTACCCGGCAGCCAGTAGTTGAGCCCGACACCGAGCACGCACACCGAGGAGGTGAGCATGATGCCGCCGTACGGCACCTGGTTGCGGTTCATCCGGGCGGCGAACTTCGGCGCGGAGCCCGCCATGGACATCGAGCGCAGGATGCGGCCGGTGGAGTACAGCCCGGAGTTCAGGCTGGACATCGCGGCGGTGAGCACGACGAGGTTCATCACATCGCCGGCGTGCGGGATGCCGACGTGGGACAGCACGGTGACGAAGGGGCTCTCGTTGGCGCTGAAGACGTTCCACGGCAGCAGCATCGCCAGCAGGATCACCGAGCCGACGTAGAAGATGCCGACCCGCCACATGATCGAGTTCACGGCCTTCGGCACGACCTTCTGCGGTTCGCTGGTCTCACCGGCGGTGACGCCGACCAGTTCGACCGCGGAGTAGGCGAACACGACGCCTTGGAGCACGATCACCACGGGCAGCAGACCGGTCGGGAAGATGCCACCGTGGTCGGTGATCAGGTTCAGGCCCGGGGTGTGTCCGTCGACCGGGTGCTGGGTGGCCAGCAGGTAGATCCCGATGAACATGAAGGCGACCAGCGCCGCGACCTTGATGATCGCGAACCAGAACTCCATCTCACCGAAGATCTTCACCGATATCAGGTTGATCGTGAGCACCACCGCCAGCGCGATCAGCGCCATCACCCACTGCGGAATGCTGGTGAACATGCTCCAGTAGTGGGTGTACAGGGCGATCGCGGTGATGTCGGCGATACCGGTCGTCGACCAGTTGACGACGTACATCCAACCCGCGACGTAGGCGCCCTTCTCCCCGAGGAACTCCCGGGCGTAGGAGACGAACGAGCCGGACGACGGGCGGTGCACCACCAGTTCACCGAGGGCCCGGACGACGAAGAAGGCGAAGAGGCCGCAGACCGCGTAAGCGATGGCGAGCGCCGGACCGGCCGAGTGCAGCCGGCCGCCGGCACCCAGGAAGAGACCGGTGCCGATCGCGCCACCGATGGCGATCATGTTGATGTGGCGGCCCTTGAGGCCCTTGCTGTAACCGGCGTCTCCCGCGTCCTGCCGGGTCCCGCTCCCCCCGTCCGATGGCCGCTGGGCTTCATCCACGACGGTTTCTGTGCTCACTACTGGTTATCTCGCTTTCGGAGAGCTTGACCATGGCCCGCTCCGCAGATCGTGCGAACGGCCAGTCGGCACACCTTCCCCGAAGAGTGGCCCCCCGTCTGTGTGCGAGATCACATGGCGTACATTCGCCCTAGGGTTCGTCTGTATTTGTGTCGAATAACACCGCGGCGAAGCTTCAACGACGGTGTGAGTTCGCCAGTTTCCGGACGCCATTCCTCGCCCAACAACGAAAATCGCTTGACCTGTTCCGTGCGATTCAGCCGGGCATTCGCCGCCGCCACACCCCGCTCGACCTCCGCCTGGACGGCGGGATTCCGGGCCAGTTCCGGCAGGCTCCCCGCGATGCCGTGCCGGGCCGCCCAGGCCGGGGTCAGCTCCGGATCCAGCACCAGCAACGCCACCAGATACGACCGGCCGTCGCCGTGCACCAGCGCCTGCCCGATGAGCGGATGCTCCTTGAGGGCGTTCTCGACCAGCGCGGGCGAGACGTTCTTGCCGGTCGACGTCACGATCATTTCCTTCTTGCGGTCGGTCAGCCACAGGAAGCCGTCCGCGTCGATCCGGCCGATGTCCCCGGTGCGGAACCATCCGTCCGCACCGACGGCCGGTTCCACCGTCCCGTCCGCCCGGAGGTACCCCGCGCTCACCGTCCGGCCGCACACCTCGATCTCCCCGTCCGCGGCCGTACGCACCTCCAGCCCGGCGAGCGGCCGGCCCACCGACCCCAGCCGGAAGGCACCGGGGGCATTGGTCGTGGCCACCCCCACCGTCTCGGTCAGCCCCCACGCATCCATGATCACGATGCCGAAGCCGGCCCAGAACCGCACCACCTCCGGGGGCATCGGCGCGGAGGCGCTCGCCGTCCACACCAGCCGGTCGAAACCTGCCGTCGCCAGCAGCGGGTCCAGCACCTGCGCCTTCGCCGCGGAGTACGCCGCCGCCAGCCCGGCGGGCGGCCGCTCCCCGCGCTCCCGGCAGGCGACGTGGGCCCGGGCGGTCTCGGCCGCCGCCGCCACCGCCGCCCGGTGCTCCGCGGGCAGCGCCGCCAGCGCGGCCCGGACGGCCGCCGCCAGCTTCTCCCACACCCGCGGCACCCCGAAGAACTGCGCCGGCCGCAGCTCACGGGCGATCGGCGCGACCTCCGCCGGATCCGCGCAGAGGTGGACGTGCGCGGCCCGGAAGACCGGCAGGTAGATGCCCAGCATCCGCTCGGCGATATGCGCGAAGGGGAGGTAGGACAGGTGCGCGGCGTGGTCCGGCAGCTCCACGACGCCGTCCAGCGCCACCGCGTTCAGCAGCACGTGCCGGTGGCTGACCACCACCCCCTTGGGGTCGCCGGTCGTGCCGGAGGTGTACACGACGGTCAGGGTGTCGCCCGCGTCGCCCTGCCGCCAGGCCGCCTCGAACGCCCCGGGGTCGTACGCCGCGGCACCGCGGGCCGCCACCGCGGCGAAGCTCTCGTACCTGCCCGCCGTCGGGTGGCCGGCGGTCGGCGGCCCGTCCGCCGGCTCGACGACCACCAGTCGCGCCAACCGCGCCGCCGCGTCATTGAGCAGCGGCTCCCAGCGCGCCCGCTCCCGGGGCCCCTCCACCACGGCCAGTCGGGCCCGGCTGTGCCGGACGATATGGGCGATCTGGCCGGGCGCGGCGGTGCCGTAGACCGTGACGGGTACGGCGCCCAGGTGCACCAGGGCCAGGTCGCTGAGCCAGTGCTCGGGGCGGTTGCCCATCATGAGCAGGACGATCTCCCCGCGCCGGACGCCGAGTGCCCGGAACCCGGCGGCCAGTTCACCGATCCGGCGGCGGGCCTCCGCCCAACTGAGCGTCCGCCAGCCGCCGTCCGGCGCGCGCCAGGAGAGGGCCGGCCGTGCGCCGTGGTCCTCGGCGTTGCGCAACAGCAGGGCGGGCAGCGTGAGTGCGCCCGGCTCACCGGGCATACGCAGGAACGTGGTCATGGCGGCCTCCCGAGGGTGTGGGCCTGATCTACGGACCGTACGGAGGACCCAGGCCCTGCCCGAAGGGGGCCTGGTGCGCGCTGAGCGGTGAAGAAGGTTTCACAGGACTGGTGAGACAGCAATACTGTTGAACATGATGGAGTCCGCCCCCGACGGCCTGACCGTCGACGAACTCGCCGCCCGCGCCGGCGTCACGGTCCGCACGATCCGCTTCTACAGCACCCGCGGTCTGCTGCCGCCGCCCGAGATCGGCCCGCGCCGGGTCGGCCGCTACGGCCCGGACCACCTCTCGCGGCTCGCGCTCATCGAGGAACTCCAGCACCAGGGCCTGACCCTGTCCGCCATCGAACGCTACCTGGCGCAGCTGCCGCCCGACCTGAGCGCCCAGGACCTGGCCATCCACCGCGCCCTGGTGGCGAGCTGGGTGCCGGACAAGGCGGAGGACACCACCCGGGAGCAGTTGGAGCGGCGGGTCGGCCGGGAGCTGACCGAGGAGGACCTCGATCGGCTGGCGGCGATGAACGTCCTCGTCCGGACCGAGGATCCGCAAGTCTTCCGGGTCGACCCGGGGCTGCTGCACCTGGGGACGCGGCTGCTCGACGTGCCGATCGCCCTGGAGACGATCCTGGCGGCGCGCACCGTCGTCATCGAGCACACCCGCTCGGCGGCCCGTGAGCTCAGCCGGCTCTTCAAGGACGAGGTATGGGAGCCGTACCGGGACGGCGGGCCGGACGCGGAGGAGGTGGCGCGGATGAAGTCGCTCTCGGCGCACATGCAGCCGATGGTGGTGCAGGCACTGGTCACCGCCTTCCAACGGTCGATGAAGGAAGAGTTGCGGGAGTGGCTCGGCACGGGCGAGCACGACGGCCGGGCGGAACGCACCGGCCGGCGCGAGGACGGTGGCACGGACGAGGGGTGACGGGGGCGGGCCCTGGTGGCCCGCCCCCGCACGTCCGGCTCAGTCGCTGAACTTCTCGCCCCGCTCGGCCTTTTCGACCAGCAGCGCGGAGGGCGCGAACCGGTCGCCGTAGGCCGCCTGGAGCTCGCGGGCACGGGCCACGAACCCGGGCAGGCCCCCTTCGTAGCCGTTGATGTACTGGAGCACGCCACCGGTCCAGCCCGGGAAGCCGATGCCGAAGATGGAGCCGATGTTGGCGTCGGCGACGGAGGTCAGCACGCCCTCCTCCAGGCAGCGGACGGTGTCCAGCGCCTCGGAGAACAGCATCCGCTCCTGCATGTCCCGGAACGGGACGGCGGCGCCGGCCCTCTGGAAGTGCTCGCGCAGCCCGGGCCACAGGCCGGCCCGCCTGCCGTCGTCGCCGTAGTCGTAGAAGCCCGCGCCGCCGCTGCGGCCGGGGCGCTCGAACTCGTCCACCATGCGGTCGAGGACGGCGTCGGCCGGGTGCGGCTGCCAGGTGCCGCCGGCCTCCTCGATTGCGCGCCTGGTCTCGTTGCGGATCTTGCGCGGGAGGGTGAGGGTCAGCTCGTCCATCAAGGACAGCACCTTGGCCGGGTAGCCGGCCTGGGCCGCGGCCTGTTCGACCGAGGCGGGGTCGAGGCCCTCGCCGATCATCGCCACGCCCTCGTTGATGAAGTGGCCGATGACGCGGGAGGTGAAGAAGCCGCGCGAGTCGTTGACGACGATCGGGGTCTTGCGGATCTGGCGGACCAGGTCGAACGCGCGGGCCAGCGCCTCGTCACCGGTCCGCTCGCCCTTGATGATCTCGACCAGCGGCATCTTGTCGACCGGCGAGAAGAAGTGCAGGCCGATGAAGTCGGTGTCCCGCTCGACGCCTTCGGCCAGCAGCGTGATGGGCAGGGTGGAGGTGTTGGAGCACAGCAGCGCATCGGGCTCGATGACGTGCTGGATCTCCTTGAACACCTTGTGCTTGAGGGCGACGTCCTCGAAGACCGCCTCGATGACCGCGTCGCAGCCGGCGAGGTCGGCGGGCTCGGCGGTGGGCGTGATCCGCGCCAGCAGCTCGTCGCGCTGTGCCTCGGTCGTCCGCCCCCTGGTCAGTGCCTTGTCGAGCAGCCCCGCGGAATACTCCTTGCCCCGCTGGGCCGCCTCCAAGGTGACGTCCTTGAGGACGACCTCGATGCCGGCCTTGGCGCAGGCGTAGGCGATCCCGGCGCCCATCATGCCGGCGCCGAGGACGGCGGCCTTCCGGACCGTGCGCGGCGCGATGTCCTTGGGGCGGTTGGCACCGGAGTTGACGGCCTGGAGGTCGAAGAAGAACGCCTGGATCATGTTCTTGGAGACCTGGCCGGTGACCAGCTCGACGAAGTAGCGCGCCTCGATGGTCTGGGCGGACTCGAAGTCGACCTGGGATCCCTCGACGGCCGCGGCGAGGATGTTCCGCGGCGCCGGGTAGGGGGCGCCGGCCAGCTGCTTCTTGAGGTTGGCGGGGAACGCCGGGAGGTTGGCGGCGAACTTCGGGTGCGCCGGGGTGCCGCCGGGGATCCGGTAGCCCTTGACGTCCCAGGGCTGCTGGGACTCGGGGTGGGCGTCGATGAACTCCCGGGCCTTGGCGAGCAGTTCGTCGGGGGTCTCGGCGACCTCGTGGATCAGCCCGTTGTCCTTGGCGCGGGTGGCGTTGTACTGGGTGCCCTGGAGGAGCACCTTCAGCAGCGCGTCGGTGATGCCCAGCAGCCGGACGGTGCGGGTGACGCCGCCGCCGGCGGGCAGCAGGCCGAGGGTCACCTCGGGGAGGCCGATCTTGGTGCCGGGGGTGTCCAGGGCGACACGGTGGTGACAGGCCAGGGCGATCTCGTAACCGCCGCCCAGGGCCGCGCCGTTGATGGCGGCGACCACGGGCTTGCCGAGCGTCTCGATCCGGCGCAGGTCGCGCTTGATGCCGTTGCCGGCCTCGAACGCCTGCTGTGCCTGGGCGGGGGTGACGGCGATCAGGTCGCGCAGGTCGCCGCCGGCGAAGAAGGTCTTCTTGGCGGAGGTGAAGATGATGCCGCGGATGCTGTCCTTCTCGGCCTCCAGGCGGTCGGCGACCGCGGTGAGGGAGGTCTTGAAGGCGTTGTTCATGGTGTTGGCGGACTGGTCGGGGTCGTCCAGGACCAGGGTGACGACGCCGGTCTCGTCCTGTTCCCAGCGGATGGTCGACGCAGCAGCGGATTCGCTCATGGTTGGTACTCCGTAGTGGGTGGGACGAGGGGTCAGAGGCGCTCGATGACGGTGGCGACGCCCATGCCGCCGCCGACGCAGAGGGTGGCCAGGCCGTAGCGCTTGTCCTGCCGCTCCAGCTCGTCGACGAGGGTGCCGAGGATCATCGCGCCGGTGGCGCCGAGGGGGTGCCCCAGGGCGATCGCGCCGCCGTTGACGTTGACCTTGTCCAGGCTGAGGCCCATGTCCTTGACGAAGCGGAGGACGACCGCGGCGAACGCCTCGTTGATCTCGACCAGGTCGATGTCGTCGATGGTCAGTCCGGCCTTGGCCAGGGCCTTGCGGCTGGCGGGCGCGGGGCCGGTGAGCATGATCGTCGGCTCGGAGCCGGACACCGCGGCGGAGACGATGCGGGCCCGCGGGGTGAGACCGTAGCGCTCGCCGACCTCCTTGGAGCCGATGGCGACCAGGGCCGCGCCGTCCACGATGCCGGAGGAGTTGCCGGCGTGGTGGACGTGGTCGATCTTCTCGACCCAGTGGTACTTCTGGAGGGCGACCGCGTCGAAGCCGCCGGCGTCGCCGATGGCGGCGAAGGAGGGCTTCAGGGCCGCGAGGGAGTCGGCGGTGGTGCCGGGGCGCAGGTGCTCGTCGTGGTCGAGGACGAGCAGGCCGTTGCGGTCCCGCACGGGGACGACGGAACGCTCGAAGCGGCCGTCCTTCCAGGCCGCGGCGGCCCGCTCCTGGGACAGCGCGGCGAACTCGTCGACGTCGCGGCGGGAGTAGCCCTCGATGGTGGCGATGAGGTCGGCGCTGATGCCCTGCGGGACGAAGCCGGTGTCGAAGTTGGTCATCGGGTCGGCGAACCAGGCGCCGCCGTCGGAGGCCATCGGCACCCGCGACATCGACTCCACGCCGCCCGCCAGGACCAGGTCCTCCCAGCCCGAACGGACCTTGGCCGCCGCCATGTTGACGGCTTCGAGGCCGGAGGCACAGAAGCGGTTCTCCTGGACGCCGGCGACGGTGTCGGGCAGGCCGGCGGCGATGGCGGCGATCCGGGCGATGTCCGAGCCCTGGTCGCCGACCGGTCCGACGACGCCGAGCACGATGTCGTCGATCGCGGCCGGGTCCAGGTCGGGGAAGCGCCGCCGCACTTCGTGGATCAGGCCGACGACCAGGTCGATCGGCTTGGTGCCGTGCAGTGCGCCATTGGCCTTGCCGCGACCGCGGGGGGTGCGGATCGCGTCGTACACATACGCTTCGGTGCTCACAGGAAAGCCTTTCTTTCCGGCCTGGGGTCGGGGGCCGCGGTGTCGACCGCTGAGGTCAGGGCCCCGGGAAGACACAGTCGGGGAGGGTCAGCCGAGCAGGGAGCGGCCGATGATCTCCTTCATGATCTCGGTCGTCCCTCCGTAGATGGTCTGTATGCGGCCGTCGGTGAAGGCCCGGGCGACGGGATATTCGGCCATGTAGCCGTATCCGCCGTGGAGTTGGAGACAGCGGTCGGCCACCCGCTTCTGGAGTTCGGTGGCCCACCACTTGGCCATGGAGGCGTGCACGGCGTCGAGGGTGCCCTCGGAGTGGTCGGCGATGCAGCGGTCGAGGAAGGTGCGGGTGACCGCGCACTCGGTGGCCATCTCGGCGATCTCGAACCGGATGTGCTGGAGCTTGGCGAGCGGCCGGCCGAACGCCTCACGCTCCTTGACGTACCGGGTGGTGATCTCCAGCAGGTGCTCGGCGGCGGCTATTCCGGCGATCGCTATCGCCATCCGCTCCTGGGCGAGGTTGGTCATCAGGTGCACGAAGGCGCCGTTGAGCTCGCCGAGGAGGTTCTCCTTGGGGACCCGCACGTCGTTGAAGAACAGCTCGGCGGTGTCCTGGGACTTCTGGCCGATCTTGTCGAGGTTGCGGCCGCGCTCGAAGCCCTCCGTACCGCGTTCGACGACCAGCAGGCTCAGGCCGTGTGCGCCGCCCTCGGGGGTGGTCTTGGCGACGACGATGACGAGGTCGGCGAGGATGCCGTTGGAGATGAAGGTCTTGGAGCCGTTGAGGATCCAGTGGTCGCCGCGGTCCTCGGCGGAGGTGCGGATGCCCTGGAGGTCGGAGCCGGCGCCGGGCTCGGTCATCGCGATGGCGGTGATGGTCTCGCCGCTGCAGAAGCCGGGCAGCCAGCGGCGCTTCTGCTCGTCGGTGGCGAGCGACGTCAGATAGGGGCCGATGATGTCGTTGTGCAGCCCGATGGCGAAGCCCGGGCTGCCGGCGCGGGTGAACTCCTCGGCCAGGACCGCGCTGTAGCGGAAGTCGGTGGTGCCCCCGCCGCCGTACTCCTCGGGCACGGCCAGGCCCAGCAGCCCCTGCCGGCCGGCCGCCCGCCAGGCGTCCCGACTGACGATGCCGTCCTTCTCCCACTGCTCGTAATGCGGCGTCACCTCCTTGGCGAGGAAGGTGCGCACCGTCTCGCGGAAGGCGTCGTGGTCCTCGGTGAAGATCTGGCGCTTCACTCTGCTGTCCCTTCGGGGGTGGTCCTGGCGGTCGGCGGGGCTGCTCGGCCGGGGTCCGGGGCGTCGCCTGGAGGGCGCTGGTGTCGCCCGGTCCCCTCAGAGTCAGTTCCGGACGGTCTCGATGAGCTTGGCGGGATCGGGGCCTATGGGCTGGACGTCGAGCATCGTCACGCCGGCCTCCGGGGAGGCGGCGATCCTCCCCCAGCCTTCGGCCGGGGGGATCCGCATCTCGCTGCGCTCCCGGACGTATCCCTCGGGCCCCGCACAGCGACACCTGTTCGCAGAACGCGTCCGGTACCGCGGCCTCGGCCTCGCGCTTCCGGCCGGCGAGGTAGAGCTACTGGATGGCGTGCGCGGCCTGCTCGTAGCCGTAGGCGACGGCGAGGTCGTACGCCTTGCCGTGCCAGCCCTCGATGGCCTGTGGCCCGAGGCGCCCGGGCCGAGCAGGGCGCGGCCGCCGGAGACGGCGTCGAGCCCGGCGGCGGTCTGGGCGATCGGGGCAGGGGTGCGGGAGTAGACGTTGAGGATCGCCGAGCCGATCCGGGCGTGCTCGGTGCGGGCGTGCTCGGTGCAGGCGTGCTCAGTGCGGGCGGTCAGGAAGCCCATGAGGGTGGGCGAGTCGAAGCCGTGGGCGTCGGCGACCCGGATGGCGTCCGGTCCGGGGCGATCGAGGGCGGCGGCCGCTTCGGCGGCGCGGTGCGGACCGGTCGCGTGCTGGAGGGTGGTGGAGAGTTCCATCAGCGGGCCGTTTCCTTCCGCTCGGTGCGGCGCGGGTCGCCGGCCGGGGTGGCGAGGCTGGGCGCGCGCCAGTCGCGGGCGACCTCTTCGGTGTCCGCTCCGGGGCGGGCGGGAGGTCTGCGGAGGGTCCCCGGGGTGGCCGAGAAACGGGGCGCGGGGGCGGGCTGGGTGAGGCCGGCGTGCTCGGTGAAGGTGCCGCGGGCGGCGAGGTGCGGGTGCCCGGGGGCCTCGCGCAGGGAGAGCACCGGCGCCACGCAGGCGTCGGACTCCTGGAAGACTGCGGTCCACTCGTCCCGCGTACGGGTCCGGAACCGGGCGGCGATGGCGGTGCGGAGGCCGTCCCAGGCGGCGAGGTCGTCCCGGCCGGGGGCGTCGTCCTCGATGCCGAGCAGGTGGATGAACTCCGCGTAGAACCGCTGCTCCAGTGCGCCGACGGCCATGTAGCCGCCGTCGGCGGTCTCGTAGGCGCCGTAGAACGGCGTGCCGCCGTCGAGCAGATTGGCGCCCCGCCGGTCCTGCCAGCCGCCGGCCGCCAGCATGCCGTGGATCATCGCCGTCAGGTGGGCCGTACCGTCGACGATCGCGGCGTCCACGACCTGGCCCGTCCCGCCCTCGGTGCGGGCGTGCTGGAGGGCCGCGAGGACGCCGATGACGAGGTAGAGGGAGCCGCCGGCGTAGTCGCCGAGCAGATTGGCGGGGATGGCGGGCGGGCCGTCGGGCGGGCCGATCATGCCGAGGGCGCCGGTGATGGCGATGTAGCCGATGTCGTGCCCGGCGGTGCCGGAGAGCGGTCCTTGCTGGCCCCAGCCGGTCATCCGGCCGTAGACCAGGCGGGGGTTGCGCGCCAGGCAGGGCTCGGGTCCGATGCCCAGCCGCTCGGCCACTCCCGGTCGGTATCCCTCGATCAGGACGTCGGCGCGCTCGGCCAGGTCGAGGACCTGGCCGACCCCGGCGGGCTGCTTCAGGTCGACCAGCACCGAGCGCTTGTTGCGGTTGGTGATGTCGGACGCCGGGTCGATGCCCAGTCCGGCGCCGCCGGGTCGGTCGACCCGGACGACGTCGGCGCCGAGGTCGGCCAGCAGCATGGCCGCGAACGGGCCGGGGCCGATGCCGGCGAGCTCCAGCACCCGCACCCCGCTCAGCGGGCCGTTCCCTGACTGCGTCATCGCGCCCCACGCCTTCCGCACTGTGACACTTCTGATGTAACACTCGTGATGTTAAGAACGTGTTCCATTTTCCACAAGCCCCCCGTACCAAGTGGCCATGCACGGCAAAGGCCCGTGGCGACGATGCTCAACTGCCATCGCCGCCACGGGCCTTCGCGCGCCTGCTGCCGCCGCGCCGCTATCCCCCGCCGAGCCGGTCGATGAGCAGCTCAGGGGCTATCCGAAGGCGGAGCGCGCCGGCCCGCGCCCGCACCGGTGCCGTCCTCGGCCGTGCCGCCTTCGCCATGCCGCCCTCCATGTCCGCTCCCCCGTCCGACACCGCCCGCGGTGCCTTCGGCGGGCCGCGCGTACGCCCGCGCAGCCCATCGACCTCAACGCTAACCGCGACCACTGACAACGGCCCGCGGAGCGCCGGACGTCGGTCCGGCGGAGGGACAATGCCGTCATGTCACACCTCGCCGCCGCACTGTTCGACGTCCACGCCGGCCAGGGGTTGCGTCAGTTCGCCGAGCTGGCCATAGCCCTGTTGCTGTCCTCGCTGATCGGGTTGGAGCGGGAGGCCCGGCAGAAGAGCGCCGGGTTGCGCACTCACACCCTCGTCGGGGTGGGCAGCGCCCTCTTCATGGAAGTGTCGATCCACGGCTTCGGCTCGCTGCTGGGCACGGAGGGCGTGGCGTTGGACCCGTCCCGGGTCGCCGCGCAGGTCGTTTCCGGTATCGGCTTCATCGGCGGTGGACTGATCTTCGTGCGCAAGGACGCGGTCCGGGGTCTGACGACGGCCGCGACCATCTGGCTGACCTGCGCCATCGGCATGGCGTGCGGCGGTGGGCTGCCGCTGCTCGCGATCGGCGCGACGGCGGTGCACTTCCTGGTCGTGCGCGGCTTCTCCAAGGTGTCGGAGCGGATCGCCGCGGGGCCGTCCTTCGACCGGATAGAGCTGCGCCTCACCTACCGGGCGCAACACGGGCTGCTCGGGAGGATGTTGGAGCTGTGCGCCGGCAGCGGGTTCCGGGTCACCGACGTCCAGGTGGAGGCCCATCCGGACGACGCCCGAGTGGCGGCCGAGGTACTGCTCCGCCTGGAGGGCAAGGGTTCCGCGCATCCCCTGGTGGAGGCGCTGACCGAGTTGGAGGGCGTCCGCGGGGTGGCGCTGGGGCGGCACGGCGACAGCACGGAGTGAGCCCGGCCGCGTCCGCGCACGGCGACACCGTCCCGGCCGGCGTGCGCCACCACCGCTACGCCGCACCGGCCGACGACTCCCCACGCGCGGTATCCGGCCCACCCACCCGCTCCGCGCCCGCACCGCCCTCCGCCCCCGGCACGAGGTGGTCGCCGGGCACCTGATGGTCCACCAGCCGCGCCAGTCGCCGCGGGACGTCGCCGCCCACCAGGACGACGACCAGCAGCGTCAGCCCGAAGGTGAGGACCGCCAGCGCCCGCCCAAGGGGCATGCCGCGGGCGAGTTGCGCCCCGAGGACCGGCGCCACGGCGCCGCCCAGCGCCCCCACGTTGTAGACGAAGCCCAGCGATGCGGCGCGGGTCGCGGTCGGGAAGTGCCCCGCGATGTACTTCGGCAGGATCCCGGAGATGCCCTGCCCCAGCGCCAGCAGGACGAAGATCAGCACCCCCAGCCCCACCAGACTCCCGCGCACCGCGAACACCGGGAACACGAACGCCATTGAGGCCAGCAGGGTGTACGCATAGGCGCGCCGGGTCCCGAGCAGATCGCCGGTGAACCCGGCGAGCCAGCAGCCGGCCATGGCACCGAAGCCCGCGACGAACATCACGTCGCCGACCTGCGCGGGCGGGTATCCCAGGTCGGTCTTGAGGTAGGTGGGCAGCAGAGCCTGCACCGGCCAGCTGTAGAGGAACGCGCAGAACACCGTCACCATCAAGGAGACGTACAGCAGCCAGCCGCGGCGCCCGCCCAGTTGTGCGGCGAAGGCGACCAGGCACAGCGCGGCGACCGCGGCCGACCACGGCACGAACCCCGCACCGAACGGTGTGAAGGCGCAGAACAGCGCGACCGAGGCGATCGCCGCCAGCGCGACGTTGCCCCGGCGGCGGAGGCGGCCGGTGGGCAGCGGCCGGAACGGGTTCGGGCGTTCCGGAGTCGCCGCCCCGCCTCCTCCGGCCGCGGTGGCGACCTCGGTCTGCCGGTCCCCGGCTTCCGGCAGCGACCGGCGCATCCACAGGGCGACCACTACGGGCAGTACGCCGATCCAGAACATCCAGCGCCAGCCCCATGCGGGCACCACCCAGGCGTAGAGCTGGGCCGCGACGGCCGTGCCGCCCGCGTAGCCGGAGATCAGGAATCCGGAGGCCCGGTTGCGGAGCCGGGCCGGCCAGCTCTCCAGGACGTACGTCACGCTGGTGCTGTACTCCCCCGCCATGCCCAGCCCGATCACCAGTCGGGCGGCGAACAGACTGGTGTAGTCCCAGGCGAACCCGCAGGCGAAGGTGGCGAGCGAGTAGAGCAGGATGCTGGCGATCATGGCGGTTCTGCGGCCGTGGCGGTCGCTCATCGCGCCCAGGAGCGCGCCTCCCAGCCAGCGGGTGATGAAGGCGGCGGAGACCAGGGAGGCGGCGGTGGCGGTGTCCAGTCGGAAGTCGTCGGCGATCTCGGTCAGCACCAGCGTGATCAGCACGAAGTCGAAGCCGTCCAGGAGATAGCCGATCCAGGCAGCGGCCAGCGCCTTCCACTGGCGCGGGGCGACCTCGTGGTACCAGGCGCGGCGCGGTGTCCGGCCCGACGGGTCCGCGGAGTGCGTCATCACAGGAACCGGCCTCCTCCAGAAGCCGCCCGGCCCACCCGCCGTACGTAACCGACCAAACCGGACGTCGGATGTCCCCTCTCACCGGACGAATCTGGCCGTGCTCCCCCACCGCGTCAAGACCGGACGCACACCGGCCCGCCACCGGCAACCCTGCTGTCCCGTTCTGCCGTTGACGTAGCGTCGGCAACTGCCTAGGGTCCGGACCCCGGACCAGAGAGGACACAGATGGCACGGCAGGACACCTCAGGACGGGACCACGACCTCGTCCTGTACGGAGCGACCGGATTCGCCGGTGAGCTCACCGCGGAGTACCTCGCCCGGCACGCGCCCGAGGGCTGCCGCTGGGCGCTCGCCGGACGCAGCACCACCAAACTGGAGCGGCTGCGCGACCGGTTGACGGCGGTCAACCCGGCCTGCGCGGACCTCCCGCTGCTCCGGGCCGACAGCGCCGACCCGGACTCGCTGCGCGCGCTCGCCGCCGCCACCCGCGTCCTGGCCACCACCGTCGGGCCCTATCTGCTGCACGGCGAGCCCCTGGTCGCGGCGTGTGCCGAGGCCGGCACCGATTACCTGGACCTCACGGGCGAGGCGGAGTTCGTCGACCGGATGTACCTGCGCCACGACGCCACCGCCCGCGCGTCCGGGGCGCGGCTCGTCCACGCCTGCGGCTTCGACTCCGTCCCGTACGACCTGGGCGTGCACTACACGGTGGGGCTGCTTCCCAAGGGGGTTCCGCTGCGCATCGACGGCTTCGTGCGGACCCACGCCACGTTCTCCGGCGGGACGCTCTCCTCCGCGCTCACCGCGGTCTCCCGGCCGGCCGCCATGGCCCGGGCCGCCCGGGCCCGTCGACGGGCCGAACCGCAGCCCGCGGGCCGTACCGTGAGCGCCCCGTTCGGGCCACCCGTGAGGAGCCGGGACACCGGCACCTGGGGCGTCCCGCTGCCGACCCTGGACCCGCAGATCGTCGCCCGCTCGGCGGCCGCCCTGGACCACTACGGCCCGGACTTCCGGTACCGGCACTACGCGGGGGTGCGCCGGCTGCCGACGGCGGTGGCCGGGGTGGTGGGCGCGGGGGCGCTGTCCGCGCTCGCCCAGGTACCGCCCGCCCGACGTTGGTTGTCGGGTCGGCTGCAACCGGGCGAGGGGCCCGATCCGGAGCGGCGGGCGCGGAGCTGGTTCGCGGTGCGGTTCGTGGCGTCGGGCGGCGGTGCGCACCTGGTCACCGAGGTCAGGGGCGGTGATCCCGGCTACGACGAGACCGCGAAGATGCTCGCCGAGGGAGCACTCAGCCTGGCCTTCGACGATCTCCCGGACACCGCGGGCCAGGTGACGACGGCCGTGGCCATGGGGGACGCACTGACCCTGCGCCTCCGGGACGCGGGGATCACCTTCCGGGTGGTCCGCGGGTAGCCGGGCCGGCCGTCAGGCGTTCGCCAGGGCCTTGCGGCACAGGGAGTCGGCGGCCCGGGTCGACTCCGGAAGGCGGTATGCGGCCGCCAGATGGAGCGTGTGCGCACAGGCTCGGTCCAGGTCCACCCGGTGCCCGACCGAGACGAAGACCGGTTTGACGCCCCGTTGGGTGCGCAGCGCACGTCCTACCTCCTCGGGCTCACCGTCCGCCGTCCGGTCGTCCACCAGGGGCGAGGTGGCGCCGCGCTCCGGGCCCGGCGCCTCGTACCGGAAGGTGAAGGGGTTCTTGGCGACCCCGATGGTGGGCAGTCCGGTCAGTACCCCGAGGTGGCTGGCGAGGCCGAAGCGCCGTGGATGGGCCAGCCCGTAGCCGTCGCAGACCACCAGGTCGGGTGTGCGGGCGAGCCGGTCCAGCGCGTCGAGGACCGTGGGGATCTCCCGGAAGGCGAGCAGCCCGGGGACGTACGGGAAGGAGACCGGGCCGACCGCGGTGGCCTGGTCGACGACCGCGAGGGTACGGGCGTCGAGGGCGACGGCGGCCGCGGCGACCACGTCCCGCTCGTCGTCGTAGGCGACGTCCACGCCGACCACGGTGCCCTCGAAGCCTGGTTCCGGGCCGGGCTCGTCGAGCCGTACGTGGGTGCGCAGGCGGTCCTGGACGGCGCGGGCCCCGGCTTCGTCCGCCGGCCAGTGCCGCAGTTCGTCGGCACGGGAGATGATTCCGGAAGTGTCCATGGTGGCCGCAACGCTACCGAACCGCTGACCGGGTGCGTACGGTCGCGTACCGCGCTCCGCCCCCAACAGCCACTCCTCTATATTGCAACCATGTTCGTATTGGAACTGACTTACACCGCGCCCCTCGACCGCGTCGACGCCGCCCTCTCGGACCACGTGGCGTGGCTGGAGAAGCAGTACGCGGCCGGGCACTTCATCGCGTCCGGGCGGAAGGACCCGCGTGACGGGGGCGTGATCATCGCCGCCGGGATCGATCGCGCGACCGCCGAGAAGATCACGGCCGAGGACCCGTTCGTCCGCTCCGGGGCCTGCGAGTACCGGATCACCGAGTTCATCGCGACCAAGACCGCACCGGCCCTGGCGGAATACCAGCAGCAGCTCCCGTCCTGAGCGCCCGTCGCATCGTGGCCCGGTCCGTCGGAACCGTCCGGCGGGCCGGGCCGTGTGCCGCGCGGGCTCCTGGGCGCATGCCCGACCGCGCACCGACGCACGCGTTCCGCGCCGCCCCGCAACGGGCCGCCTATGAGGGCGAGGCCGGGGACGCCGCCGTGCCTAGCGGCCCGGCGCCGACCGGTCCGGGCGCGGGCTCCGTGGGCCAGCGGCCGCCGTTGCGCCAGTATTCCTGGATCTCCTCCAGCTGGCGGCCCTTGGTCTCGGGAGCAGTGAAGGCGGCGAACACCAGGGCACCGAGCGCGAGCACGCCCAGGCCCGCGAAGGTCGCGGCGGCCCCCGCCTTCGCCATCAACGACGGGAAGAACTGGGCGATCAGGAGGTTGGCGACCAGGTCGGCGGTGAGCATCACCGAAGCCCCCGTGGAGCGCAGCTGGGCGGGGAACGCCTCGCTCGCGTAGACCCAGATCAGCGCTCCGAAGCCGAAGTTGAAGGCGGCGGTGAACAGGAGGATCGCGGCGAATCCCACCCAGGTGGTGGCACCGTGCAGCTTTCCCGCGCTGAAGACGGCGGTCAGGACCGCGAGCATCACCACCATCGTGCCGATCCCGGAGAGCAGCACCACCCGGCGGCCGACGCGGTCGATGATGAGGATCGCCAGCACCGCGGCGGCCAGGGAGGCCAGTTCGACGAAGGACGGCAGCAGGAAGTTCTGGCCGCTGCCGGTGAAGCCCATCTCCTCGAAGATCTGCGGGCTGTAGTACGTCACGGCGTTGATGCCGGTGATCTGGCAGAAGAAGCCGAGGCCGACCACGAAGAACGCGGCGCGGGCGTACGGCTTGCGCAGCAGCGAGCGCATCGAGCCGCCGCTCTCCTCCGTCAGCGCGGCGCGCACCGCGGCGACCTCGGCGCGCGGGTCGACCTCGGGATCGGTCATCGCCATGACCTCGACGGCACGTTCGGTGCGCCCCTTGAGGACGTACCAGCGGGGGGTGTCCGGCAGGCGGAGCAGCGGGATCACGACGAGCGCCGCGGGGATCGCCGACAGCCCCAGCATCCAGCGCCAGTGACCACCGCCGGACAGGCCCCAGTTGACGAAGTACGTGAGGACGATGCCCACGACCGTGGCCACCTGGTAGGCGGCTACCGAGGCACCCCGGATACGGGCCGGGGTCGATTCGGCGACATAGAGCGGTGCCGCCACGATCGAGATGCCGATGGCGACACCGAGCAGGAACCGGACGGCGTCGAGCACCTCGATGGTGGGGGCGACCGCGGACAGCGCGACGAAGACCGCGTACGAGCCGGCGACGATCAGCATCGCGGCCCGGCGTCCCAGGGCGTCGGCGAGCTTGCCGCCGATCAGCGCGCCCAGGATCGACCCGAACACCAAAACGCTGTTGACCAGCCCCTTTTCGGTCTCGGTGAGGTCGAAGTCCTTGCTGAGGAACACCAGGGCGCCGGAGATGCTGCCGGTGTCGTAGCCGTAGATGACACCGACGACGGCGCCGGTGAGGGCGAACATCCGGCCGGTGCGGAGGCGGGTGGGGGGCGACGGGCGCGGTGTGGAGAGGGGGGCAGTGGACATGGGAAGTCCTTTGTGCGACGGAGCGTCTTTGCTGCGTGACTGCGTGACGGGCGCCTGGGCACCGCGTCGTCGGCCATGACCGGGCACCGGCATGACTGATCTTGCGAATATCAGGCACCTTTCACGCAGATGTCAACAGTCACTTACCCGCTTTTCGCTCCACGCCACGCCCACTTCGCGCCATACGATCACCCGCCCATCCCCGCTCAACTGCGCATCCCCCTTGCCGTCATCACCCGCACGAGGGATGGAACGCATGCACGAAACTGCGTAGAGTCGCATCCAGCGAAGCAGAAAGTTGCAGTGTCAGCGCAATCGATCAGCAATCACCGAGCACGCACCACGGGAGGGTGGCCATGAGCGAGACCTCGTACATGGAGCAGGAGCTGCGCAGCCAGCCGGAGACGTGGCGGGAGGCCGCGCGGATCGGCGCCGGCGATGTGCCACTGCCCAAGGCCGGCCAGCGCGTGGCCGTCGTCGGCTGCGGCACGTCATGGTTCATGGCGCAGTCCTACGCGGCCCTGCGCGAAGGCGCGGGCCTGGGCGTCACGGATCCCTTCCCGGCCTCGGAGGCGTTCCTCGGCGCCGACCGCGGCTACGACGCGGTGGTGGCGATCACCCGCTCGGGGACGACGACCGAGGTGTTGCGGGTGCTGGAGGCGGTCAAGGGGCGGATCCCCACCGTGACGGTGCTCGGCGATCCCGAGACCCCGGCGGTCGAGCTGTCCGACGAGACGGTCGCGCTGCCGTTCGCGGACGAGCGGTCCGTGGTGCAGACCCGCTTCGCGACCACGGCGCTGACGCTGCTGCGCGCCCATCTGGGCGAGGACGTCGCGCGGGCGGTGGGCGACGCCGAGGAGGCGCTGACGGCACCGGTCGAGAAGGAGTGGGTGGACGCCGAGCAGTTCGCGTTCCTCGGCACCGGCTGGACGTACGGCCTGGCCAGCGAGGCGGCGCTCAAGATGCGGGAGGCGTCGCAGAGTTGGACGGAGTCGTACCCCGCGATGGAGTACCGACACGGCCCGATCTCGATAGCCGCTCCCGGCCGGGTGACCTGGCTCTTCGGCCCGGCACCGGAGGGGCTGGAGGCGGATGTGGCAAGGACCGGAGCGCGCTTCGTGTCCCATGCCCGGGATCCGTTGGCCGACCTGGTGCTGGTGCAGCGGGTCGCTCTGGAGCGGGCGCGCGCCCGGGGCCTGGACCCGGACAATCCGCGCAGCCTGACCCGCTCCGTGATGCTCCAGGAACCGGCCGCGTCCTAGCCGCGCACCGCCGCCCCGGCACTCCCTTCCGCAGTCCCGCCCAGCCGCCCCCGACGTCAACTCACCCCTTCCGCAAGGGAGTCAGGACACCATGCCCCTCGTCCCCACCGCGTCGATCGTCGATACCGCGCGTGCCGCGCGGGTCGGTGCCGCGGCCTTCAACGTCATCCATCTGGAAACCGCCGAAGCCCTGGTAGCCGCCGCCGAGCGCACCGGCCTCCCACTGATCCTGCAGATCAGCGAGAACTGCATCCGCTATCACGGCAGCCTGCTCCCCATCACCCGGGCCACGCTCGCCCTCGCCGAGGGATCCACAGCCCGGATCGCGGTCCACCTCGATCACCTCACCGACTCGGAGTTGGTGCACCAGGGCATCACCGCCGGCGTGGGATCGGTCATGGTGGACGCCTCCGCCCTCCCCTACGAACAGAACGTCGCCACGACCGCCGCACTCACCGCCTGGTGCCACGAACGGGGCGCCTTCGTCGAGGCGGAACTCGGCGAGGTCGGCGGGAAGGACGGGGTCCATGCGCCGGGAGTGCGGACGGACCCCGCGGAGGCCCTGGCCTTCGTCCGGGCCACCGGGGTGGACGCACTCGCCGTCGCCGTCGGCTCCTCCCACGCGATGCGTGAGCGCACCGCCGAGCTCGACAAGGAGCTGATCGCGGCGCTGCGCACCGCACTGCCGGTGCCCCTGGTACTGCACGGCTCGTCCGGAGTGCCGGACGACGAGCTCCGCCGGGCCGTCGCCGCGGGAATGACGAAGATCAATATCTCCACGCATCTGGTCTCCGTCTTCACCGGCTCGATACGGCGGACCCTGGACGCGGACCCAGCGCTGGTCGACTCCCGGAAGTACCTCAAGCCGGCCCGGGAGGCGGTGGCACAGGAGGCCGCCCGTTTGCTGGAGGTGCTCAACACCCCGGTGACGGTGCCCACTCTGCAGACGGCGGAGGCCACGGTCCGGGGGTGAGTCTCCCCGGCCACCGCTACCGACTCCCGGAACCGCTGGGACCGCCTCCAGAATCAGCGGGACCGGCTCCCAGAATCAGCGCGGCCGGGCTGCCCACGCCGCGGGCCACCGCAATCAGCAGAGGACCGCGGCGCGACACCACTACCTCTCCGCACCCGTCGCGGACGGGCTACCCCTGCTGACTGCGCCCGGCTTTCTGGACGGCACACCGAGGAGGCCGTCGCCACGATGTCGGCGGCACTCCTGACCAGCGGCGCGCCCGCCGACTGCGCGCCGCTGGCCCGGCAGCGGCCCGGCAGCTCCTGCAGGGGCACCTGACCCGGAACACCCGATCCGGGACACCTGACCTGGGACACCTGAGCCGGGACACCCCATCCGGGACACCCGATGTGGGGAGCCGCGCCATGGCGATGCGCCCTCGGCGGACAGGGCTGGGTCTGCGTCGGCGCGCGCAGCCCACGACGGACCCCGCTCGGCGAGCGACCACCTGTCGGAGCACCAGCGAGCACCCTTGGCCAGGTGCCTCGACTGGCCGCGGGGCTGATCCCCGGCACTTGGGCGCACAAGGGGGTGGGGCGAGCTGACAGGACTGAGTGGCCAGGCGGAGGGGAGCAGAGGTGACGGGTCGGGCAGAGGTGACGGGCCAGGCAGAGGCAGAGGTCAGTGGCGATGAGTCAGTGGGCGGGGAGGGGGGAGGGAGCAGGAGCGGACCGGGGAGCGGTGCGGGCAGGGAAACGAATTAGGCTCGCGCCATGAAGCGCCATGAACGAATGAATGCCCTGCTTGAGCTGCTCGGCGACCGGGGCCGGGTGGAGGTCGAGGAGGCGGCGACCGAGCTGGAGGTCTCGGCTGCCACGATGCGGCGCGACATGGACACCCTCGCCGAACAGCAGCTGCTGGTCCGTACCCGGGGTGGGGCGGTGCTGAGCTCGGTGGCGTACGACCTTCCGATCCGGTACAAGCAGGGACACCGGTCGGCGGAGAAGGAAGCGGTGGCGAAGGCGGCTGCGCGACTGGTCGAGCGAGGGGACGTGGTCGGGCTGAGCGGTGGGACGACGACCACCGCGATCGCGCGGGTGCTCGCCACCCGGGCGGACTTTGCGGAGGCGGGCCCGCAACCGCATCTGACCATCGTCACCAACTCGTTGAACATCGCCAGTGAGCTGGCCGTCCGACCGCAGATCAAGATCGTGCTCACGGGTGGTGTGGCGCATTCCCGTTCCTATGAACTGGTGGGGCCGTTCAGCGAGTTGGTGCTCCAGCAGATCTCCATCGACATCGCGTTCATCGGGGCCAACGGCGTGGATCCGTTGATGGGCGCCACGGTGCACGACGAGGCCGAGGCCCGGATCAACCGGCTCATGGCCGAGCGCGCCCGGCGGGCCGTGGTCGTCGCGGACTCGTCGAAGATCGGTGAACGGTGCTTCGCGCGGGTGGGTGACGCGGATGTCTTCGACACCCTCATCACCGACGGCGCGGTGACGGAGGAGACCCGTAGGGAGTTCGCGGAGCGCGGGTTGAAGGTGGTGGCGGCCCGCCCGTCCGGGAACGACTGACTGGCCCTACTGGGCTAACCGGTCCGACCGGGCTGACTGGGCTGACTGGGCTGACTGGGCTGACTGGGCTGACTGGGCTGACTGGGCTGACTGGGCTGACTGGGCTGACTGGGCTGACTGGGCATGGTCGAGGGTGGGGGCGCATGTCCCGAGGGCAGGTGTTCTTTCAGGTCTGGTGCTTCTCTGGGTGGGAGTTTCGTAACGGCCTGAGGCACCACCGTCTGGTGCCCAGGGCGGGGTGGGGCGTCAGACGGTGGTGCCTCAGGGGTGGCGTAGCGGCGGTGCCACGACGTTGGCGTGGTAGCTCCGCGCGGCATGAGGCCCGGGGGCGGACCGTGCACCGGGCGTCGAGGGTCGTCCAGAGCGGAGCCCGATGCCGGATGCTCGGAGGCTCGGCTGTCGTCTACGTCCGGCGCATCACCAGCCGGTGTCGCCGCGCAGGGTGGCGTCGGCGCCGCCGTCGGCGAAGAGGATCTGGCCGGTGACATGGGTGTTGTCCGGGGAGGTGAGCCAGGCGAGGACGGGGGCGATCTGCTCGGGGCGGGCGTGGCCGTGCAGTGGCATCGGCAGGCTGGCATCGATGACCTCACGCATCGCGGGGTCGTCGAGCAGCGGTGCGGTCATCGGTGTGACGACCGTGCCGGGGGCAACGGCGTTGAGCGGGATGCCGGCGCCCGCCCAGTCCTCGGTGACGGCAGCGCGGCGCAGCCAGCGGGCAACGGCGTGCTTCGAGGAACCGTAGACGGTGTGGCCCTCGCCGCGGTCGATGGCCGCCTGGGCGGCGGCGACGGCCGCGTCCTCGTCACCGGCGAGTGCGGCGTCGACGACTGCCGGGTCCGACGGGTGGATGGTGACCGCGGAGGAGACGAGGACGGCGCGGGGATCGGTGCCGGCGGCGAGCAGGGGGCGCAGCCCTTCGAGGGTGGCGACCGTGCCGAAGTAGTTGACCCGGAGGGTGACGGGGTCGGGATGGGCGAGTCCGGCGCAGGCGATCACGGCGTCCAGGCGCCCGTCGGTCAACTCACCGGCGCGGTCGGCCAGTTCGGTTCGGCCGGCGGATGTGGCGAGGTCAGCCGAGATGTCGGCGCCCCTGAGATCGGCGCCGATCACGGTGTGACCCCGATCGCGGAGCCGGGCCGCAGTGGCCCGGCCGATGCCGGAGGCAGCGCCGGTGACGAGGTAGGTACGACGGGGCATGGTCGACTCCTTCAGTCTCGGTCCTTTGACCCTTTGGCCCTTTGGCCCTTTGGTGCGTTGGTCCTTGGGTGCGTTGGTCCTTCGTTCCCTCGCGGTTCGGACCGTCACAGGAGGACCGACGCGGGCAGTCCGTCACGGGCGATCCGTCACGGCGGTCTGTCACAGTCCGCCCGTCGTGGACGGACCGTCGCAGGCGGTTCAAGGCAGGTGGTGCGAGACACGTGGTGCGGGACAGGTGGCCTGCTTCATGGGCGGGCCACACGGTCGGTGCGTGACGGGGCAGTCCGTGACGGGCGGTACATCGCAGGCTGTCAGGTGGGGTTGGGCCGGCACGTTCGGGCCTCCTTGTGTGGACCGTTGCCTGCGGTCGGTCGATGCGGAGGGCCGCGGCGGTTGGCCTGTCTGTTGTGCTCGGCTTCTTGTGCTCGGTTTCTCGTGCGCCGTTGCTAATGCGTCGTCCTTCGTGCGCCTTCTGCCGTGTCCGGTCTGTCACGCATGCGCTTGGACAGGCGGTCGGGCAGGTGGTCGGTCGATCGCGCGGGCGGGACGGTCTTCGTCGTGGTGCCGGGCAGGCGGTGTCGCGGTAGTGGGCGGCTCGCTGCCCAGGCGGATGGGCGTGCGGACGGGGCGGGGCAGGTGGTGTTGGGTGATCAGCCGGGGCCAAGATAGCTTTTTTGGCATGACGTGCCAAGAAGCTTGTTGGTGACAATATGTAGAGCCGGGCAAGCGGGGCCGGGCCGGGTGGCCGCGGGGAGTGGGAGAGGCGCATGACCGCAGTGCGAGGCAGGCCCTCGTTGACCGAACGACGGCGGCAGGAGACCCGGCTGGAGATCGCCGAGACCGCCGCCGCTCTGTTCTCCGAGCGGGGGTACGAGGCGACGACCGTAGAGGACATCGCCTCGGCGGCCGGGATCTCGCTGCGCACCTTCTACCGGTACTGCGCGGCCAAGGAGGACGCGCTCACACCCGTACTGACCTCCAGCGTGGGGGTGCTCGTGCAGCAGCTCGCCGGCCGGCCCGGCGACGAGCCGCTGACCAGCGCGGTGCGGGCGGCGTTCGACGACTCGACAGCGGCCCGGCGGCTGACCGACCCGGACAAGGCCCGGCGGCTGATCCGCGTCATGGGTAGCGTGCCGGCGATCCGGATGCGGTGGCTGGCGGCGGGGCGGGACATGCAGGACCAGTTGGTTCCGGTGCTCTCGGCGCGCACCGGCGCGTCCGAGGGCAGCATGGAAGTACGACTGCTGGCCTGTGCGTTGATCGATGCGCTGACGGTCGCCATGGAGCACTGGGCGTGGCAGGACAAGCCGGACGACGTGGCGGATCTCACGCGGCAGGCCCTGGCGTATCTACGGGTGGACGAACTCCAGGCAGCGACCCGGGGCTGAAATTCGAGGTGCGGGTGTGGAGAATGGGGCGGAGCCGACGAAGGCACGGAAAGCCCAGACAGCCGGGGCTAGACAGCCGGGGCTAGACAGCCGGGCCAGGCGGCCGGGGACCAGGCGGCCGGCAACGGGAACCAGACAGTCGGGAAGCAGAAGGCCGAGAATGCGCGGGGCGGGCGGCCGACCGGTCATCGAATGAGGGCCGGGCGGTGGACCGTCGCCGCGCAGTGAGCGGGGGAATGCGGATGCGGAAGATCATGTCGATAGCGCTGGCGGGTGCGGTGTGCGGGGCCTCGCTGACGCTGGCCACCGCGACGCAGGCGGCGGCCGAGCAGGTGCCGCGCTGCGTGAAGGTGCGCAAGTTCTTCAGCCAGGGCGGGCAGCGTTACGTCCAGCTGACGAATCTGTGCGCCCAGCGGCCGGCCTGCTACACCATCGTCATCCCGCATCAGGCGGACTCGCGGGGCCAGCTCCCCAAGGCCGTGACGAAGGACGTGCGGTACGGCACGACCACCGGGCCGCGGGCCCTGTACGTCAAGAACGTGGCCTGCTGACAGCAGCCCGCTGACGCGGACGGGTCGCGCGTCCTCGTGCCGCGTCCTGGCGTCGTACGTCCTCGTGCTGCACGCCCTGGTGTCGTACGTCCGCGTGCCGCGCGGACACTGTCCCGTCGCGTGCGTACCTGTCCCCTCGCGGGTCCTCGCGTCCCGTCGCATGCATCCGGTTGCATGCATCCCGTCGCATGCATCCGGTCGTATGCATCCCGTCGCGGGGCCTCGTGTCGGATGTGGCATGCCAGGCATCCGTGTACGGGCGTCAGGCGCCCGGTGTCACCCGGACCCGGGGAGTGCGATCCCGTCGAGGACCATGGCGAGGTACTGGCGGGCGATTTCCTCGGGGGTGTGTCGGCCCTGCGGGCGGTACCAGCTCGCGGCGACCCAGACCGTGTCGCGGAGGAAGCGGTAGGCCAGCCGGAGGTCGAGGTCGGCGCGGAAGACGCCCTCGGCCACCCCGCGCTCCAGCGTGCCGAGCCACGCCTCCTCGAACTTCCGCCGGGATGCGGTGAGGTAGTCGAAGCGCGGCTGGGTGGCGAGGTGCCGGGCTTCCTTCTGGTAGATCGCGACCGCGGCGCGGTGCCGGTCGATCTCCCGGAACGACTCGGTGACCAGCGCCTCGATGGTCTCCCGCGGTCCCAGACCACCCGCCAGGACCGCGTCGTAGCCGGCCCACAACTCGTCCAGGAAAGCGGCGAGGATCTCGTCGACCATCGATTCCTTGGAATCGAAGTGGTAGTAGAGGCTGCCCGCGAGCATGCCGGCCGCGTCCGCGATCTGCCGGACGGTGGTCGCGTTGTAGCCCTGCGCGGCGAACACCTCCGCCGCGGTGTCCAGGAGTTCGCGGCGGCGGTCCGGGGAGGCGGGCGCGGCGGCCGGCACCGCCTTCCCGGTGCTTTTGGCGCCACCCCCGGCACCGGCACCCCCCGCACTCTTGGTGCTCTTGGTGCTCCTGGCGGTCGCGGCGTTCTTGGTGGCCTTAGTGGCCTTGGTTGCCTCGGTCGCCTTGGTGTTGTTGACGTTCTTCGCGGTTGGCACGGGGTTATTGTCGCGCGCTCGCGGGGTGACCCGGGACATACCTTTTACAGGTAAAACACCTGCTAATGTTTTGGCATGGGGAAGCACGCCAAGCACGCCAGACCTGCGGAGTGGTGGAAGACGAGGACGGCGCCCGGCCGAGCGGCCGCGGTGCGGTTCCGGCCGTTGCCGGTGCGGAGCACGGTGCGGTTGCGGCGGCCCGTCGACATCTGGCACAAGCCGGCGCTCAGTGCCGTGGTGGCACTGGCCGTCCCGGATCTGGTGCTGCTCGCACTGGGACGACTCGACCTGGTCCTCTACACCTCCGCCGGGGCGATGTGCGCGCTGTACGCACACGGCCTGCCGTACGCGGCACGGGCCCGCACTCTGCCGTGGGTGGTGCTCGGGATGGTGGCGAGCCTGGCCGTCGCGTTGACCGCGGCCTCGCTGGTCACCTCGGCCGCGGTGCTGGTGGTGCTGGCCTCGCTGGTCGCCGCGGTGCACAAGATGGTGTGCGACGCGACGCGGATCGGGCCGCCGGGGAATCTGATCCTGACGTTCATCGCGGCCTCGGCGTTCTTCGTGCCACAGCGGCCGGCGGAGGTGCTGCCGCACACGGCGCTGGCGCTGGTCACCGGGGCGTTCGCCTGGCTGGTGTGCATGGCGCCGGCGCTGGTACGGCCGCAGGGACCGGAGCGGATCGCCACCGCGCGGGCGCTGGAGGCCGCCGCCGGGCTGCTGCGGGCGCGGGCGGACGCCGTCGGTACGTTGCCGACCGGGGACGCGGAACCCCCCGGGGTGGCGCACGCCCGGCACGCCACCGCAGCGGCGGTGAACGCCGCTTGGCACGCACTGTTCCTGGTACCGACCCGTACGCCGGCGAAGGCCGCGGCACGGGCGGGGTTGGAGCGGCTGCTGGTGCGGGCGGAGTCGGCGCTGGGCGGCGTCCCGCGGGACGCCGCGGCGGAGGCCGGACGGCTCGGCGGCTGGGCGCGGGAGCTCCGGAGCGGGCGGTCGTTGCCCGAGGTGACGCTGACCGCCGCGGAAGCCGAGGAACTGGCCGGGGTCGCATGGGAAGCCGGTGTGGCGCTGGAGCCCGGCATGACCCTGCGGTCCGGGACGGGGGCTGAGTCCCGGACGACTGCGGAGTCCTGGATGGCGGTTGAGTCCCGGATGGCTGTAGGGCCCCGGATGGCGGTTGAGTCCTGGCCGGCCGTGGAGTCCTCTCGTACGGCAGACGGGGGCTGTACGGCGGCGGAATCCCGTACGGCGGTCGGGGTCGGTAAGGCGGCGGAGTTCGGCACAACAGCGGAATTCGGTACGGCGTCGGGGTCCCGTTCCGGGTGGGGCGTGGGCGGGGCCGGGCTGCGGCGCCCGGTGCCCGGACGGCCGCGGGGCGTACGGGCGGTGGCCGGGCGGCTCCGGCCGGGTTCGCCGTTGCTGCCCATCGGCGCGCGGGTCGCGGTGGGGTGCATTCTGGCGGGTTGGGCTTCCTTGGCGGTGGGGGTCGGGCACCCGTACTGGGCCGTGGTGACCGCGGCGTCGATCTACCAGGCCAACACCACGCTCTCGTGGCAGCGCGCCTTCCAGCGCACCCTCGGGAACCTGCTGGGGCTCGTTCTGTTCACCGCGCTGCTCCCCCTGATCCACACCGGACAGGTCACGATGATCGCGCTGGCGCTGGCGTTCCAACTCGGCGCGGAGGCCACGATCACCCGGAACTACTGGCTCGGGTCGGTGTGCGTGACGCCGATGGCGCTGCTGCTGACCGAGTTCGGCCGGCCGCTGCCGGCCAGCACGCTGATCGCCGACCGGTGGCTGGACACCGTGGTGGGCGCGGCGGTCGGGCTGATCTGCTGTGTGCTGGTCACCAACCGGCGGGCCGCCGACCGGATCGATCTGGCATTGGAGCGGGTCGCGGCGGCCGAGGTGGCGGCGACCCGGCTGCTGGCGGCCTGCCCCTGCGCGGCCCCGGCACGCACTGGGACGGAGGGTACGCGGACCGGGGCGGAGGGTGCACGGACTGGGGCAGCGGGTGCGCAGGGCGGGTCAGAGGTTCCGCAGACCGGGGCGGGCGGTGCGCGCGAGGCCGGCTGGGCGCGGGACCGACTCGCGGGGTCCCTGGTCGAGCTGCGCGAGGCGGTGGACGTGGCGGCCGGCGAGTGGTGGCAGCGGGCACTCCCCGAGGAGCGGATCGCCCGCGCCGAACAGCAGGGGCACCGGACGCTGGCGGTCCTGGTGCGGCGACTGGCCGTACCCGCACTGGCCGCCTGACGTGCCCCTCGGACCGGTCCTGGGCAGGCACAATGAGGTGCATGGGCGACCGGATATGCCGGCCGGACGGACGGGGCCGAGAGGAGAGTGCGGGTGACCGAGGACATCGTCGCGGGGGTGCTGCGCCAGTGGCAGCAGGTGCACCCAGGGCTGGACACCGGCCCGATGGCGGTGATCGGACGCCTCAACCGCTGTTCCGCGCTGTTGCAGCAGGCCGCCGATGCGCCGCTACGGCGAGCGGGGCTGACCCGACCCGAGTTCGACATCCTCGGCACGCTGCGCCGGATGGATCGTGAGCTGACCCCCGGCCGGGTGGCGCGGGAGACCTTCGCCTCGGGGGCGGCGGTCACCAAACGCATCCGGCAGTTGGAGGAGCGCGGGCTGATCAGCCGTCGGCCGGACGACCGCGACCGCCGGGTCACCCATCTCTCCCTCACGGAGGAGGGGCGGGAGACCATCGACCGGCTGCTGCCCGAGCAGTTGCGTTACGAGGCCGCGCTGCTGGAGGGCATCGGAGAACAGCGGCAGGAGGAACTCTCCTCGGCGCTGAGCGAGTTGCTGGTGGTGCTGGAGGGGCGACTGGCAAGCCTGATGGACTGATGGACTGATGGGTTCAACAAGTCCGCCGGGGACGGCTCGTCACACCACTCACTGTCCACTCACTGCCCCGCTCGCTGTTCCACTCACTGATCCGCCCACTGTCCCGCTCGCTGTTCCACTCGCCGCTTCGCTCGCTGTTCCACTCATCGCTTCGCCCGCTACTCCGCCGGGAACGGCTCGTCGCTCCAGCGGAACCACGCCGCATCGTCCTCGATGTGCAGCAGGAACTCCGCCACCGGACCTTCCGGGGCGATCAGCCGGACACCGTCGCTGGCACGGGCGTAGGCGTCCTCCCAGGCAGCCAGGTCGTCGTCGATGGTGTCGCTGAGCGCCAGCTCGCGGGCGAAGTGCGGCCGCAGTTCGGCGAAGGCCGGGCCGGGTGTGAAACGGCCGTTCAGCCAGGGGAAATCCGCCTCCGTGACGGTGATCTCGCCGACCACGTCGGCGCCCCGTTCCACCCGCCAGATCTCCCCGATGTACGGCATCGCTGCCTCCCCTTGGTCGTGCCGGTGACGCGCGGAAGCGCCCCACCGGGGTGCGGTGGGGCGAAGGTTCTGCGCGACGGTCGGACGACAGGATGGCAGACCGCGCGAACGGGCCGAGCGGCGATGGCGCGAAAGCGCGGAAAGCCGGCCGATGGGTCGTGCGGCGCACGACTGACGGTACGTCAGGTGCGTTCGGTGGGCTTCGCTGCCGGTCCACGCTCCCGACCGACGTGGTCTCCGGCATCACTGCCGGCGTCGGCGCCTCTCCCGTCGTCGCTGCCGCTGCCACTGCCGCCGCCGGCGTCAACGCTGGCGTCAGCATCGGCATCGACACCATCACCGACACCGATTCGCGAGCCGGCGCCGCCTCCCGGGGTGGCCTCCGGCCCGAAGAGGCCGTCCAGTTGCCGATCCAGCAGGGCGAGCGCCTGCTCGGGGCCGTGGATGCCCAGCAGGACGTAGGAGGCGAGGCCGTCGGCGAGGGCGATCAGGAGCATCGCCTCGTCCTCGTTGGCGCGCTCGGGCGGCACCTCACCGCGCTCGGCGGCCAGCCGCAACTGGCCGGCGAAGAAGTCACGGAGCTTGGGGATGCCGTCCCTGGCCTCCGCGCCCAGGGCGGGGTCGTGGACCGCGCGGGAGTAGTAGGCCGC
The DNA here is from genome assembly GCF_042886435.1 of Streptomyces sp. NPDC058000. Taxonomy (NCBI): domain Bacteria; kingdom Bacillati; phylum Actinomycetota; class Actinomycetes; order Kitasatosporales; family Streptomycetaceae; genus Streptomyces; species Streptomyces sp. NPDC058000. Next base: position 174,098 of record NZ_JBHVQS010000002.1, read on the forward strand.
GCCGACCAGGAGGCCGGCGCGGCTCTCCGCATCCAGCGGGAGCATGCCGGCGCAGCAGACGCGGAGAACCGTACGCGGCGTCGGCTCCTCCTCCAGGGCCTGGAGGCGCTGCCGGATCCGTTCGGTGGCCTGGTGGTTGATGTGCCGGAGGGCGAACAGGAGCAACTCGTCCCGGTTGCGGAAGTAGTGCTGGATCCGGCCGAGCGAGATCCCGGCCTCGGTGGCGACGTCGCGCAGGCTGACCCCGTCCACACCCCGGGTGTTCGCGAGCCGCCAGAGTGCTGCCGAGATCTCCTGGCGCCTGGCTTCGTGATCCACCTTCTTGGGCACGGGCGGCTTCCTTTCATCTCATCCGTACTGCTCTTCCGCGCTGCGTTTCCGTAACGCTGCTCTTCCGTACTGCTGCGCTTTCCGTAACGCTGCTCCTCGGTACCGCCCCCCAGCACCGCCCCTCAGCGCCCCTCTCGAAACCGCTCTCCTCGAAGCCGCTCCTCGACACCACCGCCCCTCGATACCCCTCCTCGGCATGACCCCTGACGCATGGCGCTTCCGTCGTGTGGCGTCCCGGCGCGCTCATCCTGTCGGCGCGGTCCGGCGTCCCTTCCGTTGCGGCGTCGGCGTCCATCCGGCGCCGGTGACCGGCCGACTTTTACAAGTCGCTCGTACCGTTATAACGTACCGCCACACAATACGTTTGACTTGGAAAACGGTGACCCCTCATGCCCGAGCACGCCGCACCGCTCCTCCGCCCGCCCCGGCACCGCGTCGATCCCCGCGCCCGCTCCTGGTGGCGGGTCCAGGCACTGCTCACGCTCAGCGGGCCGATGCTGCTGACCGCGCTGGTCATGGCGGTGCTGTCGCTGCTCTTCTTCCCGGGGGCGCTGCCGTGGCTGGGGCCGCTGCTGCTGGTCGTCCTGGTCCTGCCGGCGGTGGGCTACCTCGTGGTCATGCCGCGGATGCGGTACGCGGTGCACGCCTGGGAGCTGGGCGAGCGCGCGGTCTACGCGGCGGGCGGCTGGTTCTGGCAGAAGCGGCGGATCGCGCCGCTGTCCCGGGTGCAGACGGTGGACACCCTGCGCGGGCCGATACAGCGGCGGTACGGGCTGGCGACGGTGACCGTCACCACCGCTTCGACCGCCGGCGACATCAAGATCGCCGGCCTGTCGGACGCGGATGCCGAGGCGCTGTCCCGACGGATCGGTGAGGTCGCGCAGGACGTGCCGGGTGATGCCGCATGAGCACCCCCTGGAAGGGCAACGACGACGGCGCACCGACCGCCACGTCGTACGCCGACGGGCAGCCCGCGACGCCGGCCGCGCCCGAGTGGCGGCGGTTGAGCCCCCGCACCCTGCTGGTGCACTGCGGCTGGCTGGGGGCGCCGCTCGGCTCGCTGGCGCTGACCGCGCTGGCCACCGGCGGGCGGATCACCGGCGGCGCCTGGCTCACCCTCGCCGCGATCGCCACCGCCTTCGCCGTGGTCACCGCGGCCGGGCTGATCCGCTGGGCGCGCACGGATTTCCGGGTCACCGGCGAGAGCCTGGACGTGCGGAGCGGACTGCTCACCCGGCGGCTGCGGAGCGTGCCACTGCACCGGATCCGCACCGTCGACCTGACCGCGTCGCCGCTGCACCGGCTGCTGGGCGTCACGGTGCTGCGGGCCGGCACGGCGGGCTCCGGTGAGGGCAGCGGCGAACTGTCGCTGGAGGCCCTCCCGGTGGCCGAGGGCGAGCGGCTGCGCGCCGAACTGCTGGCCCGCGCGGCCACCGGAGCGGTCGCCGAGGACCCGGTGCTGGCGCGGATCAGCTGGCGCTGGCTGCGGTACGCGCCGCTCACCTTCTGGGTCGTCGGCGGGGTGTTCGCCGCGGGCGGCTCGGCCTACCGGGCGCTGCACGAGATGGGCATCGAGCCCTGGAAACTCGGCTTCGTACGGCGGGCGTTCGAGGAGTTCGGCACCGGGATGCTGTGGCTGACCATCCCCGCGGCGCTGCTGGTGGTGATCGTGCTGGGCACGGTCGGCGCGATCGTCCTCTACGTCGAGAACTGGTGGAGCTACCGCCTGGAGTGGGCCGACGCCGGCACGCTGCGGGTGCAGCGGGGGCTGCTGACCACCCGCTCGGTGACCATCGAGCGGGCCCGGCTGCGCGGGGTGGTACTGCGCGAACCGCTGCTGCTGCGGGCCGGCGGCGGGGCGACGGTGCGCGCGGTGGCGGGCGGTCTGGGCAACAAGGAAGAGAACCGCAAGCGCAGCGGGCTGCTCCCGCCGGCGCCCCGGCGGGAGGCGGTCCGGGTGGCCGGCGGGGCGTTGCAATCCCCGTTCCCGTCCGAGGAACTGACGGACAGTCAGCACGGTCGACTGATCCGGCATCCGCGGGTCGCGCTGCGTCGGCGGCGGATGCGCGGGCTGCTCTTCGTGGTACTGCCGGGCAGCGCGCTGCTGGCCGGTCTCGGGGCGGCGTTCACTCCCGTCCTGCTGCACGCCGCGTGGATCTACGCGGTGGTCACCACGCCGATGGTGCTGTGGCTGGCCCGGGACGCGTACCGGAATCTGGGGCACGGGATCGCCGGCCGCCATCTGGTCACCCGCTCGGGCACCTTCAGCCGGGACACCCTGGCCCTCCGGCGCGAGGCCGTCGCCGCCTGGACGTTCACCACCTCGCCGTTCACCCGTCGGGCCGGGCTGGTGACGCTCACCGCGGCGGTGGCCGCGGGCGAGGAGGGCTACCGCATCCCGGACCTCGCGGAGGGCACCGCGCCCGGCTTCGCGGCGGCCGCGACCCCGGGCATCCTGGACGAATTCCTCACCCGTCCGGCACGGAACGGCGGTCCGACACCGGCTGCATGACGCAGATCACACCCCCGCCGTATGCACGGCGAGGCCGGGCAGACCGTCCTACAGGATGACCGCGCCCGCGTTACGCGGGCCGACCAGCCGTGAGGGAGTCGCCGCGATGCATACCGCCATCGACCAAGCCGTCCAGGTCCGTCTCCTCGCGACGTCGGTCGGCCACGCGGTGCCCGCGGTACTCCGCTACCAGCGGACCGATCCGCTGGCGGTGCGGATGACCTTCCCCCCGGAGATCTCGCTCGACGGTGCGGCGGTGGACTGGGCGTTCGCCCGGGACCTGCTCGCCGAGGGGCTGCGCGGCGCGGCCGGCCGGGGCGACGTACGGGTGCGGCCGTCGGGTCCGGACCGCACGGTGATGGAGTTCCACGCCGACGAGGGCATCGCCATGGTCCAGTTGCGGACCGCGGACGTCCGGCGGTTCCTGGCCCGCTCGTACGAGGCGGTGCCGGACGGGCGGGAGCACGAACACCTGGGCGTGGACCAGGGACTGGCGGAGCTGTTCGGCACCGCGTGAGGCGGTACCGCGTGCGGCGAGGCGGCGCCGCACGGGACGCGAAACGGGCAGGACACGACGAACGGGCCGGTGGAAACCGGCCCGTTCGGCTGTGTGGGGGTGCGCTACCGCTGCGGGAACCCGAAGCCGTAGCCCTGCTGCTTCATCCACGGCAGCAGCCGCTCCAACGCCTCCACCGTGCGGGCCCGGTTGCCGCCGCCGTCGTGGAAGAGGACGGTGGGGCCGTTGCGGAGTTCGCCGCGGACGGTCGACTCGATCTTCGCGACGGTGCCGCCCTCGAAGTCCTTGCTGTCGACGTTCCAGCCCAGCGGACGCATACCGTGTTCGGCGGCCAGCTGGCGGCTGTAGGGGGTGAAGGCGCCGCCGGGGGCGCGGTAGTACTCGACCTTGGCGCCGCCCGCCGCGTCCTCGATCATCTTCTGGGCGTCGAGGATCTGCCGGGACTGGTAGTCGTCCGGCCGGTGGTCCATGGCGGTGTTGTGGCTGACGGTGTGGTCGCAGAGCTTGTGGCCGTCGGCCACCACCTTCTTGACGACGTCGGGGTGCGCCGCGGCCTGCGGGCCGATCATGCAGAAGGTCGCCTTGACGCCGTTCTCCTTGAGGACCGCGAGGACCTTCGGGGTCCAGACGGGGTCCGGGCCGTCGTCGATGGTGATGTTGAGGCTGCGGCCCGGACGGTCCGAGGCGTGCGCGATGGTCGGGTCGACCGGGGCGGTGCGCGGCGGTTGGGCCGGCTTCCGGCCCTGCGTGACCGTATCCGCCTCGGCGCTGGGTTGGAGGAATGCGAAGGCTCCCGCCACCGCCAGCGACGCCACCGCCGCGGTGGTCACGCCGATGATCCCGCCTTCGATACCGAAGCGCCGTCCCCTGCCGAAGCGCCCTGCCATGTCGAACCCGCCCCTCGTGTGCTCTGCTGATATACCTGCCGGCGGCGTGGTGTGCCCCTTGGTACGGACGCCGGCTTCACTCCCACAGATGCACAGGACTCGGGACAGGCTGCGCCTGTTACGGATCCATCATGAAACTTATTGATACTGGACCCATGCCACGAGTACTTCTGATCGAGGACGACGCCGCCGTCCGGGACGGGGTGTCCCTCGCGCTGCGGCGGCGCGGCCATGACGTCGCGGCCGCGGCCAGCGGCGAGGAAGGGCTGGCGGCGCTGCCGGGCTTCCGCCCCGACATCGTTCTGCTGGATCTGATGCTGCCCGGCAAGGACGGCTTCGAGATCTGCCGGCTCATCCGCGCCGAGCGGCAGCTGCCGATCATCATGCTCACCGCCCGCGGCGACGACCTCGACGTGGTCCTCGGGCTGGAGGCCGGGGCCGACGACTACATCGTCAAACCGGCCCGTGGTGAGGTCCTGGAAGCCCGGATCCGGGCGGTGCTGCGGCGCACCGCGCTGCCCACCGACGGCGCCCCGGCCACCGAGCCGGGGCCCACGCCGGTGGAGACCTACGGCGAACTGACCATCGACCGGGCCGGGCTGGTCGTCAGCAAGGGCGGCCAGGACCTGGCGCTGGCGCCGTCCGAGATGAAGCTGCTGCTGTTCCTGTCCGCGACCCCGGGCCAGGTCTTCAGCCGCCAGCAGCTGTTGGAGCACGTCTGGGAGCACAGCTACCACGGCGACGCGCGGCTGGTGGACGCCTGCGTGATGCGGCTGCGGACGAAGATAGAGGACACCCCGCGCAGCCCCCGGTACGTCCAGACCGTGCGCGGTTTCGGTTACCGCTTCGGACCCCTGTGAGCCGCCTCCGCCGCCTGATGCCGGGCATGTCCGCGGTGCGCGGTCTGCGCGCCCGGCTCGTGGTGGCGTTCCTGCTGGTGGCCGCGGTCAGTGCGCTGACCACCGCAGGGCTGACCTACCGGGAGGCCCGGAACGCCATCCTCCAGCGGTCCCAGGACGGCGCCGTCAACGACCTGCGGGCCCAGGTCAATTCGCTGGCGCCGGAACTGGCGGTGCCGCCGTCCCAGTCGGACCTGGATTTCTTCCGGGTGAAGCTGGAACGCTCCGGCAAGTCCCGCGACTGGGACATCTCGGTGCACTACAACGGCGTGCCGGACGACGGCGCGGCCGGGCTGCGGCGCGACATGGTGGTGCCGGCCGACTTCAAGGCGTCGGTGGAGAAGCGGCGGGTGCCGGCGTTCCAGCGCATCGACCGGGACGGCGCGCCCTGGCTGCTGATCGGGATGCCGGTGCGGCAGACCGACAACCAGCCGTCCCCGCTGACGGTCTACGCCCAGCTGCCGCTGCGCGCCGAGGAGGCCAACGTCGAGGCGCTGGTGACCGCCGCGCGGGGCGGGGCGCTGCCGGCCTTCGCGCTCGCGGTGATCCTGCCGCTGTTCGCGGCGCGCGGGGTGCTGCGGCCCGTCCGGGGGCTGCGGCAGGCCGCCGGGCGGATCGCCGAGGGCAAGCTGGACACCCGGCTGGAGGTCAAGGGCTCCGACGAACTCGCCGATCTGTCACGGACGTTCAACGAGATGGCGGCGAAGCTGGAGGAGAGCGTGGCGGAGCTGCGCCGGATGGAGGCCAACTCCCGGCGGTTCGCGGCCGATGTCTCGCACGAGCTGCGGACGCCGCTGGCGGCGATGGCCGCGGTGACCGACGTGCTGGACGAGGATGCCGACTCGCTCGATCCGGACACCGCCTCCGCGGTCCGGCTGATCAGCCAGGAGACCGGGAAGCTGGCGCGGATGGTGGAGGACCTGATGGAGGTTTCGCGGTTCGACGCCGGCGCCGCCGCGCTCCACCTGGACGAGGTGGACGTCGCCGAGACGATCCGCAAGACCCTCCAGGCCCGCGCCTGGCAGAACCGGGTGACCGCCCAGTTGCCGGACGACGTCCGGGCCCGGCTCGACCCGCGCCGGCTGGACGTGGTGGTCGCCAACCTGGTGGGCAACGCCCTGCACCACGGCGGCGAACCGGTCCGGGTGGTGTTGTGCGCGCCGGAGCCCGGCGATACCACCCTGCTGATCGAGATCCGCGACAGCGGTCCGGGGATAGACCCGGAGGTGCTGCCGCACGTCTTCGACCGCTTCTACAAGGCGGACTCGGCCCGTGCCCGGTCCGAGGGCAGCGGACTGGGGTTGGCCATCGCGCAGGAGAACGTCCGGCTGCACGGCGGCGTCCTGCGCGCCGCCAACGCCCCGGAGGGCGGTGCGGTGTTCACTGTGGAGCTGCCGCTGCGACAGGAGGAAGCACCGGCCGGTGAGGCCACCGACGAGCCCGTCGGGAAGCCCGCCGATGCCGGGAAGGGGAACGACACCGCATGACCGATCGACGCCTGACCGCACGCCGTACGGCCGCGTGCCGCCCCGCCGTGCGCCGTGTCCCCGGCCGCCGGGCCGTGCTGGGTGCCCTGGCCGGGGTGCTCACCGCGGCGCTGGCCGGCTGTGGGATCGAATCCACCGATGTGATCGACGCCGGTGAGCCGGCGACCGGGGTACGGGCCCCGGGCAAGCCGACGGCCAATGTGCAGCTGTTCTTCTACGGCCCGGACGGACTCCACCCGGCGACCCGCCCGGCGCGGGAACCGCTGGATCCGCAGGCCGCGATCGACCTGCTGGTGCAGGGGCCCAACCACGCCGAGCGGATGCGTGGGCTCTCCAGTGTGGTGCCGAAGTTCCCCGCTCCGCTCACCGCGTCGTCCGGGCCCGGCCAGGTCGTGATCACCCTGCCGGTCAACGCCAAGCTGCTGGACCCGGCCTCGCTGAACCAGCTGGTGTGCACCGCGGCCAACGCCCGGGTCCCCGGGAACAAACCACCGGGCCAGGTCACGGTGACCCTGGTCGGCGAAGGCGTCCGGGTCGGCCCCATGGTGTGCGGTGGCAGCAACGCCTTCCCGCTGGTCCAGCCGACCCCGACCGGCGTCGGCGAGACCGGCGGCGGAGGCGGCTGACCGGGCGCCCCGCTCCGGGGCCCGGGCCGGACAGGGGCCTGCGCTACCGTGAAGAGGCGAGGACCGTCCGGCCACACCTTGGGAGACTCCCACGATGACCGAGCGCAAACCCCCCGGCGTCAGCTTCGAGAGCTGGGTCGAGAAGCAGATCCGCGAATCGGCCGAGCGCGGTGGCTTCGACAGCCTTCCGGGCTTCGGCAAGCCCCTCCGCAATCTCGACCAGCCCTACGACGAGATGTGGTGGATCAAGGAGAAGATGGGCCGGGAGCAGGTCTCCTTCCTCCCGCCCAGCCTCGTCCTGCGCAAGGAGATCGAGGACGCACTGGCGGCCGCCTCCGCCGCGCCGAGCGAGGCCGCGCTCCGCCGCATCCTGACCGAGATCAACGGCCGGATCCGGGCGGCGCTGGCCACCCCGCCCGAGGGACCGCCGCTGGACCGCGTCCCGTTCGACATCGAGGAGCAGGCCCGCATCTGGCGGGAGAAGCAGGGGAGTTGAGCCGCACCGTGCCGCTCGTCACCGCCCCGTAGGTGCCAGCCGGACCCGGAGGAACCGCGGGCGGTACAGCTCCACGTCGCCGTTGACCACTGGGTCGGCGGGGGCGCCGGGTGGGCCCAGCCAGTTGATGTCATAGCTGAGGAGCAGGCCGGTGCCGGTGGTGAACTCCGGGTGCGCCTGCGGGTTGTAGACCGCGACGTGGTCGGGATCGGGGCCGGTCGGGCGCGGCGGGGTGATCCGGCCGGCCGGGCCGTGCCAGGGACCCTGGGGTGAGCAGGCCCAGTAGCCGGTGATCGTCCGTAGCCCGGCGGTGCCGCCGCCCCCGGTGTCCATGGTGAGCAGCACCCACGTCCCCCCGTCGCGGACGACGGTGAAGGCGCTGCCGACGCCGCGCCGGCCGCCGCCGCGCAGGACCGGCGCGGCCCGCGTGGCGTCCGGCCGCCAGTGGGCGCCGTCCCAGAACCGCCAGGCCGCCCGGTCCGCGAGCCGGCCGGCCGGGACCCGGGCCAGATAGCCGCTGTCGGCCGGGGTCGAGGGCGGGTCGTCGCCGCCGAAGACGTACGTCCAGTCGCCGTCGCGGACCAGCGCGGTGCCGTAGAGGACGCGTCGGCCCGGGTCGGTGACGGTGTGCTGGTCGGCGACCGGGGTGAGGGACTCCAGCCGGAGGTCGGGCAGGGAGAGGGTGGCGACCTCGGTGCCGTGCGGCATCCCGAAGATCCACGGGCCGGTGCCGGGGACGCGGTTCCACAGCAGTACCCGGACGACCTGCTCCGGTGCGCCGGGGATGCGGGGTTCCACGGTCGCGTGCACCGGCCAGCGCCATCCGCCGCCGGGCGGGTCGGGGAAGTACGGCCCGGGTGCGGCGGGGGTGCCGCCGGTCAGGGTGCGCTCCGGGGTGCCCGCGGGGTTCATCAGCACGAGGGAGTTGTGCCGCAGGAACGGGGTGCCGCCGGCGTCGGCGGTGCGCCAACGGAAGGGCGCGCCCTGGGGGTTGGGCGGGGGGTGGATCCGGTCGAGGAAGGTGTCGGAGAACAGCCAGAGCGTGCGGCCGTCCGGGAGGCGCACGGAGTGGGTGCCGTCGCCGCCGGTCCAGTCGTCGGTACGGGAGTTGTCGTCGCCGTAGCGGGCGAACGCCGCGGTGGTTCCGGGGTCGGCGGACCAGCCGGCGAGGGTGCGGCCCGGGCAGGCGGCGCGGGGGCCGGGCCCGCGGGCGGGGGCCGGCACCAGCAGGGCCGCGGCCGCGGCGGCGGTCAGGAGCAGGAGGGCGAGCAGGACGACGGCGAGGGTGGTGCGGGTGATCGGCGGGTTGCGCATTCCGCTCCTCGGTGGGGTGCGGGGTCACCGTAGCGCGACGGAGGGCGTGGTTCCGGGAGCGGCCGGAGGGGGCCGCGGAGGTCCGTCCGGGGCGGATTCGCCCTGTACACGGCGATCAGCGCCGGCATCAACGAGGGCAAGGTCACAGCCCGAGCCCCTGCTCCGGCTAACGGTCGTTCGCCTAGCCTGCTGCCATGACCGCCCAGTCCCCCGAACTCCCCCTGGCCGCGGCCTTCCCGGCGGCCGAACGCGAGCAGTGGCAGCGTCTCGTCGAAGGCGTACTCCGCAAATCGGGCGCCTCCGATGCTGCGGGTGCCGCCGCCGAGGACGCGCTCGCCACGGATCTCCAGGACGACATCCGTGTCCGTCCCCTGTACACCGCCGAGGACGCGCCACCCGCCGTGGGCCTGCCCGGCTTCTCCCCGTTCGTCCGGGCGGCCCGGCCCGAGGGCACGGCCGCCTCCGGATGGGACGTGCGGCAGCGCCACGTCGGCACCGACCCGCGGCGGGTCAACGAGGCGCTCCTCGCCGACCTGGAGAACGGCGTCACCTCCGTGTGGCTGGCCGTCGGTGCCGGCGGGGTGCCGGTGTCCGGTCTGGCGGAGGCGCTCCGCGGCGTCTATCTGGACCTGGCGCCGGTGGTCCTGGACGCGGGCGCGGAATTCCCCGCGGCGGCCGAGGAGTTGCTGCGGCTGTACCGGGAGTCCGGGGTGGCGCTGTCCGAGACGTCGGGTGTGCTGGGCGCCGATCCGCTGGGCCTGCTGGCCCGTACCGGCGACGACCGCGGGCTGGCCGACGGGCTGGCGGCCGCCGCCCGGTTGGCCGGCGTGGTCGAGGCGAGCGCCCCGCGGATCCGTACGGTCACCGTCGACGCCCTGCCGTACCACGAGGCGGGCGGCTCGGCGGCCGAGGAGTTGGGCGCCTCACTGGCCACCGGGGTGGGGTATCTGCGCGAACTGACCGCGGACGGGCGGGGCCTGGGCATCGACGCCGCCTGCCGCCAGCTGGAGTTCCGGTACGCCGCCACCGCCGACCAGTTCCTGACCATCGCCAAGCTGCGCGCGGCCCGGCTGCTGTGGGGCCGGGTCGCCGAGGTCTGCGGGGTGTCGTCGGCCGCCGCCGGGCAGCGCCAGCACGCGGTCACCTCGACGGTCATGATGTCCCGTCGGGACCCGTGGGTGAACATGCTGCGCACCACGGTGGCCGGGCTGTCCGCGGGTCTGGGCGGCGCGGACGCGGTGACGGTGCTGCCGTTCGACGCGGCGCTGGGCCTGCCGGACGCGTTCGCCCGGCGGATCGCCCGGAACACCCAGTCGGTGCTGCTGGAGGAGTCGCACCTGGCGAAGGTGATCGATCCGGCCGGCGGTTCCTGGTACGTCGAACAGCTCACCGCCGAACTTGCCCGCGCGGGCTGGGCGTTCTTCCAGGAGATCGAGGGCGCGGGCGGTCAGGCCGCCGCGCTGCGGTCCGGGATGCTCGGCGACCGGTTGGCGGAGACCTGGCAGCGGCGCAGCGAGGACCTGGCGCACCGCCGGGAACCGATCACCGGGGTCAGCGAGTTCCCGCACCTGGCCGAGGCTCCGCTGAAGCGTGAGCCGGCCCCGCTGCCGGCCGGTGGGGGGCTGCCGCGGGTGCGCCGGGACGACGCGTTCGAGGCGCTGCGGGCCCGATCCGATGCGCAGTCGGCGGCCGGCGGGGCGCGTCCGAAGGCGTTCCTGGCCGCGTTGGGTCCGGTCGCGGCGCACACCGCGCGGGTGGCGTTCGCCGCCAACCTCTTCCAGGCGGGCGGGATCGAGACCGTACCGGAGCAGGTGACGGCTGCGTCGGTGGCCTCGGCGTTCGCGGCGAGCGGCGCGCGGATCGCGTGCGTGTGTTCCAGTGACGCGGTCTACGCCGAGCAGGCGGTGGAGGTGGCCGCGGCGCTGAAGTCGGCGGGCGCGGTGCGGGTGTACCTGGCGGGCAAGCCGGGTGCGCGCCGCGAGGAGTTCGTGGCGGCCGGAGTGGACACGTTCGTGTTCGTGGGCTGCGATGTGGCCGGGGTGCTGTCCTCGGCCCTGGATGTCACGGAGGTGGCGGGATGACGGAGACGGCACGGCTAGAGGGCGCCATCCCCGATTTCAGCGCGGTGGAGCTGGGCGATCTGTCCGGGGCGGCGGTGTCCGGCGACGGGGCCCGGTGGGCGGAGGCGGTCCAGCAGGCCACCGGCAAGAGCGTCGCGGACCTGACCTGGGAGACGCCGGAGGGCATCGACGTCAAACCGCTCTACACCGCGGCCGACGTCGACGGTCTGGACTTCCTGGGCACGTACCCGGGCATCGCGCCGTATCTGCGCGGCCCGTACCCGACGATGTACGTCAACCAGCCCTGGACGATCCGGCAGTACGCGGGCTTCTCCACCGCCGAGGAGTCCAACGCCTTCTACCGGCGCAACCTCGCCGCCGGCCAGAAGGGCCTGTCGGTCGCCTTCGACCTGCCCACCCACCGCGGCTACGACAGCGACCACCCGCGGGTGACCGGTGACGTCGGCATGGCGGGCGTGGCCATCGACTCGATCTACGACATGCGGCAGCTCTTCGAGGGCATCCCGCTGGACAAGATGACGGTGTCGATGACGATGAACGGCGCGGTGCTGCCCGTTCTCGCCCTGTACATCGTGGCCGCCGAGGAGCAGGGCGTACCGCCCGAGAAGCTGGCCGGGACCATCCAGAACGACATCCTCAAGGAGTTCATGGTCCGCAACACCTACATCTATCCGCCGCAGCCCTCGATGCGGATCATCTCCGACATCTTCGCGTACACCTCGCAGAAGATGCCGCGGTACAACTCCATCTCGATCTCCGGCTACCACATCCAGGAGGCGGGTGCGACGGCCGACCTGGAGCTGGCGTACACCCTCGCCGACGGGGTGGAGTACCTGCGTGCGGGCATGGCGGCGGGGATGGACGTGGACGCGTTCGCGCCGCGCCTGTCGTTCTTCTGGGCGATCGGCATGAACTTCTTCATGGAGGTCGCCAAGCTCCGCGCGGCCCGGCTGCTGTGGGCGCGGCTGGTCCAGAAGTTCGACCCGAAGAACGCCAAGTCCCTTTCGCTGCGCACCCATTCGCAGACCTCGGGTTGGTCGCTGACCGCGCAGGACGTGTTCAACAACGTCACCCGCACGTGTGTGGAGGCGATGGCCGCGACCCAGGGCCACACCCAGTCGCTGCACACCAACGCGCTCGACGAGGCGCTGGCGCTGCCCACCGACTTCTCGGCGCGGATCGCCCGCAACACCCAGCTGTTCCTCCAGCAGGAGTCGGGCACCTGCCGGGTGATCGACCCGTGGGGCGGCAGCGCGTACGTCGAGCGGCTCACCCACGATCTGGCGCGCCGGGCCTGGGCGCACATCGAGGAGGTCGAGGCGGCCGGCGGGATGGCCAAGGCGATCGACGCGGGCATCCCGAAGATGCGGGTCGAGGAGGCGGCGGCCCGTACGCAGGCGCGGATCGACTCGGGGCGGCAGGCGCTGATCGGCGTCAACAAGTACCGGGTGGAGACCGACGAGGAGATCGAGGTCCTCAAGGTCGACAACTCCGCGGTGCGGGCGCAGCAGATCGACAAGCTCAAGCGGCTGCGCGCGGAGCGCGACGAGGACGCCTGCCAGCGGGCGCTGCGGGCGCTGACCGAGGCGGCGAAGGCCGCGCCCGGCCCGGGACTTGAGGGCAATCTGCTCGCGCTGGCGGTGGACGCGGCCCGGGCGATGGCGACCGTCGGGGAGATCTCGGACGCCCTGGAGGAGGTCTACGGCCGCCACTCCGGCCAGATCCGTACCATCTCCGGTGTGTACCGAGACGAAGCGGGCCCCTCGTCGGGGGTCGAGCGCACCCGGGAACTGGTGGCCGCGTTCGAGCGCGCGGAGGGCCGCCGGCCGCGCATCCTGGTGGCCAAGATGGGCCAGGACGGCCACGACCGCGGCCAGAAGGTGATCGCCACGGCCTTCGCCGACCTGGGCTTCGACGTCGACGTCGGCCCGCTGTTCCAGACCCCGGCCGAGGTGGCCCGGCAGGCGGTGGAGGCCGATGTGCACATCGTCGGGGTGTCCTCGCTGGCGGCCGGTCATCTGACGCTGGTGCCGGCGCTGCGGGAGGCACTGGCGGCGGAGGACCGGGAGGACATCACCATCGTGGTCGGCGGGGTGATCCCGCCGCAGGACGTCCAGCCGCTGCGGGACATGGGCGCCGCCGCGGTGTTCCTGCCCGGCACGGTCATCCCGGACGCGGCCCACGACCTGGTGCGGGACCTGGCGACGGTCCTCGGCCACGAGCTGTAGGGCGGAGGGCTGGAGGGCGATGGCTCCGAGGATCGATGTCGACCGGTACGCCGAGGGGGTGCGGGCGGGCTCCCGGGCCTGGATCGCCCGCGCGGTCACCCTGGTCGAGTCCACCCGCGCCGACCACCGGGTGGCGGCCCAGCAGCTGTTGGTGCGGCTGCTGCCGTACTCGGGGGCGGCCCGGCGGGTGGGCATCAGCGGGGTTCCGGGCGTCGGCAAGTCGACCTTCATCGACGCCCTGGGCTCCCTGCTGACCGGTATGGGGCACCGGGTGGCGGTGCTGGCCGTCGATCCGTCCTCCAGCCGGACCGGCGGTTCCATCCTGGGCGACAAGACCCGGATGGAGCGGCTGGCGACCGATCCGGCGGCCTTCGTCCGTCCCTCCCCCACGTCCGGCACGCTGGGCGGGGTGGCGCGGGCCACCCGGGAGTCGATCGTGGTGATGGAGGCCGCGGGGTACGACGTGGTCCTGGTGGAGACGGTCGGTGTCGGCCAGTCGGAGACCACCGTCGCCAACATGGTGGACACGTTCCTGCTGCTGACGTTGGCCCGCACCGGCGACCAGTTGCAGGGCATCAAGAAGGGCGTCCTGGAGCTGGCGGACCTGGTGTCGGTCAACAAGGCGGACGGTCCGCACGAACGGGACGCCCGGTCGGCGGCCCGTGAACTCGCCGGCGCGCTCCGCCTGTTGCAGCCCGTCGACGCGGCGTGGACCCCGCCGGTGCTGACCTGCAGTGCCCGCGAAGGCACCGGGCTCAAGACGGTGTGGGAGCGGATCGAGCAGCACCGCACCCTGCTGGAGTCCACCGGTGCGCTCGCCGAGCGGCGCCGGACCCAGCAGGTCGACTGGACCTGGTCGATGGTCCGGGAGCGGTTGATCGACCGCCTCCAGGAGCATCCGGGCGTCCGCCGGCTGGGGCCGGAGGTCGAACGGGCGGTCAGGGCGGGCGAGATCACCGCGACGCTGGCGGCGGAGCGACTGCTGTCCGCCTTCGGCTTGGGCGACGGCCTGGCCGGCGGTGTGACGGGCGGCCTGGCCGACGGCTCGGTCGAGGGTGCGTCCGGGGCGGTTGCGGGCGGGGAGTGAGCGGGCGGCGGCCGGACCGCGCGGTACCGGCCGCCGCCCCGGACGAGCCCGCCCCGGACGAGCCCGCCCCGGGGGTTCCCTTACGGGTCTCCCCTACTCCGGTGGGTGGAGGCGGGATCCGGTCACACTCCGGGTGCGGTAGGGGGAAGTGTCGCCCTCCGTACGACGCCAGGACACGCCCGGTACGGCGATGATCAACTCCGGAGGCGGCCGCCGTGGGGTCGCCGCACCCGAACTGGAGACCGTCGTGCCGAGCCCCTTCCCGCACACCACCCCCGTGGACCCCACCACCGCAGGATCCGGCCAACTCCGCGCCATCTACGACCAGTTGGCGGACCACTTCGGCGCGAGCGACATCCCCGCGGAGTTCCGACTGCTCTACGGCGCACCCGAGCTGCTGTGCGCGACCTGGGTGGCGGTCCGCGAGTCCCTGGTGGTCGGCGCGGCGCCGCGCCGGGACAAGGAGCTGGTCGCGGCCGGTGTGGCACGGGCCCGCGGATGCGCGCCGGTGCTGCGCACCCACGTCCGGGCACTGCGCACCGATGGTCACCCCGCGCTGGCCCGGACGGTCCGCGACGGCGGTACGCCCGGGGATCCCGGCCACGCCCGACTGCTGGACTGGGGCGCCGCCACGGCCGTCCCGGACGGCCCGCCGGTCGGCCCGCCCGTCCCTGCCGATCACCTCCCCGAATTCCTGGGCACCGCCCTGACCACCCACTTCCTCACCCGGCTCGGCTCCGCGCTGCTGTCCGCGCGGGCCGGCCACGACGCGCGGGACTGGCCGCGGCGCTTCTTGGGCGGCCGGGCCGCGGCGCGGCCGGAGCCGACGCACGCACCGCGCCCCGGGGAGAGCCTGTCGCTGTTGGTGGGGGCCATCGGCCCGGAGCCGTCGTGGGCCGGCGGGGCGCCGCTGGGCGCGGGGCTGGCGGCGCTGCGGTCCGCGGCGACGGACACCGATCAGGCACTCACCGAAACCGCTCGGGAGCGGGTACGGACGATTGTCGCCGCACACGACGGACGGCCGCCCGAACTTGAAATGACTGACCGTCACCTTGTAGCCCGCGGCTGGCTCTACGCCGCACTGACCGGGCTTCGCGGCGCCGACCGCCCGGCTGCCGCCGTGGCCCTCCTGACGGCCCTGACCCCGTCCCAACTCACCGCGGCCGACGTGGAGTTCTGGCGCCTGACGGCCCCCGAGGGAGCGTCCGACGACGCCGCGCTGCTACACCTCGCCGCGTTCGGCGCGTACACCGCCGTGGCGTGCGTCGAACGGTCCCTCGTCGCGACGGCACCGGGCTCGGATACTCACCCGCGGAGCTGAGTAGCCCGACTCATGACGCCCGAGTGGCGGGCCCCGAGGATGTCGGTACAACCCACCGTCCGGGGCCGGGAGTCGTGATGGGCGCCAACAGCTATCCGCAGGACGTCGAGCGCGGACTCTTCGAGGACAATCCGCTGTCCGGGCTGATCGTGGGGTTCCGTCTCAGCCTGGACCCGGGCGGCGACCTGGAGGCGAGACCCGTGGTCCACGTCCAGCTGCGGCCCGGGCTGTCGCTGTCCGCGGTCGAGGCGGACCAGTTGGCCAAGACCTGCCAGCAGGGCGTACAACGCCAACTCAACGCCAGGGACGGGGACTTCGCGGCCCATCCGGAGCAGGGGCCGGCCGCGAACGAGCTCTCCATCGCCCTGCATCCGTACGGCAGCGGGCCGTTCGCCGACCCCTCCGCGATCCGCGACGGCTATCTGTTGCGCGGCGGCGACTGACCGCGCACCCGGGCCGGGACCTCCGCGGCCCGTGCGCCCCACCCGGCCGGCGGCGCGGCCCTCAGCCGGCCGCCACCACCGTGGCCCACACCGTCTTCCCCGACTGGTCGGGCGGCGTCCAACCCCAGGAGTCGCTGAGGCTGTCGACGAGGTGGAGTCCGCGCCCGGACTCGCCCAGGGCGTGTTGCGGGCGCAGCACGGGCGCCTGGGTCCCGCCGTCCGAGACCGCGCACAGCACCCCGCGCTCCTGCCGGGTCAGCGCCAGCCAGGCATGGCAGAACCGTTCGTCGAAAAGGGAGTTGAGTGCGGTGTCGCAGGGGTCCGAGGCGCCGTGCCGGAGGGCGTTGGTGACCAGTTCCGAGACGATCAGGACCGCGTTGTCGGCGAGAGCGGGACACATCCGCCAGGCGTCGAGGGTGGTCCGGGTGAACCGGCGGGCCTCCGCCACGGTGCAGGCCGCGCCGCTGAGCGCACAGGCCGCGAATCCGTCCGGTCCCGGCATCCACCACGCCTCCCGGCCGGTGTCACCGGTCACTGACTCCCCTCCTTCCCGGAGGACGTCGCGCTCGGACTGTGCCGGGTGTGTGGTCATCACGATCTCCGCGGAGGGGCATACGAGTTGGGCGCGTCCGGGACGGTCTGGGCGGGGTCGCCCCGGAGGGCTAATATCCTCGTCGGCCGTCCATCGCTGCAAGTGCATCTGCAATTACATCGGTACGGACGGCCACCCAGGGGCAGGATCACGCCACCTGTGATCACGGCCCGGACCGGTCCCGAGCACACCCCCCACCAAGGGAGCAGTCGTGATGGAGTCGATGACCAACGGAATGCCGTCAACCGACATCGAAGGCGCGGTCTGGCGCAAGAGCCGCCGCAGCAACCCCAGTGGCAACTGCGTTGAACTGGCGCTTCTTCCGGACGACGGGGTCGCGGTACGCAACTCGCGACACACCGCCGGCCCGGCCCTGATCTACTCGCGCGCCGAGCTGGCCGCCTTCGTCCAAGGCGCCAAGGACGGCGAATTCGACGATCTGTTCCCCCACGAGTGACCAGATGACCGCCCTCGGGAGCAATAACTGAGGCATATGTCGGCCGGATAGTCGGCGCAGGTGTACGCCTCCTCCGGGCAATGGGACACTGGGCGTTCGCCCGACCACTCAGGGGAGTCAGTCATGAGCGCCGCGCAGTCGAGCAGCGATCTGTCCCTGCGCCGCTATCTGGAACACCCGCGCGGCGGCCCCACCGTCCTGCGCATCGTGCTGGGCACCCAGCTGCGCCGGCTACGGGAGGCCGCCGGCATCACCCGCGAGGCCGCCGGCGACGCCATCCGCGCCTCCCACGCCAAGATCAGCCGCCTCGAACTGGGCCGGGTGAGCTGCAAGGAACGCGACGTCGCCGATCTGCTGACGCTGTACGACGTCACCGACAGCACCGCCCGGTCCACCTTCCTCACCCTCGCCCGCCGGACCAGTACGCCCGGCTGGTGGCACCAGTACGGCGACGTCCTGCCCAGCTGGTTCGAGACCCACCTCGGGCTGGAGTCCGCCGCCTCGGTGATCCGCACCTACGAAGTCCAGTTCGTACCGGGCCTGTTGCAGACCCCGGAGTACGCCCGCGCGGTGGCGCTGCTGGGACACCCGGGTTCCACCCCGGAGGAGACCGACCAGCGGGTGGAGCTGCGGATGGCGCGGCAGCGGCTGCTGGGGCTCGATGACGCGCCCCGGCTGTGGGCCATCCTCGATGAGGCGTGCCTGCGCCGGCCGCTGGGCGGACCGGAGGTGATGGCCGGTCAGCTCCGGCATCTGCTGGAGATGGCGCGAAGCCCCAACATCACCCTCCAGGTCGCGCCGTTCGCCCTCGGCGGTCTCGCCGCGGCGGGCGGGCCGATCACCATCCTCCGCTTCCTGGAGCCCGACCTCCCGGACATCGTCTATCTGGAGCAGTTGACCAGCGCGCTCTACCTGGACAAGCGTGACGACGTCGACCACTACCTGGCGGTGATGGACCGGCTCAGCGCCCAGGCCGAGTCCCCGCGGGAATCGCTGGCCATACTGGAACGCCTACTGAAACAGGAGAGTTGACGGCCTCGGGACGAGCCCCCGCGCCCGCCCCGCCCGCCTCCGTGCCGCTACGGCTTCCGCGCCACGCCCCCGAATTCGATCCACTCCTGCGTCAGCTGCCTGGGGCCGACATCCGACGGGTCCGGCCGCCAGGTCGAGACCTCCGCCAACCCCGGTTCCTGGATCTCCAGCCCGTCCAGGAACGCCCGCAGCTCGTGCTGCTGCCGCACCCGTCCCCAGTTCCCGTGGGTGCTGACCCGCATGAACTCGGTGACGAAGTCCCGCGTCGCGGCGTCCTCGCTGACCAGCTGACACACCACCAGGAAGCTTCCCGGCACCAGTCGTTCGGCTACCCGCCGCACCAGCGCGGCGGGGTCGTCGGCGTCCGGGATGCAGTGCAGCACGGAGACGAAGAGCGCGGCGACCGGCTCGTCGAGGTCGATCAGCCGCCGGACCTCCGGGCTGCCGAAGATGCCGTCGGTGTCCCGCATATCGGCCTGGATGACGGCGGTGTTCTCGTTCTCCTCCAGCAGCGCCCGGCCGTGCGCCAGCACGATCGGGTCGTTGTCGACGTACACCACGCGGGACCGGGGATCGACCTGCTGGGCGACCTGGTGGACGTTGTCCTGCGTCGGCAGGCCCGAACCGTGGTCGACGAACTGCCGGATGCCCCGCTCACGGGCCAGCCAGCGGACCACCCGGCGCAGGAAACGCCGGTTGTTGAGCGCCAGCACCTGGGTGCTCGGGACGACCTTGCTCAGCTCCTCGCACGCCTCGCGGTCCACCGCGTAGTTGTCCTTGCCGCCCAGGTAGTAGTCGTACATCCGCGCGACGCTCGGGATGCTCACGTCGACAGCGCTGGACAGCGGCCGGATTTCTTGGCTCATTCCCCACTCTTCCCGTCGGATTGCGGTGCCGGTAACGGTACGACCACCGCGCGCCGTCTCCAACTGCCCTGCCTCGGTGGGCAGTCGGCCAGTTGCGCTCACCGGCGCGGACCGGGCTTACCGCGCCAGGCGGCGGGGCGGCCGCCGGGTCGGGCGTTCTCATCGACCTCTCACGGTCCGCTCATGGGTCGGTCACCCGGGGTGGCTACGGTCGGTCGTGGGGCCGCGGTCCGGCGGCCCGGAGGAGAGGGCACCGTGTACCACCTGAGCGGCGTGACGAAGCACTACCGGCGCGGCGGTGAGCTGGTGCGGGCTCTGGACAGCGTCGGGTTCTCCGTACCGGACGGCACCGCGCTCGCCGTCCAGGGGCCGCCCGGCGCCGGCGCGTCGACGCTGCTGCGGATCCTGGGCGGGCTGGAGCGCCCGACCCGCGGCAGTGTGCTGCTCGACGGTACGGATCTGGCCATGGTCACCGCGTCCCGGCTCGGCCGGATCCGCGCCGAGTCGATCGGGCTGCTCGGCGCGGGCGACGGCGACCATCCGGGTCCGCTCGCCGGATCGACCGTGCGGCAGGGCGTGGCCGCCGCGCTGGTCCCGCTGGGGCTGCGGCCGGCCGACCGCTGGGAGTTGGCCGGGGACGCGCTGGCGGAGGTCGGGCTGCCCGACCAGGGCGATCTGCTGCCGGGGCAGTTGGACGCGTACGCGCGGCGGCGCGCGGCGCTCGCCCGGGCGCTGGTGAAGCGGCCCGCCGTGCTGCTCGCGGACCGGCCGACGGAGGGCCTGCCGCCGGCCGCCCGGGCGGACTTCGCCGCGTTGCTGGTGCGGGTGTGGGGCGCGTACCGGCTCACCTGCGTCGTCGCCACGGACGACGAGGACCTGGCCGGGCGGGCGAACCGGCGGCTGGTGCTCGCCGGGGGCCGGGTGACCGCCGTGGTCCGGGTGGCCGGTATCGGCCGGGACGGAGCGGTCGCCTGGTGTCCGCGCGGCGCCGGCAGGTAGAAGAGTGGCATGACCACAGAACAGAGCGAGTCCGCCGACCGGGCGCTCCCCGGTCCGCCCGTCGGCGATCGGCCGGCGCTTCCCGGCGCGGAGGAGATGGTGCGCGCCAACGAGGCCAACTGGGACGCACGCACTCCGGTCCATGTGGCCAGTGCGTTCTACGGCCTGGACGGGTCGCGGAGCGCCGAGGACTGGTTCGCGCCGTTCGAATGGACCGACCTCGGGGAGCTGGCCGGGCGCGATGTGCTGCACCTCCAGTGCCATCTGGGCACCGAGACGGCCGCGTTCGCGGACCGGGGGGCGCGGGCGGTGGGGTTGGACTTCTCCGCCGAGGCGGTGGCGCAGGCCCGGCAGCTGGCCGCGGCGACCGGCCGGGAGATGGAGTTCGTGCGGTCGGACGTGTACCAGGCGGTGGAGGCGCTCGGCGACCGCCGGTTCGACGTGGTCTACACCGGCAAGGGCGCGGTGTGCTACCTGCCGGACCTCGCCGCCTGGGCCGGGACCGTCGCCGAACTGCTGCGGCCGGGCGGGACGTTCTACCTGGTGGAGTTCCACCCGCTGCTGAACGCCCTCGGCGCGACACCGCCCACGGCCCCGGACATCCCGCCGCTCCTGCTCCGCCACGACTACCTGGCCGGCCGGGGCGCCCTGCGCAGCGACACGCCCACCACCTACACCGACGGCCCGCCCCTCCAGAGCGCGACGACGAGTTACGAGTGGCGGCACGGCGTCGGCGAGGTCGTCAACGCGGTGATCGAGGCCGGGCTGACCGTGCGGGGCGTCCGGGAGACCGAGGTGCTGCCGTGGCCGCGCTTCCCGTCGATGGTGCCGGACGAGAACGGCTGGTGGCGGCTGCCCGAGTCGGAGCCGATCATTCCGCTGCTGTACGCGCTGAAGGCGGTCAAGCCGTAGCGGGAGCGGCCACCGCGCGCCGGGAGCGCCGGGGCACCGGATTCAGCCGGTCCGTCGGTAGACCGAGCGCAGCAGCTGGTCCTTGGCCGGGCCGGTGACCCGCCACTCCAGGTGCCAGCGGTCCGCGGCGACGGCGGTGAAGACGCCCTCGTAGCGGTCCGCGGCGCAGGGGTGGACGGTGGTCCAGTGGCCGGTCCGCAGGTCCAGGTCGTGGAAGGGGCGGCCGTCGGCGAAGGTGACCGCGGCGGTGCCGTCGGGCCCGGGCCGCAGCCACAGGGTGCGGGTCGCCGGGTACGCGACGCCGTCCCAGGTCAGCTCGCCCTCCTCGGCGTGGCACAGTGCCCCGTCGGGGCCGTCCGGGGTGAAGTCCGCGGTGCCCCGGAAGCTGCCTTCGGTGCCGGCCCGCAGGTCGTAGACGGCACGCTCGACGTGCCAGCGGCCGGTGAGGTACGCGGCGGCGTCGGGGACCAGGTGCATGCCCCCATTGTCGGGCAGTGCCACGTGGTCACCCCATCGGCCCCACCCCGCGCCCCGCCCGCGCGCCCGGCCGCCGCGCACCGTGCGGTCCCCCGGTGCCGGACTTACGCTCGGTACCGAGATCATCACCGAGGGAGACCATTGCGGCAGGGCGCCCGTCCCGTGCGTGCCCCGCCGGCACCCGCCCGGAGACAAGACCGGAGGCGCACCCATGCCGGAGCTGTTCATCGGCGGTCAGTGGACCGCAGCGGCCGACGGGCAGGTGCGGGAGATCCGCTGCCCGGCGGACGGCACGCTGGTCGCGACGGTCGACGAGGGCGGGCCGAAGGACGTGGCGGCCGCGGTAATCGCCGCCCGGTTGGCGTTCGACGACGGGCCGTGGCCCGGCACCCCGGCCGCCGAGCGCGGCCGGGTGGTGCTGCGCGTCGCCGAGCTGCTGGAGCGGGACCGCGACGCGCTGGCCCGGGCCGAGTCGTTGGACACCGGCAAGCGGCTGGTGGAGAGCTGCTACGACATGGACGACATCGCGGGCTGCTTCCGGTACTTCGGCAACCTCGGCGCGGCCGGCGGCGTCGACCGGGTGGTGGATGCCGGGGCCCCGGAGGTGGACAGCACCGTGCGGCACGAGCCGGTCGGGGTCTGCGCGCTGATCACGCCGTGGAACTACCCCTTGTTGCAGACCGCGTGGAAGGTCGCCCCGGCCCTGGTCACCGGGAACACGTTCGTGCTGAAGCCGAGCGAGCTGACGCCGCACACCGCGATCCACCTGATGCGGCTGCTGGCCGAGGCCGGGGTGCCGGACGGGGCGGCCAACCTGGTGTTGGGCACCGGTCCGCTGGTGGGGGCACCGCTGACCGAGGATCCGCGGGTGGACATGGTGTCGTTCACCGGCGGGCTGGTCACCGGCCGCCGGATCATGACCGCGGCGGCGCCCACGGTCAAGAAGATCGCCCTCGAACTGGGCGGTAAGAACCCCAACATCGTCTTCGCGGACGCCGATTTCGACACCGCCGTCGACTACGCCCTGACGGCGGTCTTCCTGCACTCCGGGCAGGTCTGCTCGGCGGGCGCCCGGCTGCTGGTCCAGGACGACCTGCACGACCGCTTCGTCGACGAACTGGTGGCCCGGGCCCGGCGGATCCCGCTCGGCGGCCCGTTCGACGAGCGGGCCCGCACCGGCCCGCTGATCTCCGCGGCGCACCGGGCGAAGGTCGCGGCGTACGTGGCGGCCGGGCTGGACGAGGGCGCGGTGCTGCGCTGCGGCGGGGCGCCACCGGACGACCCGGAGCTGGCGGACGGCTTCTACTACCTGCCGACGGTGCTCGACGAGTGCACCCCGGACATGTCGGTGGTGCGGGACGAGTCGTTCGGGCCGGTGCTGACCGTGGAGCGGTTCCGGGACGAGGTCGAGGCGGTGTCGCTGGCCAACGACACGGTGTACGGGCTGGCCGGGGCGGTGTGGACCCAGGACGGCGAACGCGCGCACCGGGTGGCGTCCCGGCTGCGGGCCGGCACGGTGTGGATCAACGACTTCCATCCGTACGTGCCGCAGGCGGAGTGGGGCGGGATGAAGCAGTCCGGGATCGGCCGGGAGCTGGGGCCGGCCGGGCTGGCGGAGTACCAGGAGGCCAAGCACGTCTGGCGGAACACCGCGCCGACTCCGCAGAGGTGGTTCGAGTGACCGGTTCCGTCCCCTCCGGTCCCGGCGCCGGGGGCTCCTCCGGCGACGGCGCGCACGACGCCGCACCCGACACGGCGCACGAAGACGGGGCACTGGCCGAACTCGGCTACAAGCCCGAACTCAAGCGGACCCTGGGCAACTTCCACACCTTCGCGGCCGGCATCAGCTACATCTCCATCCTCACCGGCACCTTCCAGCTGTTCTACTTCGGCGTGAGCCACGGCGGTCCGGCGTACTGGTGGTCCTGGCCGCTGGTCTTCTGCGGGCAGCTGATGGTGGCGCTGTGCTTCTGCGAGCTGGCCTGCCGCTATCCGGTGGCCGGGTCGATCTACAACTGGGCGAAGCAGCTGGGCGGTCCGCACGTGGGCTGGCTCGGCGGCTGGATGATGCTCACCGCGTCGATGGTCTCGCTGGCCGCGGTGGCGCTGGCCTACCAGGTGACGCTGCCGCAGATCTCGTCGTGGTTCCAGTTCATCGGGGACGGCACCGGGAAGACCGACGCGGCCGCCAACGCGGTCCTCCTGGGCGCCGTCCTGATCGCCTTCACCACCCTGATCAACGCCTTCGGCGTGAAGCTGATGGCGCGGATCAACTCGGCGGGCGTGGCCATCGAGCTGATCGCCGCGGTCGTGCTGATCCTGCTGCTGGCCGCGCACGTCACCCGCGGCCCGGCCACTGTGTTGACGGACACCTTCGGCAAGGGCCAGGGCGAGAGCCTGGGGTACCTGGGCGCGTTCCTGACCGCCTCGCTCGCGTCCGCGTACGTCATGTACGGCTTCGACACCGCCTCCTCGCTCGGCGAGGAGTCCAAGGACCCGGCCCGCAACGCGCCCCGGGCGATCCTGCGGGCGCTGGTCGCCTCGTTCGTCATCGGCGGGCTGATCCTGCTGTTCGCGCTGCTGGCCGTCCCCGATCTGCACGACGAGCGGCTGTCGGTGGACGGTCTGCAGTACGTCGTCCTGGCCACCCTCGGGTCGACGATCGGGCAGATCGTGCTGTGGTGCGTGGTGATCGCGATCACCGTCTGCGAACTGGCGGTGCACACCGCCGCCATCCGGCTGGCGTTCGCGATGGCCCGCGACAACAACCTCCCGGCGTCCGCGCGGCTGGCCCGGGTCAGCCCGCGGTTCCAGACGCCGGTGGTGCCGGCGGTCGTGATCGGGGTGGTCGGGATCGTGATCCTGCTGATCAACATCGACCAGCCGCAGATCTTCTCGGTGATCACCAGTATCGCGATCATCATGATCTACCTGGCGTACCTGATGGTGACGCTGCCGATGCTGGTGCAGCGGCTGCGCGGCAACTGGACGGTGCCGAAGGGCAGCTTCTCGCTGGGGAGGTTCGGTCTCCCGGTGAACGTCCTGGCGGTGCTCTGGGGCCTGGCGATGTCGATCAACCTCGCCTGGCCGCGCGCCGCGGTCTACAACGCCACCGGTCCGCAGCACTGGTACCTGCGCTGGGGCGCCTTCCTCTTCATCGGCGTCGTGGCGCTGGGCGGCTTCGCCTACTACTGGTGCGTACAGCGGCACCGCACCGGCGTGCTGGCCTCGCACGCCGCGGCGGGCGCGGACTCCGGCGACACCGCCGCCCCCAGGCCCTGACCGCCCGGGTCCGGGCCCAACCGGGCCGCTGGGCCGCACAGTTGACCGTTCGCCGGCAATTAACCGGTCCGTTCCCGGACGGCACCCCCGTCGTCGCCCGCCCCTGTGAGCCTCCGTGCGGTTTCCCAAGGCCCAGGAGGCACCCCGTGATTCGTCAACCCTCACGCCGCGCTCTGCTGCGCGGCGCGACCGCGGCCGGTGCGCTGACCGCGCTGCCCGGCTCCGCCCTGCTCTGGGCCCGCCCGGCGGTCGCCGGCACCCCGCCCCCGGAGCAGATCCACCTCCAGTACGGCACCGAGCCCGCCCACCAGATGACGCTGTCCTGGGCCACCGGCGCCGCGGTGCGCCGCCCCCGACTGCGGCTGGGCACCCCGCACCAGGGCTTCGGCCGCACGGTGGCGGCCGAGACCCGGACGTACGTGGACGGGCTCAACAAGGTGGAGACGTACACCCACCACGTGCGACTGCACGGACTGCGGCCGGAGTGCAGCTATGTGTACGAGCTGCTGCACGACGGGGCGGCGCCGGTGCAGGGCACCTTCCGGACCGCGCCCGGCCACGAGCGGACCGCGTTCCGCTTCACCAGCTTCGGCGATCTGGGCACCGGCAGCACCGCATGGCACAAGTCGGCGCTGCACGGCGCCGCCGCGGTCCGCCAGGTCGAGCAGTTCGACCCGCTGTTCCACCTGCTCAACGGGGACCTCGCGTACGCCAACAACAACCCCGAGCAGCAGCCGCAGTGCTGGGACGCCTTCATGAACAACATGGCCGTCTCGGCCCGCAACCGGCCCTGGATGCCGGCGCCCGGCAACCACGAGGTCGAACTGGGCGGCGGCGAGCTGGGCTACGCCTCGTACACCACGCGGTTCGCGCTGCCGGACAACGGGACCCGGGACCACTGCGGGAACTGGTACGGCTTCCGGGTCGGTTCGGTGCTCTTCGTCTCGCTGGACGGCAACGACCTGGCCATCGAGGACGACGCCAGCCAGGACCCGGTGACCGGCCGTTCCCTCTACATCAGCGGGTACAGCCAGGGCGCGCAGCTCCGCTGGCTGGAGCGCACCCTGCGGCAGGCCCGGGCGGACCGCGGCGTGGACTGGATCGTGGCGTCGCTGCACCAGTTCGCGATGTCCTCGTCGGCCACCAGCCACGGCGGGGACATGGGCCTGCGCGAGCAGTTGCTGCCGGTGCTCGACCGGTACGGGGTCGATCTGGTGCTGTGCGGCCACGACCACGACTACGAGCGGACCCATCCGGTCCGCGGCACCGATCCGCACTCGCTGCTGCGGCCGGCCGTCGTGGACGACCGGCTGGATGACATCGACACGTCCAAGGGCACCGTGCACCTGATCCTCGGTGGCGGCGGTACCGCCTCGCACGACGACACCTACCTGCCCGACCCGGACCACGACGGCGTGCCCAACGCCTTCGTCCGCACCAAGCGCCTGCCGTACAAGGCGGATCCGGACGCGACGGAGAAGGCCACCTGGTCGGCGGTGCGCGACCCGGACACCCACTACCCGTACGGGATCGCGGTGTTCGACGTGGATCCGGGCCACGGCCCCGGCGGCCGCACCACGATCACCGTCAGCTACTACCACACGCCGGCCGCGACGCCGGCCGATCCGCTCCCCCGGCCGGTGCTCTTCGACCGCTTCACCCTGCACCGCAACCGGCGGGACGGCCTCCAGGGGGTCTTCCCGCACCAGGGGGCGCGGCCGGCCGCGGCGCCGGCGGCCGGCCTGTCCGGCTGAGGCGGCGGCCGGGGCGGGGGATCAGTCGGCGGCCTGCTCCCCCGCCGGGCGGACGTGGGCCGTCCACTTCTCCTCGATGCGGCCGAGCTTCCATATCGCGAGGGCGACGATCCAGGTGAGGAAGAACAGCCCGACGATGGCGAAGCCGATGACGTTGAGGTCCAGTCCGCCGACCCAGTCCCAGAAGGCACCGTGCAGGCCGAGCTTGTCGGCGAGCAGACCGAGGAGTTCCACCGTCCCGATGATCAGGGCGACGGCGACCGAGAGGCCGGTGATGGTGAGGTTGTAGTAGACCTTGCGGACCGGCTTGGAGAAGGCCCAGCCGTAGGCGAAGTTCATGAACGAGCCGTCGATGGTGTCCAGCAGGCTCATACCGGCCGCGAACAGCACCGGCAGGCAGAGGATGGCGTACCAGGGCAGTCCGGAGGCGGCGCCGGAGCCGGCCAGCACCAGCAGCGCGATCTCGGTGGCGGTGTCGAAGCCGAGGCCGAAGAGCAGGCCGAGCGGGTACATCTGCCAGGGCTTGGTGATCGACTTCATGACCCGGCCGAGCAGCCGGTTCATCAGGCCGCGGTTGTTGAGCTGCTCCTCCAGCGCGGCCTCGTCGAAGTCGCCGGCCCGCATCCGCCGGAAGACCCCCCAGATCCCGACCAGGATCACGATGTTGATCGCGGCGATGACGTAGAGGAAGACGCCGGAGACGGTGGTGCCGATCAGGCCGGTCACCGCGTGCAGCTGGGAGTTGTCGTCCTTGACCGGTCCGGCGAGCGCCTTGACGCCGAGGGACAGCAGGAACGCCAGCCCGAAGACGATGCTGGAGTGCCCCAGCGAGAACCAGAAGCCGACCGAGAGCGGCCGCTGCCCCTCGTGCATCAGCTTCCGGGTGGTGTTGTCGATGGCGGCGATGTGGTCGGCGTCGAAGGCGTGCCGCATGCCGAGGGTGTACGCGGTCACCCCGATGCCGATGCCGAAGCTCTTGGTGCCGAGGCTGTAGTGCTCCGGCGCCACGATCGCCACCAGGGTGAACCAGCCGATGACGTGCAGCGCGAGAATGAATCCGGCCATCCCGGCCATCCGCCCCCACTCGGCGCGGGTCATCGACCGCGCGATCCGCTGGCGGCGGGACGGCGGGGCCTGGCCGGCCAGGGTCGGGGAGGGGGGCGTGGGCATGGGCGGCACTGCTTTCTTCCGTTCAGCCCCGGCCTCTACCGGGGCTCCCCCCTACATTCCTGCCGGTCGATTTTAGTTGCAACCAATGCGCAGTAAAGCTCGTGGTTGATCTCGCGGCTGATCTCGTCGTCGAAAGGGTCAAGGCCGCGGGCACGCGCAGGTACGTGGACGGGGTGCGGCGGGCGACCGGCCGAGGTGGGTGGCCGCGGCCTGGAGCAGGGCGATGGCCACCAGACGGACCAGGGGGTGGCCGGCGGCGTGCCGCAGCGCCGCCGTAGGGGGTGTCATCCGGGGTGCCTCCTTGAGCGTCGGGCCGGTGCCGGCCGGTGCCGGTGTGCCGGTGTGCCGGTGTGCGTCGTCGGGCGGTCAGTGCTGGTGGTCGCCGCCGGCCTCCTGGTGGTCGCCGTCGGCGGCGCCGTCCGCACGCCCGCCGTGCCCCGCGCCCGCGTCGCCCGCCGCACCGGCGACCCGGACGGTGAAGGCGGCCGTGCGGACCGTGCCCTGGTGTTGGAAGTCCAGGAACAGGCGGTAGGTGCCGGCGCTCGGCGCGGTGGCGGTGAAGGAGATCTCCGGGCCGGCCGGCGTCTTCCCGTCACCCGGTTCGCCGTTGGGGTGGACGTGCAGGTAGGCGAGGTCGCCGGAGCGCAGGGCGACCAGGTGGCCGTATGCGCCGAGGTAGGGCTGGAGGTCGGTGACCGGCTTGCCGCCCTTGGTGACCCGCAGGGTCAGGGCGCCGGGCTCGCCGGGGCGGAGTGCGCCGTCGAGGGTGACGCGGTAGCCGTCGACCTCGGCCGTGGCAGCCGGGCGGGGCGCTTCCGCCGGCCGGTAGGTGCCGGCCGCCGCCAGGTCGGCGCCGAGCGTCAGCCCCTCCTTCGCGCCGTCGGGGGTGAAGTCGGCGAAGACCCGGTAGCCGCCGGCGGTGGGCAGGTCGACCGGGGTGGACCAGGTGCCGTCGGCGGCGCGCCGCGGGTGGAGGTGGCGGAACACCGTGAGGTCCCGGGAGGCCACGATGAAGTGCAGTTCCTTGCCGTGTGCGCGCCGGTAGGCGGTGACCGGGCGGCCGGTGCGGTCGTCGACCACCGCGAAGCGGAGTTCGGCGGGGGTGCCGGCGGTGACGGCCGGGGTCTTGAGGTCGAGGGTGTAGCCGCCCTCGGCGATCTGGAGTCCGCCCGGTGCCGCCGCGCCGGACGCGTGGCCGTTCTGCGCGGTGTGGCCGGCGTGTTGGGCCGCGGGGGCCGCCGGCATCACGGGACCCACCGCCTTCCCCACGCCGTAGGCGGAGCCGAATGTCGCGGCGAGCGCGGTGGCGAAGATCCCGACCTTCAGTCCGGTGTGCATGACGCAGTCCCTCCTCACGGGCCGCCGGTGGCGAGTACCTCCGGTGTCGCGGCCGATCAACTCGCCCACACCATACCCCCTGGGGGTATCTAGTCAACCCACCCGGAACGCTTGCCATGAATACGGGCGGGGGGTATATATGGAGCCACGCCAACCGATACCCCCCTAGGGTATCGAGCGGCAGCGGGCCACCGTCATCGGCCCGTACGCCCCGCCCGTGTCCGTAGGGGCCGGAACCACCGGCCCGCCCACTCAGGAGGAAGCCCATGTCGTCCTGCTGCACCCCCGATGGCAGCTGCCGGACCACCGACGCCGCCCCGGCGTCGGCGACCGCGGTCGCCGACGGCCACACCGTCACCTACAAGGTCGACGGGATCGGCAGCGCGCACTGCCAGGGCGTCGTCACCAAGGCCGTCGGCGCACTCGACGACGTCGTCGCCGTCGAGGTGGAGATCGGCACCGGCCTGGTCACCGTCACCACCGGCGGTGCGCCCGACGACGCGCTGATCGCCAGCACCGTCGACGAGGCCGGCTACGACTTCACCGGCCGGGCCTGACCCCGCGCCGGCGGGGCGGACGGCCGTCCCCGACCGCCCCGCCGGCGCCCCACCCGCCCGGAACCCCCGTACTTCCGCTTTCCGTGAGCTGCGAGGAGCAGACATGACCACCACCAGCCCCGGCGCCGCCGAGGTCGAGCTCGCCATCGGCGGCATGACCTGCGCCTCCTGCGCCGCCCGGATCGAGAAGAAGCTCAACCGCATGGACGGTGTCGAGGCGACCGTCAACTACGCCACCGAGAAGGCGAAGGTCACCTTCCAGGACGTCGTCTCGGTCCAGGACCTGATCGCCACGGTGGAGGCCACCGGCTACACCGCGCAGGAGCCCGCACCGGCCTCCCCCGCCGGCGAGAGCGGCGCGGCAGGCGGCGAGGGCGGCGGCGCGGAGGAGGACCCGCTGCGGCCGCTGCGCCAGCGGCTGATCGCCGCGGTGGCGCTGGCCGTTCCGGTGATCGTCCTGGCCATGGTGCCGGCGCTCCAGTTCGAGTACTGGCAGTGGCTGTCGCTGACGCTGACCGCGCCGGTCGTCACGTACGCCGCCTGGCCGTTCCACCGCGCCGCGTGGACCAACGCCCGGCACGGTGCGGCCACCATGGACACCCTGATCTCGGTCGGCACCTCCGCCGCGTTCCTGTGGTCGCTGTGGGCGCTGTTCTTCGGCACCGCCGGCACCCCCGGCATGACCCACCCGTTCGAGCTGACCATCGCCCGCACCGACGGCGCGGGGAACATCTACCTGGAGGCGGCGGCCGGCGTCACCGCCTTCATCCTCGCCGGGCGGTACTTCGAGGCCCGCTCCAAGCGCAAGGCGGGCGCGGCCCTCAAGGCGCTGATGGAGCTGGGCGCGAAGGACGTCACCGTGCTGCGCGGCGGCCGCGAGGAGACCATCGCGATCGGGCAGTTGAGCGTCGGCGACCGGTTCCTGGTCCGGCCGGGCGAGAAGATCGCCACCGACGGCACGGTGGTGGACGGCGCCTCCGCCGTGGACGCCTCGATGCTGACCGGTGAATCGGTGCCGGTGGAGGTCTCGGCCGGCGACGGCGTCACCGGCGCCACGCTCAACGTCGGTGGCCGGCTGGTCGTCGAGGCCACCCGGGTCGGCGCGGACACCCAACTGGCCCGGATGGCCAAGCTGGTGGAGGACGCCCAGAACGGCAAGGCGGCCGCCCAGCGGCTCGCCGACAAGATCTCCGCGGTCTTCGTCCCGGTCGTCATCGCCCTGGCCCTGGCCACCCTCGGCTTCTGGATCGGCAGCGGCGCCGGACTCACCGCCGCCTTCACCGCCGCGGTCGCCGTGCTGATCATCGCCTGCCCGTGCGCGCTGGGGCTCGCCACGCCGACCGCGCTGATGGTCGGCACCGGCCGCGGCGCCCAACTCGGCATTCTCATCAAGGGCCCGGAGGTCCTGGAGAGCACCCGCAAGGTCGACACCATCGTCCTGGACAAGACCGGCACCGTCACCACCGGGCGGATGACCCTGCTGGCCACGCACACCGCGGCAGGCACCGACA
Source organism: Streptomyces sp. NPDC058000 (assembly GCF_042886435.1). NCBI lineage: Bacteria > Bacillati > Actinomycetota > Actinomycetes > Kitasatosporales > Streptomycetaceae > Streptomyces > Streptomyces sp. NPDC058000. The sequence continues at coordinate 205,273 of NZ_JBHVQS010000002.1, forward strand.
AGGCCGAAGTGCTGCGGCTGGCGGGCGCGTTGGAGCACTCCTCGGAACACCCGATCGCCCAGGCCGTGGCGGCCGGCGCGAGCGCCGAGGTGGGCACCCTGCCGGTGCCGGAGGACTTCGCCAACATCGCGGGACTGGGCGTCCAGGGCATCGTCGACGGGCACGCCGTGCTGGTCGGCCGGGAGAAGCTGCTCGCCGAGTGGGCGATCCCGCTCCCGGACGAGCTGGCGCAGGCCAAGGCGGCGGCCGAGGCGGCCGGGCGGACCGCGATCGCGGTGGCCTGGGACGGTGCGGCCCGGGCGGTCCTGGAGGTGGCCGACGCCGTCAAGGAGAGCAGCCCGGAGGCGATCCGGCGGCTGCGCGCGCTCGGGCTGACGCCGGTGCTGCTGACCGGTGACAACAAGGCGGTGGCGCACTCGGTCGCCGCCGAGGTCGGCATCGACCCCGACCAGGTGATCGCCGAGGTGCTGCCGCAGGACAAGGTCGAGGTGGTCCAACGCCTCCAGAAGGGGGGAAAGTCGGTGGCGATGGTCGGCGACGGCGTCAACGACGCGGCGGCGCTGGCCCAGGCGGACCTCGGGCTGGCGATGGGCACCGGGACCGACGCCGCCATCGAGGCCGGTGACCTGACCCTCGTCCGCGGCGACCTGCGGGCCGCGGCCGACGCCATCCGGCTCTCCCGCCGCACCCTGGGCACCATCAAGTCCAACCTCTTCTGGGCCTTCGCCTACAACGTCGCGGCGCTGCCGCTGGCCGCGACCGGTCTGCTCAACCCGATGATCGCGGGGGCGGCGATGGCCTTCTCCTCGGTCTTCGTGGTCGGCAACAGCCTGCGGCTGCGCGGATTCCAGGCAGCGGACAAGTGATTCCCGGACAAGTGAGGCGGAGGCCACGATGGCCGGCTACCAGGAACACAGGGACGGCGTCCTGCGGCGCCTGCGGCTGATCGAGGGCCAGGTGCGGGGCGTGCAGCGGATGGTCGAGGAGGACACCTACTGCGTCGACGTCCTCACCCAGATCTCGGCGACCAACGCGGCGCTCCGCTCCGTCGCCCTGGTCATGCTCGACGAGCACCTCAACAGCTGCGTCACCGAGGCGATCGTGGGCGGCGGCGAGCAGGTGAAGGTGAAGGTCGGGGAGGCGTCCCGGGCCATCTCCCGCCTCGTCAGGGCCTGATGGCCACCGCGAGCCGGCCGGGCGGCGCACCGCCCGCGCCGCCCACCGAACGCCCTCCATACCCCGAGCGGTATGGGGGGCGTCGGTGCGGGGCGGCCACGCAGGCCGCGCCATACGATGTGGCGCACCGTGCGCAGTCCCGACATCAGTCCGCAGCGGTGGAGTCCGAGGAGGGGATGCAGTCGTGCGACGGCTGGGCGACCTGGAAGCTGAGATCATGGACCGGCTGTGGCGCTGGCAGCGACCCACGACCGTCCGCGAGGTCGTGGACGACATCAACCGGACCCGGACCGTCGCCTACACCACGGTGATGACGGTCGCCGACATCCTCCACCGCAAGGGCTGGCTCCGCCGCCACAAGGTCGGCCGGGCCTGGGCGTACGAACCGGTGCGCGGGCGGGAGGACTACACCGCCGGACTGATGCAGGACGCGCTGGGCCGCAGCGAGGACCGGCAGGCGGCGCTGATGCGCTTCGTGGAGCACATGTCGCAGGAGGACTTCGCCGCCCTGGACGCCGCACTGCGCGCGGTCGGCCGCGAGGAGACGGCACCCGCCGTCGAGGCGGGCGGCGAGCGGTGATCAGCCACCACGTCCTGCCGCCGCTGATGGTGCTGGCCCTGTCCGGTGCGGTGCTCCCCGAGCAACTGGCCCGGTCCCGGTGGGCACAGGAGGCGCCGCGCACGGCGGTGGCCGGCTGGCTGGCGCTCACCGCGGCGTTCGTCCTGGGGATCGCGGGCTTCGCCGTCCAGCTGCTCCTCCCCTACGAGAGCAGCCACGCCCTGTCGAACGGGGTGACCGGCTGTCTGCCGTGGGTCGCGGAAAGATGCCAACTGCCGGCTGTCGGCGTCCTGTTGGACCTGTCGTCGCAGGAGTACCTGGCGGTGGGTGCCGGGGCCGCGGCGCTGGCGCTGCCCGCGGCGGCGCTCGGCCACGGTCTGTGGCGGGCCCGGCGCGCCCGCGGCCGGCACTCCGCGACGCTGCGGCTGGTCGGCCGGCCGGATCCGGCGCTGCGCGCGGTCGTCATCGACCACGCCACCCCGGCGGTCTACTGCCTGCCCGGCCGGGACGCCCGGGTCGTGGTGAGCTCCGGCGCCCAAGGGGCCTTGACGCCCTCGCAGTTGGCGGCGGTCCTGGCGCACGAGCGGGCCCACATCGCCGGTCGCCACCACGTACTGGTCACCGCGGCGGAGACCTTCGGCCGGTTGTTCCGCCGACTGCCGCTGGCCCGGCTGGTGCGCGGGGAGGTGCCGCTGCTGCTGGAGATGGCCGCGGACGACCGGGCGCTGCGCCGGCACGCCCGCGACGCGCTGGCCACCGCGCTGTACGCGATGGCGTCGGGACAGCAGGCCCCGCCGGCGGCCTTCGCGGCCGGCGGCCCGTCCGCGGTGCTGCGGATGCGGCGGATCCTCACCCCGCACCGCAACGGCCATCCGGTGCTGCGCGGACTGTTCGCGTCGGCGGCCGCGGTCGGGGCCGCCGCACCGCTGTTCCTGGCCTGCTGCTCCCGGCTCGGATAACGCCTTCCTACGTATTTACTTCGTAGCTTCGTACCTGAAGATTCCCGGCCCACGGTGGTAATGCACCGCTATTGTTGGGGGAGTTGGGGTGATTCTCGGGGCCCCCGGGAGGGACAGAACATATGCGCCCGGTGGAGGTTCGGCCCGCGGCTCCGGCCGACGCGACCGCGATATCACGGCTGCTGGGCCAGGCGATTCGCGACAGCTATTCGGGGATTCTCACCGAATCCGCGGTGCGGCAGCTGGTCGGCACGCATTGCTCGCTCAGCCGCCTCAACGCCGAAATCGGAATTCCCGGCGGGGCTCCCGGATGGCTCGGCTGGCTGGTCGCCGAAGAGGATTCCGGACGCCTTGTCGGGGCCGCCGCGGGGGGCGTTCTGATGCCCGGCGAGGGCGAGCTCTTCGCGTTGGGAACCGCCCCGGACGCCCGCCGCCGGAAGATCGGCGGAATGCTGCTGGCCGAGGTCACCGACCGGCTGCGCGAGCACGGCGCGGTCCGGCAGGGCATCTCACTGCCGAGCGCACAGGATCCGGCGCTCCCCTTCCTGACCCGGCAGGGCTTCGAGGGCTCGGGCACCCGACTGACCCGGTTCATCTGAGCCACCCCGCCGGCACCGCCCTCCGGCCGCGCATCATGCCGGTGGCGCCGTGCCGTTGGCGCATTCCCGCGGTGGCGTGAACACGCAGCGGGTTCGGCTGGCCCGGTGCGCCACGGCCGGGACACGATTTCCTCCAGGGGCGCGGTTCCGGCGGCACGGAATCCCGGCCCGGTCAGCAGGGACCGACCGAGCTTCCTGGAGGAGCGATGCACACCCAGTCCGGTACGCCCGTGCCCGCTGCGCTCGGTCCGGCCCTGCCTCCCCCGCTCCTCGACCGGCTGCCCACCCCGCCGTACCTGCCGGGGCTGGAGTCCACCACTCCGATACGGGAGGCGGACAGCTGGCTGCGGGACGCGGTGCTGGGCCCGTTCAGCGGCGACATCGTCGAGTACCTGCGGCTGGCCAGGAACACCGGGGGGCCGATCCTCGATCTGGGGTCCGGTGCCGGGCGGTTGGCGGTCCCCTTCGCCCGGCACGGCTTCCCGGTGACGGCCGTCGACCGCGACCGGCCCGGTCTGCGGCGGTTGCACGCATGGGCGGCCGACCTCGGCCCGCAGGTGGCCCGGCTGGTCACCACGGTCCGCGCCGATCTGGAGCGGCTGCGGCTGCGGGACCACTACCAACTCGCCGTCCTGGCAGGGGCGATGGTCACCGCGGTCAGCCCCCGGGCCCGTCCGGCGCTGCTCCACGAGGTCGCCGCCCACCTCGGCGCCGGCGGCGCGCTGGCCCTGGACTACACCGAGCACGAGCCGGCCGGTCTGCTGGCGCATCCGCGCCGCACCTGGGCGTTCGAGGTGCCGCGGGTGGACGGCGTCACGGAGTGGGTGGTGGCACGGCAGGTGTTCGACCCCGACACCGGCCGGGAGCACCTGACCTACCAGTGCGAGCGCACCGAGAAGTCACGCGTCCGCAGGTCGGTGCTGACCACCGACAAGTGGGTCGTCGACCGGGGGCGGTTGACCGCGGAGCTGGCCGCGGCGGGACTGCGGATCGCGGACCGCCGGTGCCGGCGGCTCGACGCGCGGACACGGAGCGTACTGCTGGTCTGTCACACCGCCACGTGACGCGGGTCACACCGGTGTTCGCGGGTCGAGATCTTCCCTTGCAACTGTGACAAGGTGTGACGAGCGCGACTCACAGCAGCACATTGGGGGGCCTTCAGCGTGGTCAAAGCCGGTGGCAAGATGCGCACGCAATCCACTGAACTCGCGCTCGCCCTCTACCAGGAGCTCCGGTCGCGCGGTGCGTCCAGCTTCGATGCCGTGGTCTCCGACATGGGCCTGGGGCCCGAGGAACGGGAGCGATGTCGCGGCGAACTCCTCGACCTCGGCCTGATCGTCCACACGGGCACCGCCCACGACGACCAACTCGCCCTGGCCACAGGGAAGTCGGAGGCGGACACCGACGCGGTCGCCGTCATCGATCCGGAGATCGCCTTATTGCGCCTGCTGGAGAAGGAGCGGCTGCGGCTGCGCGAACACCTCCAGCAGGCCGATACCGCGTACAGCGCGCTGGAGACCCTGGCCGGAAGCTTTCTGCGGGCCGGGTCCATCGCCGGGTCGGAGGTCGAGGTGGAGGTCCTCACCGACTACCGGCGCATCCAACAGGTGTTGGAGGACATCACCGACGTCATCCAGCACGACCTGGCCTCGATGCACCCGAGCGCGCTCCAGCGGGAGGTCCCCGAGCGCGCGCTGAGCCGCGACCGGCGCCAGATCGAGAACGGGGTGCGGGTCCGCACCATCTTCAACCAGCGCTTCGCCTCGGTACCGGACATGGCCGAGCACTTCCGGCAGAAGGTCGAACTCGGCGTCGAGCTGCGCCTCTCCCCCGTCGTGCCGATGAACATGGTCATCGCGGACCACCAGTTCGCGGTGCTGCCGGTGGACCCCGAGGACAGCGCGGCCGGCGCGATCCTGGCCCGCGGCCCGGCCCTGGTCCGCTCGTACCTGGCGCTGTACGAGCACTGTTGGCACACCGCCGTCCCCTACGGCGAGCAGCATGCGGCCGAGCGGGGCGGCGACGGTCTGTCCGAACAGCAGCGGGCCGCGCTGCGGATGCTCGCCTCGGGCATGAAGGACGAGAAGATCGCCCGCAGTCTGGGGGTCTCGCTGCGCACGGTGAGCCGGCTGCTGTCGGAGCTGATGCAGGAACTCGGTGCCTCCAGCCGTTTCGAGGCCGGGGTGCGCGCCACCCGCCTGGGCTGGGTCGACTAAAGCACGACCGCACCCGCACGTCCCTTCCGGCCAGCCGTCACGGGTGGCCGGCCCTTCTGTCGCATCCCGGCTCGCCCTGGCACGGCAAGAGGTACGATGCCTGCAAATTTTTGGTCTCACCAGATGGTGGAGTGATGGTGCACAGGACTGCGGCGGGCGCACGGGAAGCGGTGATCCAACAACTCCGTGACGTCGGATTGCGGGTGACCGGCCCTCGACTCGAAGTACTCCAGGTGCTCTCCGCGGGCGGCCATCTGGACGTGGAGGCGCTCACCGCGGCGGCCCGCGAACGGCTCGGCACGCTCACCAGCCAGGCGGTGTACGACATGCTCCGGCACTTTCTCGACACCGGGTTGGTGACGAAATTCGAGCGCCCGGGATTTCCCGCGGTCTTCGAAATCGCCGGGCAGCCGCATCAGCATGCGCTCTGCGTGGAATGCGGACGGGTGGAGAACGTCGAGCACGAGATTCCGATTCCGCCGGAAAAGGCCCTGAAAGGCTGGCGGACGGAGAGCGCCGAGATCATTTTCAAGGGTCTCTGTCCGGACTGCCGGAAAGCGTGAAAGGGCCCCGGCCCGCTCGGGGGAAGCGGGCCGGGGCCGGTCGGTGGCGCCTCAGGCGCGGGCTGCGGTCAGCGGGGTGGGCCAGGTGTTGCCCTGGGTGCCCGTGGTGCCGGCCTGGCGGGCCAGCCGCGTCGGCCAGGTGTTGTCGTCGGCGCCGAACGCCCCGGCGAGGGTGACCGGTGCGGGGTGTGCGGGCCAGGTGTTGCCCTGCGCACCGGCCGCGGTCCGCGCCGCCGCACCGTCCAGGGACACCACCACCGCGGGCACCGCGACGGCGCCGCAGAGCGTGGCGGCGGCCGCGAGTTGGCCCAGTGCGGTGCGCAGCGCGGTGGCGGAGACGGGGCGGGTGAGGATGGCGACGGACATGATTCCTCCAGGCTGAAAAAGATGGGCGGAACTTCCCTCGCCCGTGCCGCCGGGCTGCTCGGGAAGACACCTGAATAATCGCCCGCCACCACCCCCGGAACCAGGGGCCCGGCACGTCGCATCCGCGCCATGGCAAAAGTGCGTCAGATCGCTCCCGCGGGGATATCCGCGGGCCGCCGGAATTTCCTACTGAACGGCCGAATCTGGGCTGCACCATTCTTTTGGCGAAACAAAATGACCTGCTAGGGTGAATCCGCGGCGCTCCTTTTCCTCCAGGACGGGAACGCCCACCGGGGCAGGGGCGTGCCGCCGCCCCTGCCCCCTCCGCTGCCACCGGGCCTCCGCCAACGCGCTCCGGTACGCGCGCAGCGCCCCGTCGGCCGCCGCCTCCCAGCTCATGCCCGCCGCGTGCCGCACCGCCTCGTGACCCATCCGCGCCACCGCCTCGGGCCGGTGGGCCAGCCACCGCAACCGCCGTGCGTAGTCGACGGGTTCGTGGCCGGGCACCAGGAATCCCGTCTCCGCGTGCCGGACGGCCGTCGGCAGCCCGCCCACCGCCGCCGCCAGCACCGGCGTCCCGCACGCCTGTGCCTCCAGCGCCACCAGGCCGAACGACTCGCTGCGCGAGGGCATCACCAGGACGTCCGCGGCCCGGTACCACTCCGCCAACCGCGGCTGCGGCACGGCGGGCTCCCAGCGGACGAGCCCGGCGATGCCGAGGTCGTGGGCGAGGGCGCGGAGCCGTTCGGGATGCCGGGTGCCGGTGCCGCTCACGCCGCCGATCAGCGGTACGTGCAGCCGGTCGCGCAACTCCGGTGCCTCTCGCACCAGTTCGGCGAGCGCGCGGAGCAGGACGTCCGGGGCCTTGAGCGGCTGGACGCGGCCGGCGAAGAGCGGGATGAAGGCCCCTTCGGGCAGTCCGAGTCGGCGCCGGGCGGCCCGGCGGCCCTCGCGCGGGCAGAAGGTCCGCAGGTCGACGCCGGGCCGTACCACGTCGGTGCGGGTCGGGCGGGCGCCGTACAGCGCGTGCAGCGCCGCGGCCTCGTCGGCGGTGTTGGCAAACAACCGGTCCGCGGCGGCCACCACCCGGTGTTCGGCGCGGATGCGGTGGGCCGGCTCGGGGGTGTCGCCGTCGGCCAGTGCGGCGTTCTTGACCCGGGCCAGGGTGTGCATGGTGTGTACCAGCGGCACCCGCCAGTGCGCGGCGGCGACCCGGCCGGCCTGCCCGGCAAGCCAGTAGTGCGAGTGGACCAGGTCGTACGGGCGCGGGCCGACGAGCCCGGGGTCGCGGAGCAGCCCCAGGGAGAACTCGGCGAGACGGGCCGGCAGTTCCTCCTTGGGCAGCGGGCGGCGCGGCCCGGCCGGCAGATGCCGCACCCGGACGCCCGGGGCGAGCGGCACCCACGGCGGGTGACCCTCGCCCCGGCAGCGGGTGAACAGGTCCACTTCGGCGCCCCGCCCGGCCAGGGCGCGGGAGAGTTCGACCAGGTAGACGTTGAGGCCGCCGGCGTCACCGGTGCCCGGCTGGTGGAGCGGCGAGGTGTGGACGCTGAGCATCGCGATGCGCAAGGACACGGGGCCTCCTGGAGGACGGGAGCCACGCGCCCGGCCGCCGCGTGCCGACGACCGGTCACGCGGCGGTGGTTACGGACAGTGCCGATCCGGGGCGGGTCAGAACCCGAAGACGGGCCCGGACGGCGGGTCGAGCCGGGTGCCGGCCGCGGGGGCGGCCAACGCCTGGGCGGTCACCGGACCGCCGGGGGCGATCCGCAGTGCGGCGGCCAACCGGTCGGCGCCCTCCGGCATCACCGGGCGGGCCCAGGCGGTCAGTCCGGCGGCGACGCTCAACTGGGCGACGAGCGGGGCGAGATGCCGCCCGTCGCGGTGCGGCCGGCGGCGCTCGTGGGTGTTGAGGTGCCCGAAGTCGTCGGTGGCGCGCACGATCTCGTCGAGCATCGCCACCGCCCGCCGCGGGTCGAAGGACTCCAGGTCGTACGCCTCGCGGAGCTCCTCGACGCCGCGGCCGACCCGGCGGACGTGACGGTCCCAGCCGGTGCCGCCGGGCAGCACCCCCGGCACCACGCCCGCGCTCTCCTCGCGGACCGCCGCGAACACCCGCGCCAGCCAGCCGTTCCAGGTGGTGTCGAGCACCCGCCGGGCCCGGGCCAACCGCTCACGGTCGAAGCCGGTGCTCCGACCGGCCGGCCGGGCCTGGAGGACATGGCGACGCAGGGTGTCCGAGCCGAACTCGGTGAGCAGGTCGAGGGCCCAGACGCCCTCCGGGCCGCCGTCCCCGATGCGGAAGTCCTCGTTGACGCAGAAGTCCTGCGGGAGTTTCAGCCCTTGGGCCAGCAGCAGGACCGGGAGCAGCACCGCGTGGCAGAAGGCGTGGCCGTAACCGCAGAAGTGCACCGAGCGCTCCGGCAGTTCCTCCTCGTGCGCCCCGTGGCCGAAGAGCTGCATGGCCGCCGTCTCGAAGCAGGCGTCGATGCGGTGGTCGGCGAACTCCTCGACGGGTACCGGGATGCCCCATTCACCGGGGTGTCCGACGGCGACGTCCGGGAGGCCGTCCTCGATCAGGCCCTCGCACAGGGCGGCGAGCCGGGGCGGCAGCGCCGAGGCGGCCCAGTGGTCGGCGAGGGGGTCGCGGAACGGTTCCAGCGGGAGGTAGAGGCGCCGGCAGCGGCGCGGGCGGGCGGGGGTGTCGCAGCGGGTGCAGGTCGGGTCGAGCAGGTCGCCGCCGTCGTTGGGGCGGGCGCAGGCGCGGCACGTCCCGCCGGCGCCGGTCCGGCCGCAGTGCGGGCAGCCGCCGGTGACGTGCGCGCCGTGCAGCCAGCGGTCGCAGGACGCGCAGTACGGCAGCAGCCGGGCGCGCGGGGCGATCACCCCGTCGGCGTGCAGCCGCGCGAACAGCTCCTGGATCCAGCGGGTGTAGCCCTGATCGCCGCGGGGGTGGACGATGCGGTCGAAGGTGATGCCGGAGCGCCGCCAGTCGGCGGTGATCGCGGCGCGGTAGCCCTCGGCGACCTCGGCCGGTTTGCGGCCGGTGCGCAGGGCCCGGGCCTCGACCGAGGCGGCGTGGTCGGCGGTGCCGGTGGCGAACCGGACGGGCCGGCCGTCGGCGCGCAGGAACCGGGCGAGGACGTCGGCGGCGACGTACGGGCCCGCCAGGTGCCCGATGTGGAGTTCACCGTGCGGAGCGGGCGGGGTCGCCGTGATCCAGTAAGGGGTGGGCACGGGTGGACCTCCTTGACGCGAGGAGTGGAGCGGGACGCGGCGGCGGACCGCGCGGACAGGCCCTAGCGCGGTTCGAAGTGGAAGGAGCGGATGAAGCAGTCGCGCGGCTGCTCCACGGCGTAGACGATGCATTCGAAGAGCGCCTGGGTGGTGAGCTTCTCGTCCTGGTGCGCGGGGTTGCTGGCCATGCCCTCCCACTCCGCGGAGCGCGGGTCCGAGGTGGAGAAGTCGGGCGGATAGAGGGAGAGGACCCGGACCCCGGAAGGGCCGAGCCGGCGCGCGAGGATGTCGGCGAACCCGGCCTGTGCGCTCTTGGCCGCGTAGAACGCCTCGTGCGCGGGGGCGGTGCCGGGGCCGGGCGCGGTGGATACCGCGACCATGTTGATGATGTCGGGCCGCGGCGAGGCACGGAGCAGCGGCAGGAAGTGTTTGACCATCAACACCGTGCCGCCGGCGGTCGATTCGATGGTCTCGACGATCTGCTCGTCGGAGGCCGCCTCGAACTCCATCCCGTCGAGCCAGCGGGCCCCGTTGTTGACCAGCAGGTCCACCCGGTCGGTGTGGGTGCCGACCCGGTGGGCGAACTCCCGGATGTCGGCCGGCCGGCTCAGATCGCAGCCGAAGGCGTGGATCCGCTGCCGGGCCGCGCCCAGTACCTCGCCCCGGGTGCGTTCGGCCGCCTCGACGGTCCGCGCCGAGACGTAGACCTCCGCCCCCAGGTGGGCGAATCCGACGGCGAGGGCGCGCCCGAAACGGCGGGACGCGCCGGTGACCACGACGCGCAGGTTCTCGAATGACATTGTCGTCGGCTCTCCCGGATCGGGACACGGTGGGATGCGGGCCCCGCCGCCCGCGCGGAGCGCGGCGGCATCGGTTGGGGGTTGCCCGCGCGTCCAGCCTGGCAGAGGGTGCCGCCCCCAACTGCGCGGAGGCGGCTGCGCGTTCACGCCGTGACGTGGATGCGCCACGGCACCGGCAGTCCGCGCTCCAGGACGCGGACGCGTTTGCCGTGCACGCCGGCGTCCCGCAGTCGGCCGTGGTCCGCGGCCGCCGAGGCGGTGACGGTGCCGCCGGGGGTGACCAGGCGCAGCAGCAGCCGGCCGGCCGGTCGCGGTCCGGTGGCCGGCCCGGCCAGCAGCTCCGGCAGGGTGCCGGGTACCGCGGCCGCCGCGGCCAGGCACAGCGCGCCGGTGAGCGCCAGGCCCGGGTGCCAGGACGGTACGGTCACCGCGCGGACGGCCAGCGCCCCGGGGCCGTGCGGGGCCACCGCGGCGACCTTGGGCAGCGCCCCGCCGGCGCGCAGCCCCAGCAGCCGGGCGGCGGCGGCCCGGATCGCCCGCAGCCTGGCCAGCACCGCGTCCCCGGCGGTGTGCAGCTCCGCGGCGGTGGGCACCCCGAGGTCCGCGGCGCTGACGAGGACGTAGGGGTTGCCGTAGTGGACGAGGGAGGCCCGGACGCCGCAGAGCCGGTCGAGCGGGCGCCCGGTGGGCAGCAGTCCGGTGAACGGGGCGGAGCGCAGCAGCCGCACGGTGTACGCGCCGTCCGGCTCGGGTTCGCAGCGCACCGGGTCCCCGGTGGTGACCGCGCGCACCCGCACCGGTCCGGTCCCGCCCGCGGCCGCGACGCAGGCGAGCAGGGAGTGTCCGCATCCGGCGCGGAAGTCGAAGCCGTCGGGGAGGCACTGCACGAAGCGGTAGTCGAGGTCGTGGCGGGTCGGGTCGGCGGGTGGTCCGTAGAGGGCGAGTTTGCGGATGTGGCCGCGGCCGGTGCGCGCCAGCCAGTCCGTGACGGCGGTCAGGTCGGCGCGGGCGGCCAGTCGGCCCGGCGGGACGGTGTCGCGGTGCAGCACCAGGGTCGGGCCGGGTGCCCCCTCGGCCAGGACGAGGTCGGCGGTCACGCCGCGCGGGCGGCGGCCGGGGTCCGCATGCCCCGGACGACCTCCGTCCACAGCTCGTGGACGGCCAGCGCCCACAGGGCGAGGGCGGTGGGTTCGGTCGGCCGGGCGAGTTGACGGGTCATCAGTTCCTGGACGCGGTCCGGGCGGAGTCGGCCGTCGCGGCGCAGCCGGGCCGGCGAGAGCAGGTCGCGCACCGTCCCCAGCAGCGGGCCGCCGGGGGTGAGCATCGCCGCGACCGGCAGGGTGAACGGCTGCTTGGGGCGGTGCAGCACGGCCGGCGGGAGCAGGTCCCGGCCGGCGGCGTACAGCGCGCGTTTGCCGGTGCGCGCGGCGGCCGGGAGGCTCCGGGCGTGGGCGGCCACCGCCGGTTGGCAGAACGGCAGTCGGGCCTCGACGGCCCACGCCATGCTCAGGTGGTCGACCCGGCGGAGGTGGTAGGCGGGCAGCCGGGTCCGGGTCTCGAAGCGGGTGAGGGCGGTGAGCCGGTCGGGGCCGGCGGCCCGCAGCGCCTCGGCGATCCGGTCGGTGGCGGTGCCGGTCTCGGCGAGCCGGGCGCGGTAGGCGGGGGTGTAGAGCCGGTCGCGCAGGGCCCGGGGGGCGGCGGCGAGCGCCTCGGTGTACGGCGTGATCCAGTCGGCGGCCGGCGGGGCGGCCAGTGCGGCCCGGATCCGGTCGTAGCCGCCGAACAGTTCGTCGGCGCCGTCGCCGGTGAGCGCCACGGTGAAGCCGGCCTCCCGTACGGCGCGGAAGAGGGCGTAGGTGCTCAGGCCGATGGGGTCGGCGTTGGGCTGGCCGAGGTGGCGGACGGTGCGGGTGAGCAGCGAGCCGAACTCGTCGGGGTCGACGGCGATGTGGTGGTGGACGGTGCGGGCCCGGCGGGCGACGGCCCTGGCGTAGCCGTCCTCGGCGGCCGGCCAGCGGCCCCGGTAGGCCAGGTGGAAGGTGTGCAGGGGGCCTCGGCCGGCCTCCCGGACCGCCTCCGCGGCGAGTGCGGTCACCAGTCCGGAGTCCAGTCCGCCGCTGGTGACGGCGCACAACGGGCGGTCGGTGCGGGCCAGTTGCCGCACCTCGTGGCGCAGCACGTCCAGCGTCGTCCCCGGTGCGGCGGTGGCGCGCGGTTCCCGGCGGTGCAGCCGCGGCGCGGCGCCGGCCCGGACGACCGCCGTGGTGCCGGGCGGCAGGACGTCGATCCCCGCCAGGGCGGTCCGGGGGCCCAACGGGGTACGGGTGGCGAGCACGGTGTCCAGGGCGTCGTCGCGGATGGTGGCCGGGACCCCGTCGAAGGCGAGCAGGGCGGGGAGCTCGGAGGCGAAGCGGATCGCGCCGTCCGGGGACCGGTGGTGGTGCAGCGGTTTCATGCCCGACTCGTCGACGGCGAGGACCAGTTGGGGGCGGGCGCGGAGGTCGAGGACGGCGATGGCGAACATGCCGTCCAGGTGCGCGGCGAAGTCGGGCCCGTATTCGGCGTAGAGGGCGGGGATCAGGCTGCCGTCGCAGGCGTCCGGGAAGCGGTGGCCGCGGGCGGCCAGGCGGCGGCGCAGCGCGGCGTGGTGGTAGAGCTCGCCGTTGAACACCGCGAGGATTCCGGGGAGTCGGGCGTCGCGGTAGGGCTGGGCGCCGCCGGCGGGGTCGGTGACCGCCAGGCGGTCGCAGCCGAGCGACCAGCCCGGTCCGCGCAGTGCCCCGCGCTGGTCCGGGCCGCCGTGCCGCTGTCGGGCGGAGACCGCGGCGAGTTCGGGGGCGGACGCCCCGACCGCGAAGGAGCCAAAGATCCTGCACATACCGGTCGCCTCCGGTTGCTCTCGCGGATCCGACCGCACACCCGGGCCACATCCGACCTGACCAATGATTTGAATCTAACAATTTTCTGTCTGGCGCGTAAGTGTCATGTCGTGATCGCGCCACCGGCTCCGCCTTGCCGCCCGGCGCCGCGCCCAACAGGCTTGCCCCATGGGCGATTTCACCGACGTCCCGGACCGCACCGCGCCCCAGAGCCTGCTGGTCGTGGCCGCGCACCCGGACGACATCGAGTTCTGTGTGAGCGGCACCGTGATGCAGTGGATCTCCCACGGCGCCCGGGTGACGTACTGCATCGTCACCGACGGCGGTGCGGGCGGCTACGACGCGACTCTGCCGCGGCAGGCCATGACGCACCTGCGCCGCGCCGAACAGGTCCACTCGGCGAAGCTGAGCGGGGTGCAGGACGTCCGCTTCCTCGGCTACCCGGACGGCGCCGTCGAGCCGAGCGCGGCGCTCCGCCGCGATCTGTGCCGGGTGATCCGCCAGGTGCGGCCACAGCGCGCCGTCATCCCCAGCCCGGAGATCAACTGGCAGCGGGTCGCCGACCTGCACCCCGACCACCGGGCGGTCGGCGACGCCGCACTGCGCGCCGTCTACCCCGAGGCCCGCAACCCCTTCGCCCACCCGCAACTGCTCCGGGACGAGGGCCTTACGCCCTGGGCCGTCCCCGAGCTGTGGCTGATGACCGGCCCCTCCCCCAACCAGTACGTCGATGTCACCGCGGTCTTCGACCGCAAGGTGGACGCGCTGCGCCTGCACACCTCGCAGACCGCGCACTTCGACGACCTGGCCGGCCTGCTGCGCGGCTGGCTCGCCGAGCACGCGCGGGCGGGCGGCCTGCCGCCGGGCCGCCTCGCCGAAGCCTTCCAGATCGTCGACACCGCGTGAGCCGGTGCGGACGGCGTCATCGGTAGATCGACAACTCCGCCTCCGTCCCGCCGGTCAGCGCGTACCGGGTGCCGACGAGCGGGCGGCCGGAGTAGAGCCGGATCAGGGTCGGGGTGTCGCCCCGGAAGTCCACCGGCGGCCGGCCGGGAATCGGATTGCCCAACATCAACGGGCCGTATCCATCAGCGAGTTGGGCGTTTAGGCGCGGGGTTTCCCGACGCCGGCTGGCCACCGCGAGCAGCGGCAGCGCCAGTGCGGTCGCGGCACCGCCGTACGCGCCGGGGACGCCCAGCGCGGCGCGGACGTCGCCGGCGTGCACCCACTCCCCCAGCGCGACGGTGTCCCACCTGCCGTCCGGATCCGCGGCGAGCGCCGGGCCGGCCTCGCCGAAGCCCTGTTCCAGCTCGTCGAGGATCCGGCCCAGCGGCCAGTTCGTGCGCGCGGCGACATCCGCGGCGTTCGCCTCGGGCCGGAACGCCCCGTCCCCGGTGCGCCCTTCGGCGAGCCGCACCAGCGCCGCCCCGCAGTGCGCCAGGACGTCCCGCACGGTCCACCCAGGGCAGGCCGTGCGGAGCGCGAACCGGTCGGTCGGGGTGGCCCGCAGCAGCGGCAGCAGGGCGTCCCGCTCGGTGCGCAACAGCCGTCCCGGCAGTTCCGGGTCGCGGGCCGGCTCCGGACCGGTGCCCTGGGCGCATCCGCCGGTCGCCTGCGGAGGCCCCGTCATCGCAGCCCCCGCAGGTGGGTGACGAGATGGGCGATGCAGCCCACCCCGTAGGTGCGGCGGATCTGGGCGACCAGCGGTTCCCGGTACAGGCGGTACTCCTGCGTGCCGACGTAGTCCAGTGCGGTCGCGGCGAGCACGCAGCCGAGCTGGGCCGCGCACTTCTCCGGAACGCCCCAGGCCAGGCCGGCCAGGAAGCCGGCGCGGAAGGCGTCGCCGACCCCGGTCGGGTCGACGACGCCCACCACGTCCACCGCGGGCACGGTGCGCGGCGGCCGGTCCGCGGCGAGGAGCCGGACGCCGTCCGCCCCCTGGGTGACGACCCAGCAGCCGACCCGGCGCAGCACCTCCTCCTCGGCCCATCCGGTCCGTTCCAGCAGGAGACCGGATTCGTAGGCGTTGGTGAACAGCCAGCGCGCACCGTCCACCAGGTCCCGGGCCTGGGCGCGGCCCAGGGTCGCGAGCTGCTGGGAGGGGTCGGCGGCGAAGGGGACGCCGAGGGTGCGGCACGCGCGGGTGTGCCGCACCATGGCGTCCGGATCGTCCGGCGAGACCATCACCAGCCCCAGCCGGCCCACCCGTTCCACCACCGCGCCGAGGTCGATCTGGCGCGCCTCGACCATGGCGCCGGCGTAGAAGGTGGCGATCTGGTTCTGCATCCGGTCCGTGGTGCACACGAACCGGGCGGTGTGCAGCTGCTCGCTGACCCGGACCGAGTCGGTGTCCACGCCGTGCCGCTTCAACCACAGGCGGTACGGCTCGAAGTCCGCGCCGACCGCCCCGACCAGCACCGGCCCGATCCCCAGCTGGCCCAGCCCGAAGGAGATGTTGGCCGCCACCCCGCCCCGACGGACGTCGAGGCGGTCGGCGAGGAAGGAGAGCGAGACGTGGTCGAGCCGGTCGGTCAGCAGCTGGTCGCGGAAGCAGCCGTTGAAGGTCATCAGGTGGTCGGTGGCGATCGAGCCGGTGACGGCGATCCGCATGTCAGGCCCCCACGGCCGTGCGCGGGTCCGGGTCGGGGTGTCGCTCGGGGACGGATTCCGAGGTGAAGAGCCGCCGGCTCATCTCACCGCACCTCCGTGCGGAAGAAGTTGGCCTCGATGGCGTCGAGGGTGCGGATGGCGTCGACCTCCAGCGTCTCCATCTCGATGGACTTCCCGCACTGCTGCTCCAGCAGGAAGACGAACTCGACGAAGGAGAGCGAGTCGATCAGCCGGTTCTCGATCAGGTCCAGGTCGCCGGGGACGTCCTCGCGGTCCGGGTGGCGCTTGAGGATCCAGTCCTTGACCTGCTGGATACCGGAGTTGACGGGCGTGTTCATGGGGTGCTCCTTACGGTGCCGGTGGTGCCGGAGAGGGGTTCTGGAGAGGTGCGCTCGGGGAGGTCGCCCCCGGCGGGCGGGGCCGGGTCGCCGAGGATCGGGGCGGCCACGGCCACCGCGTAGTCGACGTCGTGGCTGATGCTCACGGTGATCTCGGCGATGCCGGCCTGTGCGGCGTACTCGGCTGCCCGGCGTCTGAGGTGGACCAGCGGCCAGCCGCCGTCCGCGCGGCGCACCACGATGTCCCGCCAGGGCAGCAGGACACCGCGGACCCGCAGCGTCTTGAACGCCGCTTCCTTGGCGGCGATCCGGCCGCAGAGGCCGAGCAGGTCGAGGCCGGCGGAGGTGCGGCAGTCGTCCAGTTCGCCGGGGTCCAGCATCCGGCCGAAGAACTCCTCGCCGTACTCGGAGCGGAGTCTGCGGACGCGGGTGACGGACACGATGTCCATGCCGAGGTGCGCCCAGCCCAGGCCGCCCGCCGGTGGGGCGGTCGGACGGGCCGGCACGTCAGGTCACCGGCCCGCCGGCCGGGGCGGTGGGCACCGCGGCGCGGGCGCGTTCGACCGCCGCGGTGGCCGCGTCCCAGCTGCCGTGCCGGCGGGTCAGCGCGGACAGCCAGCGCTCCAGGCCGAAGGCCACGCAGCTGGTGAAGGCCGGGCCGCCGAAGCCGGCGAGGGTGATGCCGCAGCGGTCGCCGAAGAAGTTCCGGTGGGTGTTGACCGAGGCGATGGCCAGGTCCTCGTAGAGGAATTCGTGCTTGACGGGCGAGAGGCGCTGGAGCAGGGCCTTGGTGTTGCCCTTGTCGTAGAACGGGTCGCAGGCGGCCTCCTTGCGCAGCGGCAGGTCCAGGGCCTCGGCGAACGCGACGATCCGGGCGGCGAAGGCGTGCAGGTGCGCCTCGGCGTGGTCGCGGCTGCCCAGCGCGACGATCTCCCGCATGCGGAAGGCGAGTTGGCGGCGCAGCCCTTCGTAGTGCTGCTCCTGGCGGAAGCACCAGCCGACGATGGTGACGAGGGTGCGCTCCGGGACCTGCTGTCCCTGGTGGTCGAGGTAGACCGCGTAACAGGAGGCGGAGGGCAGGCCGAGTTCGGCGGGTTGGAGGGCCTGGCAGGGGAAGCAGCCGGTGTCCTGGCAGAAGGGCGAGGTGTCGCGCTGCGCCAGGTTGAGCGGGGCGGCGACGACGGCCTGTTGGGGGAAGTTGTCGTAGTAGTCGAGTCGGGCGAGATCGGCGGCCGGGAGCAGCGGTGGCATGGTCATCGGCCGGGCGCCGGCGGCCACGCCCCAGCTCTCGAAGGTGTCGTCGAGCAGACGCAGCAGGGCGGTGCCCTCGGGGCCGAGGGACGGCAGGCCGGTCTGCGGCTGGGCAGGTGGTGCTGTGGTCACGGTCCACCTCGCAGTGGTGGGTAGCGGGGTTGTCAGAGGGCGGGCAGCGTGGCGTCGGAGAAGATGCCGGTCTTGAGGAAGAAGCCGAGCGGCTTGCGGATGGCCCGGCGCTCGTGCTCCCGGCGTCCTTCGTCGGCGAGCAGGGCGTTGCGCAGCCCGAGCGGGTCGGCGATGCCGGCGTCGCGGTAGACGTGCGGGTTGTAAAGGGAGTTGACGCTGAAGACGACGTAGCGCTTGAGGTACGCCTCGACCTCGGCGAGCCGTTCGGCGCGGAGGGCCTGGCGCATCCGGGTGTGGAGCAGGGCGACGAGTTCCCGGCCGAAGGCGATGTGGCGGGACTCGTCCTGGTGGTGGAGGCGGTTGACCTGGCGGATGGTGTCGCAGAGCGTGGCGTCCTGCGCCATTTTGGTGTTGTAGTGGTCGACCAGCTCCTCGAAGAACAGGATGCGGGCGAAGACCAGGAAGTTCTCGGCCTCGGGCTCCCAGGCGGAGTCTGCGCGCAGCGCGGTCGATCCGTAGATCTTGCCGCCGTAGCGGCGGCAGAACTCGGCGAAGAACCACATGTGTTCGTTCTCCTCGCCGATGAAGTGGTGGAAGAAGTCCGACGGCACCTCGAAGCCGGGCGTGTGGATGCGTCCGACGACCTCGATCAGCAGCTCGCGGATGCCGTGCACGTTGAGGCTGTAGAAGCTCACCGACTCCCACTTCGAGAGCCGGCGGAGGGTGTCCTCGCCGAGTTCGTCGGCGTGCCGGGTGCCGTGGACGGTGAGCAGTTCGGGGCTCATCCACAGGCGGTCCTCGTCGAGCCGCTCGGGCCAGTCGAACTGCTGGTAGGGGTTGTAGTAGTCCTCGACGGATTTCTCGCTGAGCCTGGCGAGGACCTCCAGGAAGCGGTCGCTGGTGGGCAGGGCGGAGCCGGCCATCGTTCCTCCTCGGTGGGTGCGCGGGTCGTGCGGGCGGCGGTCGGCCGTCAGGGCCGGACCTCGTACACCGCGTTGACCGGGGTCTCGGCGGCGCGCCGCCAGCGGCTGAAACCGGCCTCGGCGGCGAGGGCCCGGAACGCCTGCTCGCCGGAGTGGTTGCCGAGCGCCTGCGGGCCGCGCTGGGCGAGGGCGACCGGCAGGCACATCACCGCGGAGAGCGCCATGAACATCCGGGCGGCGGGGGTGCCGGCGGTCACGTCGTCGGGTGCGACGTTGGATTCGACGAGCATCCAGGTGCCGTCGGCGTCCAGGGACTTGCGGACGTGTTGGGCGGCGGCGAGCGGATCGCCCATGTCGTGCAGGCAGTTGAAGAAGGTGACCAGGTCGTAGCCGGTGCCGGGGTAGTCGTCGGCGCCGGCCACGTCGAAGACGACCCGATCGGCGAGGCCGGCGTCCTCGGCGAGCTGCCGGGCGAGGGTGATCGCCTCCTCCGAGTAGTCGAAGCCGTGCACGGTGGCGTGCGGGAAGGCTTCGGCGATCAGCAGGGTGGTGTGGCCCACCCCGCAGCCGACGTCGGCGACGGTGCCGCCGGCGGCCAGTTTCTCCGCGGTGCCGTGCAGCGACGGCAGCCAGTCGGGGATCAGTCGGTGCTGGTAGGTCGGTTCGAAGAAGCTGCCCATGCCGGTGTCCAGGGCCGGGTCGTGCTCGGCCCAGCCGACGCCGTCGCCGGTGCGGTAGGCGTCGGCGAGCAGGTCCTCGGTGGCGTAGAGCGCTTTGAGGGCGGTGAAGAAGCCGGCCGCGTAGGTGGCGGCGGTGGGGTCGGCGAGGACGGGCCGGTGGGCGTCGGGCAGGGTGTAGGCGCCGTCCGGCCCGCGGTCGACGTAGGTGGCGCTGAGCTGGGCGTGCAGCCACTCCTCGGCGTACCGGGGGTGGATCCCGGTGCGGTCGGCGAGTTGGGTGGGGGTGAGCGGGCCGTGGTCGGCGAGCGCGCGGTAGAGGCCGAGCCGCTGCCCGAGGGAGACGGACAGGCCGCGGACGGCGGCCGCCGCGTCGTCGATGATCCGCTGGTGGAAGTCGGCGGCGGTGGTCATGACGGGTCCTCCTCGCCGGCCGGCAGGTCGCAGGTGAACAGGAAGGACCTCGGGAGGCGGGGGACGTCGCGGGGCGGGACGGGGTAGGGCCAGCGGCCGAAGTCGGCGCCCTCCTCCCCTGGTTGCCGTACCTCGCGGACCGCCCAGCCGCACTCGGTGAGCAGTTGCTCGGGGTCCTCGGTGCCGAACAGCCAGGGGTTGCCGTCGTCCGCGAGAGCCGTCAGGAACGGCCGGGACAGCGGGTTCTCCAGCGCGGCGCGGCTGATGACGTCGCCGAGCAGGACCGAGCCGGGGCCGCTCAGCCCGGCCAGGGTGGCGAGCAGTCCGCGGACCGCGGTCTCGGGCAGGAAGAACAGCAGGCCCTCGACGACCCACAGGGTGGGTTCCTCCGCGCGCCAGCCGGCCTCCTTCAGCGGTCCGGTCCAGTCCCCGGTGAGGTCGACGGCGACGGTGTGCCGCCGGCGTCCGGCCGGGTCCGGTTCGTCGGCCAGCAGCTCGGCCTTGGCGTCCAGCAGTGCGGGCCGGTCGAGTTCGTAGACGGTGACGCCGTCCGGCCAGTCCAGGCGGTGGAAGCGGGTGTCCATGCCGGCGGCGAGGAACACCACCTGGCGCAGCGCGCGTTCGGTGACGGCGCGGGTGATGGCCCGGTCGAGGTAGGTGGTGCGGATGGCGAGGAACGGCACCGTGCCGGCGCCGGCGTAGCGCTCCAGCAGCGTGAAGCCGATGGTGTCGGCGACGGTGCGGGCGTACGGGTCGGCGAACAGTCGGTCGTCGCGTTCGGTCTCCAGTGCCCGCGCGGCGGCGGTCCACTGTGCGGTGCGGGATACGGCCTCCACGGAAGGCCCCCTTCACATCGGGCGGATGGGACGTGGGTCGGGTGTGGGGGACGGCCGGGTTCAGCGGGTCCGGGCACAGGGGACCGGGTCCTCGGCCGCGGGCATCGACACGGGGATGCGGCCGGAGGTGTCGGCGGGACGCCGCCGGAAGATGCTGTGCAGGATCATGCTGAACACGACCGTCCCGTCCGGGGCCACCAGCTCGCAGCGGGGCTGGACGATGCCGGTGGCGGGGTTGCCCAGGGACGGGCGTGCGCCGAGGATCTCGATCCGGGCGGTGAGGACGTCGCCGGGCCGGACCGGCCGGTGGTAGCGGACCTCGTCGATGCCGGGCGAGCCGGCGCCGGCGCTGTAGGCGAGCAGTCCGTCGACGTAGCGCCGCATGAAGAGCGCCGAGGTGTGGAAGCCGCTGGCGATCAGGCCGCCGAAGGTCGACTGTTCGGCGCGTTGCGGGTCGGTGTGGAACGGCTGCGGGTCGAAGCGCCGGGCGAACTCCAGCACCTCGTCCTCGGTGACGGTGACGGTCCCGAGGTCGTGTACGTCCCCGGCGCGGAAGTCCTCGAAGTAGCGCATGGCGCGCCCCCCTTGAGCTGAAGAGTGTGTTCTCTGAGCCACCTCCAATATACGAATCAGCCGTTTATTTTGTCTAGCCAAATCTAACGAATGCTCACTACTGAGTTGACCGAACGGAGTTGACCTCGGACAACGCCTGCGCGAGGTCCGCCCACAGGTCTTCCGCGTCCTCGATACCGACCGACAGCCGCACCGTCCCCGGGCCGATACAGGCCGCCGCCAACGCCTCCTCGTCCAGCTCCCGGTGGGAGGTGGAGGCCGGGTGGGTCACCAGCGTCTCCACACCGCCCAACGACAGCGCCAGCCGGGCCAGCCGCACCCGCGCGACGAACGCCCGACCGGCCGCCCGGCCCCCGGCCAGGTCGAACGCGACCATGCCGCCCCCACCGGACAGCAGCGCCCGGGCCCGGTCGCAGGACGGATGCCCCGGCAGCCAGGGCCAGTGGACGGCGGCCACCGCCGGGTGTGCCGCCAGCCGCCCCGCGAGGGCGGCGGCGTTCGCACAGTGCTGCGCGATCCGCAGCGGCAGCGTCGGCAGCCCGCGCAGCGTCAGCCAGGCCGCGAACGGGTCCGCGGTGGCCCCGAACTCGACCGTGCGGGGCCAGATCTCGTGCCGCAGCCGGTCGTCGGCGAAGACGGCCACCCCGCCCAGGACGTCCGAGTGCCCGGCGAGGTACTTGGTCGTGGAGTGCACCACGATGTCGGCGCCGTGCTCGATCGGGCGGCAGAGCACCGGCGAGGCCAGCGAGTTGTCGACCACGCCGAGCACCCCGTGCGCCCGCGCCGCGGCCAGCAGCCCCGGCAGGTCGGGCACCTGGCCGACCGGATTGCCGATGGTCTCCAGGAACAGCACCCGCGTCGTGGGACGGACCAGTGCGGCGAA
The DNA here is from genome assembly GCF_042886435.1 of Streptomyces sp. NPDC058000. Lineage (NCBI taxonomy): Bacteria > Bacillati > Actinomycetota > Actinomycetes > Kitasatosporales > Streptomycetaceae > Streptomyces > Streptomyces sp. NPDC058000. The sequence goes on from NZ_JBHVQS010000002.1 coordinate 227,264, forward strand.
CTCCGCCTCGTCCGCCCCGTCCACGTAGTCGACGGCGATGCCGTACCGGGCCGCGAGGTCGGACAGCACCGCATACGTCCCGCCGTACAGGCACCGCTGCGCCACGACGTGGTCACCGGGCCTCAGCAGCGCCAACAGCACCCCGCTGATGGCACCCATACCGGACGCGAACGCCAGCGCCGACACACCGCCTTCGAGCCCGGCCAGGGTCCGCTCCAACGCCCGTACGGTCGGATTGCCGCGCCGGCTGTAGACGTACGGCCCGTCAGGTCCGGCCATCGCCTCCGCCAGCGCGTCCGCCGAGTCGAAGGCGAACGCCGACGACTGGACCAACGGCACACTGAGCGGCCGGCTGCCCCCCTCCCCCGGCGGCGCGCTACTGACATGCACCGCCCTGGTCCGGATGTCCAACGCGGCACCTCCGGCGCGCCGCCGACCGGCGGTCGCCCCGGCGTCCCCACCGGCATCCCGCTCCGTCTCCGCCTCCGCCTCCATCTCTGTCTCTGTCTCCGTCTCCATGACTCAACTCCCCTTTTTTGGTGGCGGTGATGGTGTGTGGTGCGCCCGAGCCCCCTGCCCGTCGCCGTTCGCCGGCCCGTCGCCGTTCCGCCGCGCACACACGGCGAAGGCCGCCCGATGCCGGGGTACGACATCGGGCGGCCTTTCGGCGGCGGACGGAACCGCCGCGGTGTGCACGGGTACGGCACCGCGCGCCGCTCGGCTGCGGGGCGGCCCACCGGCTACACGCCGACCTGTTGCCCCGGTGCGACGGTGGCGGTGTCCGGCGCCTGCCGGGCGGCGGCCGCAGCGGCGGCCTTCTCTCCGCGCATGACCAGCAGGGTGATCAGCCCGCCCACCGCCGCGATGCCCGCGGCACCGAGGAAGGCCGCGCTGAACCCCCGGGTGAGGGCCGGGAGATCGCCGAGCGTCCCGGCTCCCCGGGAGGTGGCGAGCGCGGTCAGCGCGGCCAGCCCGAGGGCCGAACCGACCTGGTACGTGGTGTTGACGATGCCGGACGCCAGGCCCGCCTGCTCCTGCGGCGCCCCGGACATCGCCGCCATCATGGCCGGGATGTAGGCGAGCGACATGCCCAGCGCGGCGACCAGCGAAGCGGGCAGCACATCGACCACGAAGGTGCCGGTCGGCTCGACGGCCGACAACCACACCAGACCGGCCGCCAGGACCAGCAGCCCGCCGCCGATCAGCGGCTTGGCCCCGACCTTGGCCAGCAGCCTCGCCGTAATGGCGGTCATGAAGATCATCAGCAGCACGGTCATCGGAAGCAGCGCCGCCCCCGAGGCGAACGCGCCGTACCCCAACACCTGTTGGAGGTAGAGGTTGAGGAAGTACCACATCGGGATCCAGGCCGCGCCCAGCAGCGCCATGCCCAGGTTGGCCGAGCCCAGTCGGGGCACCCGCCAGATGCCCAGCGACATCAACGGCTCCCGGATACCGCGCTGGAGCACCAGGAACAGCGCCAGCAGAAGCACCGCGCCGGCCAGTTCCAGCACGGTCTGCGAGGCACCCCAACCGACCTCCGGGGCCCGGACCACGGCGTACACCGCGAGCGCGAGACCGGCGGTGACGGAGACCGCCCCGAGCACGTCCACGCCACCGCGGCGGGACGCCACGGCCGGCAGCAGCTTGGTCGCGGCCAGCGTGACGACGCCGATCGGGATGTAGATGATGAACACCCACGGCCAGCTCAACCACTGGGTGAAGACCCCGCCGAGGAACACCCCGGCGGTACCGCCGGCCGGGGCCGCGGCGCCGTACAGCGCCATCGCCTTGCCGAGTTCCTTGGGGTCGTGCCCGAAGAGCATCATCAGCAGCGTCATCGCGGCGGGCGCGATCAGTGCACCGCCGATGCCCTGCACGGCGCGGCCGACGACCTCCACCCACGCGGTGGACGCGGCCGCCGCCACCACCGATCCGGCGATCAGCACGACCCAGCCGGCGGAGAAGACCTTGCGCGCCCCCAGCAGATCGGAGAGGCGTCCGCCGAGCAGCAGCAGACCGCCGAAGGCGATGACGTAGGCGTTGAAGACCCACTGCAACCCGCCCTGCGAGAAGCCCAGATCCTGCTGCATCTCGGGGAGTGCGACCCCGATGATCGAGGTGTCCATGATGACCATGAACTGGGCGGCGGCGAGCACGGCAAGCGCCCACCAGCGCCTCGGATTGACGGTTGACATTCCTCTACCCCTTCCCTTGGATACCCCCAGGGGGTACCTGCGCGGCGCAATCTAACATACCCCCAGGGGGTATGGGAGGGAAGAGAGTCCGCGAAGCCCGCCCGCAAGGAGGGCGTGCACCAGCGGCCGGACACCGGAGCCACCCCCTCGACAGGGGGACGGGGAGACAGCGAGGCAGCGGGACAGAGAGACGGGAAGACAGGACGACGGGACAACAGAGAGACAGGGGGCACGATGCGCACCGAACGCCCCCTGCCCTACCCTCGGGTCCGGGAGGTCGAGGACATGCGAACGAGCCGGCGGATGCGGGCGGCCGGTGCCTGGGGGCACCTGCTGCTGGTCGCCGTGCTCGCCCTGGGCGTCTTTGCGATGCACACACTCGGCCATCCCGTCGGCCACTCCGACGCCCCGGGTACGCCGATGGGGACCGCGGCCCACGGGGCCGTCACCCGCGCGCACCCGGCCCCGGACCACGGCACGGCCATGACAGCCATGACGACCGGGCCGACCGAGCCGACCGCAGCCCCCGAGCACGCCTCCGCACACCACGGCGGCAAGCCGTCCTCCCATCCGCCCGGCACGGGAATGGACATGACGCCCCTGTGCCTGGCCGTCCTCGGGAGCTGGGCCCTGGCCGGTCTCCTGTACGGGGCGCTGCGCCGCCGGGCCGACTGGCTGGTCCCGTTGCGCGCCGGCACCCTGGCCCTGCTGCGCCCCAACCCCCCGCCGCGGCCCCCCGACCTCGCCCACCTGTCGATCCTGCGGATCTAGGCCGAACGCCACCGCGGGCGCCCCGCGCTGCCCGCACACTCCCGCGTTCGCCCGAGACATCCACCGAACCGACCGCACGAGGTATCGACATGACCGCGCATCAGCGCATCGCCCAGCCTGCCCGCCGGACCGCCCGCCCGGGGGCCCGCCGCCTCGCCCTCACCGGCCTCGCCGCCGCCGCGGCCCTGTCCCTCGCCGCCTGCGGCGGGAGCACCGGAGGCGACCACAAGAACGGCGCCGACCACGGCGGCAAGCCGTCGGCCACGGCCGGCACCACCGGGAGCAACCCCGCACCGGGCCCGGTGGGCGACACGGACGTGAAGTTCGCCCAGGCGATGATCCCGCACCACCAGCAAGCCCTGGAGATGGCCCGGCTCGCCGACGGCCGCGCCGCCGACCCGGAGATCAAGAAGCTGGTCGCGGCGATCAAGCAGGCCCAGGACCCCGAGATCCAGCGGATGCGGTCCTGGCTCAAGGCGTGGGGCAAGCCCGAGTCCGCCGACACCATGCCCGGCATGGACCACGGCTCCGGCTCCATGGACCACGGCTCCACGGGCCACGGGTCCGGCATGTCCGGGATGATGTCCGACAAGGACATGAAGGAGCTCAAGGCCGCCAAGGGCCGGGACTTCGACCGGAAGTTCGCGTCGATGATGATCGCCCACCACAAGGGCGCGATCGACATGGCCAAGGACGAGCAGCAGCACGGCAGGAACGCCGCGGCCAAGAAGCTCGCCGACGACGTCGTCCGCACCCAGGCCGCCGAGGTCGCCGAGATGAACAAGCTCCTCGCCCGGCTCTGATCCCCCGCCCCAACCGGCCGCCGCGGCCCGTCACCCCCGGGCCGCGGCGGCCGCAGCGGCCGCCCGGCGCTCAGGCCAGGTATCCGCCGTCGATGTCCAGGACGGTACCGGTGACGAACGACGCCCCCGGGCTCGCGAGGAAGACCACGCCCGCCGCGATCTCCTCCGGGCGGCCGAACCGGCCCATGGGGTTGGCCGCGCGCTGCATGTCCGCGAAGGCACCCTCCGGCGGGTTCATGTCGGTGGCCACGCTGCCGGGCTGCACCACATTGACGGTGATGCCCCGGGGTGCCAGGTCCCGGGCCGCGCCCTTGCTGTAGCCGACGATCGCGGCCTTGGTCGCCGCGTAGTCGGCGACGCCCGAGAACCCGGCGCGGGCGGCCAGGGTCGACCCGACGGTGATGATCCGCCCGCCCTCCCCCAGGACGCCGGCCGCGGCCCGGATGGCCGTGGCGACGCCCGCCACGTTGACCGCCAACTGCCGGTCGAACGCCGCGAGATCCCCCGCGACGTCATCCACCGCGCCGTTCACGGACACCCCCGCGTTGTTCACCAGGACGTCCAACCGCCCGAAGTCGGCCGCCACGGCCGCCACCAGGTCCGCGACCTGCTGTCGGTCGGCCTGGTCGGCGCGGTAGGCGGCGGCCCGGACACCGGCCCGCTCCAGCTCGGCCACCATGTCCTCGGCCCGACCGCCGGACGCCGCGTAACTGATCGCCACCGCGGCCCCCTCGGCGGCCAGCGCACGGGCGACCGCCGCCCCGATCCCCCGCGAACCACCGGTCACCAACGCGACCTTGCCCGCCAACGCCCCGCCCACCGTTACCTCCGCGACCATCTCGACTCCCCACTCCCCGTCCACACGCGATCCACGTTTTGTACCGATCGATACCAAACGCTATCACGGTAATGGATCGGTCAGTACATAATCGAGGCGGCCGGAACCGGCGACGCGACATCCGGGCCCGCCCGAACCCCGCCCCACCCAAGGGATCACGACCCGGGACCCCTCCGACCCCGATCCCAATCCACCGGGCCGGCCCTAGCGGACCGCGAACCGCCCCAGGGCCGGTTCGAGTTGATCGAAGACCCGCCCGGCCTCGGCGTCGAGGGTCTTGGCGATCCGGGCGTCGCGATGGCCGGCCAGGGTGAGTTCCTGGATGCGGACGAACAACAGGCGCTGCGCGGCGGCGAGTTGGGCGGCGGCGGCACGGGGGACGATATCGTCCGCCGATGCGCCGGTAGCCCCGGCGAGCGCCTCGGCCAGGGCTCGTTCCCGCTGGTCGTGCAGTTCGCGCAGCCGGGCGGTGAGGGTCGGGCTGTCGGTGATCATCCGGGCGAAGACCGGCCCGGCGAACCCCGCGACGGGGTCGCGCTCCCGCAGGGCGGCGACGAAGGCGCGGCGCAGCGCGGCGAGCGCGGACTCCCCCGGCTCCCGGGAGTCGACGGCACGGGCGAGGCTCGCGACGAACTCCTCGTGGTGATCGAGCGCCAGATCCTCCTTGCGCGCGAAGTAGTTGGTGACGGTCTTCTTCGCGACGCGGGCAGCGGCGGCGATCTCGGCGATCGTCGTCGCCTCGAAGCCCTGCCGCTGGAAGAGACGGGTGGCGTGATCGGAGATCAGCTGCCTGGTCTCCTGCTTCTTGGTCTCACGGAGACCCAAGGGGGGCTCGATATCCATGCGGCAACTTTACCCCCGACATAAAAAACTTCTTGACCCCTTCATGCCCCCGATCTAAATTTACCCCCGTACTACTTTCTTTGACGTTCCCGTCCCATCCCGAGGAGCTCCCATCAACATCACCGCCTCCACCGTCTCGCTGACCGTCGACGACGTGGCCGCCTCCCGCGACTTCCTGACCGCACACTTCGGCTACGCCCAGGCCGCGGCCGCGGACGGCTTCGCCAAACTGACCCGGGACGATGCGGCCGTCGACATCGTGCTGTTGCGGCGCGGCATCGAGGTACTGCCCACGGAGCAGCGCGACCAGCGAGCCGGGGGCCTGATCCTCGCCTTCACGGTCACCGACCTCGTGGAACACGAGGAGCGCCTGCGCCGGACGGGCGTACCGATCACCATGCCGCTGCGCGAAGAGCCCTGGGGCGAGCGACTGTTCCAGGTCACCGACCCCAACGGCGTGGTGCTGCAACTCGTCGAGTGGACCTGAGGGCACAACCGAGGGCGGAGGAGAAAGGGGGCAGAGGAGAAGGGGGCAGAGGAACGGGCGGTGCGCCGGGCGCTCGCCCGGCGGGCATCGCCACCCGCGTCACCCCCGCGTCACCCCCGTGCCGGCGACTCCGGAGGGTGCGCCACGGCTCGCGCCAACAGGCTTTGCAGCGCGTCCTGTTCCGCCTGGGTCAGGCCGGCGAGGGGGGATTCCGCGTTGAGGAGCGTGAGCAGGCGTGCGCGGAGTTCGGTGCCCTGCGGGGTGAGGACCAGTTGCTTGGCGCGGCGGTCGGTGGGGTGCGGTCGGCGCTCGATCAACTGCTGCTTTTCGAGTTTGTCGACGACGAAGGTGGCGTTGGAGGGCTCGCAGCTCATCCGTTCGGCGAGTTCCCGCATCGACATCGGCCCGCTCAGTTCGCGCAGCGCGGTGGCCTGGGGTGCGGTGAGGCCCAGCGTGGCCGCGCGTCGGCGGACGTGGTCGGCGATCTGCTGGGCCAACCCGTTCACCAGGCCGCACAGCTGGCGCTCCGCGAGGGCCCGCGCTTCCGGGTTCGTCGTCATACGGCCATCGTACCAAGTGCAGCTAGCCTAAATATTCCGAGCTTGAATGATTCAAACTAGATGCTTATGGTGGCGGTGCCGCCCCACTCCCGGGGAGGCACCGGCGCCCCGCCACCGTGCGGAGCGCCCCAACACCCCTGCCCACCTCGCCTTTCGGAGGGACCGCGACCATGAGCACTGCCGCACCGAGCAAGGACGAACGACTGCATCGACCGGCCATCCTCCGATCGCTGCGGCTCGGCGAGACCAAGGTGACGTACGTACCGGACGGCGCGGTGCAGTTGATCCCGCGCCGCTGGCTGCCGGACACCACCGACGAGACCTGGGCCGCGCACCCCGCGTACCTGGACGCCACCGGGAATCTGGTGGCGGGCGTGGGCGGCCTCCTGGTGGAGCGCGGCGACCGCGCGCTGCTGATCGACGCCGGCGTCGGGCCGCAGTCGTTCCCGGCCGAACCCGGCAACGCGCACGGCGCCCTGCACGGCGGCGCACTGCTGGACAACCTCGCCGCCCTCGGCCGCCCGCCGGCCGACATCGAGGCGGTGGCCTTCACCCACCTCCACACCGACCACGTCGGCTGGGCCTGGCATCCCGCCCCCGGCAGCGACCGCCCCGCCTTCGCGCACGCCGACTACCTGGTCGCCGAGCCCGAGTGGACCCATCGCGACCTGCTCGAAGCGCACGGCACCGGTCCGGAGGTCCTGACGGCACTCGCGCCGTACGTCCGGACCGTGGCGGACGGCGAGGAGGTCTTCCCCGGCGTGCGGATACGGTTCCTCCTCGGCCACACGCCCGGGCACGCCGTCTACGAGATCACCGCGGGCGGCCGGCGGTTGATCGCCTTCGGCGACGCCCTGCACTCGCCGATCCAGGTCGACCATCCGGAGTGGTCCGCGGCCCCGGACCACGACCCCGCCCTGGCCGCCGACGCCCGCCGCCGGCTGGTCGCCGAACTCCGGGAACCGGACACCATCGGCTTCGGCATCCACTTCGCCGACGTGGTGTTCGGGCAGGTCCGGCCGGGTGGTGACGGTCCCGCCTGGCGCCCACTCGACGCCTGATCCGGGGTCCCCGCCGCCCGGCTCACCGGGCCGGCGGCCGGCTAACGGAAGGCCGGGCCCGCGAACAGCCGGCGCAACACGCCCTCCGCCGCGGCGGGTTCCACCGTCGCGGGAACGGCAGTGGCCGGCGCGTATTCGGTGATCCCGACCCCGGCGAGCGAGAAGCCGTCGGCGAGCGCCGTCAGGGCGTCCGCCAGTCGGTCGGGGTGCAGGCCCCCCGACTCCGGGCAGGACAGGCCGGTGAAATGGCCGGGGTCCAGCACGTCCAGGTCCAGATGGACGTAGACGTGCCGGGCGCCGGTGGCGGCCACGGTCGCGACCAGCCAAGCCGGATCGTCGAGGGCCGTGACCGGCAGCGCCGGGATGCGGGCGACGGCGAGGAACCGCCGCTCCTCGGCGTCGAGCGCGCGCACCCCGGCGAGGACCAGCCGCCGGGCGGCCAGGCGTCCGTCCGGCGCGGGCAGCAGCGCCGTCGGGCCGTGTCCCAGCAGGGTGCGCAACACCATGCCGTGGAAGCCGCCGGAGGGTGAGGTGGCCGGGGTGTTGAGGTCGGCGTGGGCGTCGAACCAGACGACGGCGAGGTCGTCCCCGTGGCGGGCCACCGCGTGGGACACCGGCCCGATTTCGATCCCGCAGTCACCGCCGACCGTCCGCAGCGGCCCCTCTCCCCAACCGGCCAGGGCTTCCCTGGTGGCCCGCAACGAGGCCGTCAGGACGTCGAGATGACGCACGCCGTCCCCGGTGCGGCCCGGTCGGGGGCTGACGGCGACGACCGTGCGCCGGGTCGCGGGCAGCAACGCACTCAGGCGGTGCGCACCGTCCGCCACCCGTTGCGGCGCGTCGGCCGCGGACCCCTGCCACTGGGGGACGACCAGCAGCCGGCCGGGGCGGTGGGCGGTGCGGGTCATGTCGTGTAGTCCGCGTTGATCCGGACGTAGCCGGCGGACAGGTCGCAGCCGAACACGGTCGCCGCACCGTCCCCGAGACCGAGGGTGATGGTGATGTCGACCTCGCTGCGGCGCATCGCGGCGGTGAGTTCCGCGAGTAGGTCCGGGGTCGGCTCGGCCGGGTAGACCTCGGTGTCGCCGAAGGCGACGGTGACGCGGTGCGGCACGATGTCGCGGTCCTCGGTGTTCTTGCCGATGGCCATCAGGACCCGCCCCCAGTTGGGGTCCGCGCCGTGCACGGCGGTCTTGACCAGGGGCGAGTTGACGACGCTCTTGGCGATCCGCTTGGCCTGCGGGGCGTCGCCCGCCTCGGTGACGGTGACCCGTAGGAGCTTGGTGGCGCCCTCGCCGTCACTGGCGAGTTGGTGGGTGAGGTCCAGGCACAGGTCGGCGAGGGCCGCGGCGAACTCCGCCGGATCGACCGGGCCGGCCGCGCCGTTGGCGAGCACCGCCACGGTGTCGGAGGTGGAGGTGTCGGTGTCCACGCTCAGGCAGTTGAACGTCGTGTCGACGGCCGTCCGCAGCGCTCGGTCCAGGTCCGCCGCCGTGAGCGCGGCATCGGTGACGACGTAGGCCAGCATCGTGGCCATGTTCGGCTCCAGCATGCCGACGCCCTTGGCGATGCCGACGATCCGGGCGCCGCCGACCGTGCGGACGGCGGTCTTCGGGCGGGTGTCGGTGGTCATCATGGCCCGCGCCACGTCCGACGGTGCCGCGGTGAAGGCGTCGGTGCCGCGCTGCGCGGTCCGGTCGAAGTGCGCCCGGATGGTGTCCATGGGCAGCGGGCGCCCGATGACGCCGGTGGACCCGATGAGCACCTCGCCCTCCGGGACGTCCAGGATCCCGGCGACCCGGCCGACCACTTCGGCGGCGTGCTCGGCGCCTTGCCGGCCGGTGGCGACATTGGCGTTCTGCGCCAGGGTGACCACGGCGCGCAGCCTCCGCCCGGCGGCGTGGGCACGGCTGAGGACCACCGCGGGCCCGGCGAAGAGGCTCTTGGTGAACATCGCGGCACTGACGGCCGGGCGGTCCGAGGCCACGATCGAGATGTCGTCGCCGTGGTCCCGCAGTCCGCCGTGCCCGGTGAAGGCCCGGAAGCCGACCGGCCATACGAGATCCGCACCACCGGGAGAATAATCATGCGTCATGCGGAATACTTTTGCAGGGAGTTGGCGGGCTGTCCAGCGCTTTTCGCCCCCCGCGTCAGGTCCGGGCACACGCCACTTCCGCACGATGGCCCGATGCGGCGCATACGAAAGTGATCAGGTTTGCGGCGAGCCGGCCCGGAACATGAATCAACCGCCCCGACGCCCTCCCCGCTCCGCGCAGCGTCCTTCACCCCGGGCAAGGGGCCCTGTGTCGCGCAGTCGAGCAGGCCACCAGGCGAGGAAAGGTATTCCAGCCCATGCCCCACGTGCCGCCGCTCACGTCGCCGCATTCCACCGCCCCGTCCTTACCGACCGAAGCCTGCGCCCCCACCCCACCCACCGGCCATCACCCCATCAACGGGCAGGGACCCGCGGCGAGTTGCCCGTCGCGCACCCTCGACACGCGCCCGCTCGGATGAGCCGGCCCGCCCCCGGCCGGGACGGTGCGGCCACCGCCCCCGCACCCCGCCGGCGCATCGGTCTCGAACTCGAATTCCCGGTCGTGTCACGCGCCACCGGCCGGGGCATGGACCGCGCCACGGCGGCGAAGCTGTGGCCCGCATTCGCCGCCCGGAACGCCTCGTGGACCCTCGCCCGGGAAGAGATCACCGGCATCACCCTCGGCGTGACCCGGCCCCACGGGGAGTACGCGGACCACGTGAACACCGACACCGGCATCTGCACCGTCGAGCTGTCCCTGGCCCCCGCGGAGACCGTCGGCCAGGCGGTGACGGCCGCCCACACCGTCCTGCGCGATCTCCGCCAGGCCCTCGACCCCCTCGGCCACACCGTGCTCAGCGCCGGCATCCAGCCCCACACCTGGTTCGACTCCGCCCGCAAGACCCGGAAGGACTGGTACCTGCTGCTGGCCCGGCGCTGGCACTTCCACCACTGGTTCGTCCCGATCGCCTCCCACCAGGTGTCGGTCGACGTCACACCGCACGAGGCGGCCCGCGCGGTGAACGTCCTCAGCGGCTTCGCCGGGGTCTTCACGGCCCTCACGGCCGGTTCGCCGATCGCCCGGGGCCGGATCCAGCCGTGGAAGGAGACCCGGAACTGGGTGTGGCACGAACGGAGCGGGAGGGTTCCGGCCGAAGAGGCGCGGTACACCTCCAACGCCATTCCGGCGGCCCCCTACCCCGACATCGGGGCGTACATCGAGCACTACTGGGCCTCCCACATCTACTTCCTCACCAACCGCAAGAGCGGCGGCTGCGAGGTGCTGGGCGGCGCGTCGTTCCGGGACTTCCTGCTGTCCCCGGAGCCGGTCCCGGCCCGACAGGTCACCGGCGAACGGATCATGGTCGCCCCCGAGCGGAACATGCTCGACCGCATCCACCAATACGGCTGGCCGGCCGCCAAGTTGCACTACGGCTTCGACCCCGGCACCCACCTCGACGACGTCCGCGCCGCCCTCACCCAGGGCCGGATCGGGCCGTACTTCGAGGAGCACGCGGTCAACTGCTACGTGGAGAACCGCACCAGCGGCGTCGCCCCGCAGGGAGAGGAAGGCGTCGCCGCGGCCCTGACCCTCGGGCTCGTGGAACGGCTCGACGAGGCCGAGGCACTGCTGCACAAGGTCCCCTGGGACGACTGGCGCACCCTGTGGGTCCGTGCCAGCAAACACGGACTCGGCGCGGAGGACCCCGCCTCGCTCGCCCGTATCCGGGAGCTCCTGGAACTCGCCGCCGACGGCCTACGCGCCCGCGGCGCCGGGGAAGAGACCTACCTCGCGCCGCTGTTCACCCGCCTGGCGCGGCGCGAGACCCCCGCCGACCGCATGCTGGCGGCGTTCCGCGACGGCGGCGTCCCCCGCCTCCTCGACGCCTTCGGCCACACCCCCTGACACCACCCGACCACGACGCCGCCGACTCCGGCCCCGCCGCCCCACCTCACCCCTTCGACCGGCGCCGCCCACTACGCCGCGGCGCCGGCTCGGCCCCACCGAGCAGACTCAACCGCCGTTCCTCGCCGTGGGTTTCGACCTGCACCACGACCCGGCGGAGCAGCTCCGCCACGCACCGGCACTCCGCACCGTCGAGCTGCCCGGTGACGAACGCCTCCTCGGCGTTGAACTCGGGCACGACCCGGCACATCAGGGCCTCGCCCTCCGCCGTCAGGCGGAGCAACACCAGCCTGCCGTCGTCGGGGTGGTCGGCGCGCCGTAGCAACCCCCGGGACTCCAGGGTCCGGACGACACCGGTGAGGGTCCCCTTGGAGATCCCGACCTCCTCGGCCACGTGCCGGGTCTCCGACTCGCCCCGGATCCACACCACCCAGAGCACCACGAACGCGGTCCACGTCAGGTCCGGGCCGCGCAGCACGGAGTTCTCGACGTGCTGCCGTACGGCCGAGGCCGCGCGGTGAACGCCCGCGACCACCGCCATCTGCTCGTAGTGCACCGGAAGGCCGCCGAGCTTCACCTCGACCAGTCTCCCGACCTCCTCAACGGAACGCTGGCCCAGCACGGAACCCTCCTCCATCGGCGATGCACACCGTGCCCCGCGGTGCGGGCACGAGACCGTTCGGAGCCAAAATATACGCAGTAATCATGACAAATCGGCGAACCACACGCCGGGAGGACGGGCTCGACCAGTTGCCGGCCCGACTCGTGGCCCCTTCCGTCACGGAGGCGACGGTCGCGCTCCCCTCCGCCCCGCTCGGGGGCGGAGGGACGCCGCCGTCACGCCGTTCCGTCCGTCCCCGTGCCCGTCCCCTCCCCCGGTTCCGGGAGCCAGTGCGACATGAAGGGCCGACTGGTGACGAAGTCCCGGAACTTCAGGGCGGCCGCGGACGCGTAGGCGTCCTCGTGCCAGACCAGGGTCAGGGTCCGGTGACAGTGGGGGGCGTCGACGCGCACCCAGGCGCCCTGGTGGCGGGTGGCGAGCCGGCGGGACATGGCCGGCACGAGGCCGATGCCCAGGCCGGCGCTGACCAGGTCTCCGCTGGCACCCGGCTCGTCGCCCTCGCAGGACAGCTTCGGCGTGAGGCCCTCCGCGGCGAAGAGGCGCTCCAGTAGGGCGCGGGGCCAGGTCCCGATGCGGGTGGTGACGAAGGGTTCGTCGGCGAGCTCCGGGATGGTCACCCGGTCCCGGTCGGCCAGCGGGTGCCCGAGCGGCACGGCGAGCAGCACTTCCTCGCGTGCCAGCTCGACGATGTGGAGGTTCGGACCGGTCAGCGGCTGGGACGCGATGCAGAAGTCGACCTCCCTGGCGCGCAGTCGGCGCTCCATCTCCTCCGCGGTCGCTTGGAAGAGCCGTACCTCAGCGCGGGGGTAGGCGGCGCGGAAGGCGCCCAGGAGGTGGGTGAGGGTCAGCAGGGTCTCGGCGGCGACGGAGACCCTGCCCAGGACCTGGTCACGGGCTTCGAGCAACGCCCGTCGTCCGTCGTCGAGTTCGCTCAGTGCGCGCTCGACGTGGCGCAGGAACGTCATGCCGTACTGGTTGAGCCGGATGCGGCGGCCCCGCCGGTCGAAGAGCGGTGTGCCCACCTCGGTCTCCAGTCGGGCGATGGCGCGGCTGAGCGAGGGCTGGGCGACCCGTAGTTCCTCCGCGGCCCGGCTGACGTGTTCGTACCGGGCCACGACCTGGAAGTAGCGCAGCTGCAGGAGATCCATCGTCGACCTTTCCTTGGTTGTTCGTGATCCTCACCATGGGACTGGTCCCGCTCGTGGCGCTCATGCACACCCGTGCCGCGCTCACCCGGGATCCCGCCCCTCGACCGCGGCCGGATCCGGGCCGGGTGACGGCAAGAAGGGCGGGCGGGGCGGGCGGAGCGGTCAGGGGGCCGGGGCGGTCGTCAGGGTCAGGGCCTCGGGGAGGGCCGCGCTGGCATCGCGGAGGTGGGTGGCCAGGTCGCTGCGGGTGGGGTCGCCGGGCAGCGACGTCCAGCTGTCCAGTGCGCAGTGGAAGGCGGCGACGAGCAGGTCGACGGCGAGCCGGGGGCGGAGGTCGTCCGCGGCGGGGAGGCCGAAGCGGCGGTGGAGGACGTGGACTGCGGCGCGGCTGGTGTCCTGGCAGAAGCGCAGGCCGTGCGCGTCCATGGACGGGTTCTGGGCGGCCAGCCGGCGGCTGAGGCGAACGCGTTGCGGCCAGTCGGCGGCGGGCGTCCCGTCCAGTGCGGTGAGCAGCGCCTCCTGGAGCAGTTCCATGAGCGGTCCGCCGGTGGGCTCGCAGGTCTCCAGGTCGGCCAGGAAGGCCCGCCAGAGGTCCTGGAGCGGCGCCATGGCGACGTCTTCCTTGCTGGTGAAGTGCCGGAAGAAGGTGCGCTTGGAGGTGTCCACCGCATCGCAGAGCTCGTCGAGCGTCACGCGGTGGAAGCCGCGCTCGGTGAAGAGTTCCAGGGCGGTGTTGACCAGGGCTTCCCGGGTCCGCAGCTTCTTGCGTTCGCGCAGCGGCAGGCGGTCTGCGGCGTCGAGCGGTGGAGGTGGGGTGCCCATGCCGGACAGCGTACCCGAGGGGTGAATGCCACTTGCGAGCTTATGCCACTCAGTGGCATAACTGGGGATCACTGGTTCCCGTCGTCTCGCGAAGGGTGCACCGCGCCATGCGTGCTCTGCTCGTCGACCGCTCCACCTCCACCGGCCTCCGGCTCGGCCGGGCCCCCGAGCCCGAACCCGCGCCGCACCAGGCCCTGGTACGGGTGGCGGCGACCTCCCTCAACTACGGCGAGGTGAGCACCGGCCTCCAGCAGGCCGCCAACGGCACCGTCCTGGGATGGGACGCGGCCGGGGTGGTCGAGCGCGCGGCGGCCGACGGTTCCGGCCCGGCCGCCGGCACGCCCGTGGTGACCCTCGGACCGGGTGGGGGCTGGGCCGAACTCCGCGCCGTGGACACCGACTTGATGGGAGTGGTACCCGACGGCGCCGACCCCGGAGCGCTCAGCACCATCCCGGTGGCCGGCACCACCGCACTGCGCGCCCTGCACCGCCTCGGCCCCCTCCTGGGACGACGCGTCCTGATCACCGGCGCCACCGGCGGCACCGGCCGCTACGCGGTCCAGCTCGCCCGACGCGGCGGAGCGCACGTCACCGCCTCCACCGGCTCCCCGGAACGGCACGGTGCGGGCCTGCGCGACCTCGGCGCGCACGAGGTGGTGGCCGACCCCCGGCAGCTCGCGGCCGCCGTGGACGGCGTCGTCGACCTCGTGGGGGGACCGCAACTCGTCGACGCCTACGAGCGGTTGGCCGAAGGCGGCACGTTGGTCGCGGTCGGGCACTCCGCCCATGCGGACGAGTCCTTCCCCTACGGGGCGCTCTTCGGCGACCAGGGGCGGCACGACCGTTCCCTCACCACGTTCTTCCTGCTCGGCTGCACCGGACTCGCCCGCGACCTGACATGGCTCGCCGACCGGGTCGCGGCCGGCGAGCTCACCCCGCACCTCGCCTGGCGCGGCACCTGGGACGACGCCGCCGGCGCCCTCGACGCCCTGCTCGGCCGGCGGCTGCACGGCAAGGCCGTCCTGGACATCGGCTGAGCCGGGCGGCTCCGGAGCCGAGCCGGTGGGCGGGGCGGGCCGGTGGTGCGTAGCGTGGTGGCTGAGGAGGGGCGTCCCGCTCTGGAGGCGCGTACGTGAGGTCGGACATCGACTACCGGGCGCTGTTCGTCGCCACGCCGAGCCCGTACCTGGTGCTGGGTACGGACCTGGTGGTCGTCGACGTCAATGACGCGTACTGCCGGGCCACCGGCCGTTCCTGCGAGGAACTGGTGGGGCAGCACCTGTTCACCGCGTTCCCGGACAACCCCACGGACAGCTTGGCCGACGGGGTGCGCAACCTGCGCGCCTCCCTGGAACGGGTGCTGGCCACCGGCCGGACGGACACCATGCCGGTGCAGCGGTACGACATCCCGGTGCTCAACCGGCCCGGGGGCTTCGAGGAACGCTGGTGGTCACCGGTCAACACGCCGGTGCACGGACCGGACGGGCAGGTGGCCTACATCATCCACCGGGTGGAGGACGTCACCGATTTCGTGCGTACCCGCCGGCTCCACGGCCCCCGCCCCTTGGCCGAGCGGGCGCAGAGCATGGAGGCCGAGCTGTACGTCCGGGCCCGTGAACTGCAACGGCTCAACGACGAGCTGCGGGCCGCGCACGCCCGGGAGCGCCAGGTCGCCGTCACCTTGCAGGAGGCGATGCTGCACTCCCCCGACCTGGCCCGGCACGGGGACGTCGCGGTGCGTTACCTGCCGGCGGTCGGCTCGCTGAACGTGTGCGGCGACTGGTACGACACCGTCGACCTGGCCGACGGTCGCTTCTCGGTCGCCGTCGGCGACGTGGTCGGTCACGGCCTGGAGGCCGCCACCGTCATGGGCATGCTGCGCAGTGCGCTGTCCGCGGCCAGTCGGGCGGTGTCCGGGCCCGCACAGGCGCTGGAGGTACTGGGCCTGTACGCCCGCTCGGTGGACGGTGCCCTGGCGACGACCGCGGTCAGCGTCTTGATCGACACCCGCTCGAAGCTGATCGTCTACTCCAGCGCCGGCCATCCGCCTCCCGTGCTGCTCGGCGCCCAGGGCACCCACCAGCTGCTGGACCAGGCCACCGACCCGCCGTTGGGGGCCCGGCCCGAGCACGTGCCCCGCCCGCAGGCCGGCACTTCCTACCGCACCGGTGACACCCTCGTGCTGTACACCGACGGCCTCATCGAGCGGCGGGGCGAGGACATCGACGCCGGTCTGGGCCAGCTCACCGACGCGCTGTCCACCATGAGCCACCTCAGCCCCCAGCGGCTGGCCGACGCCCTGCTCGCCCGGCTCGGCGTGGCGGGCGGCGCCCGGGACGACGTCGCCCTCGTCGTCGTCCGCCTCTGACCCGCGGGCAGCCACTCGTAGCCGCCGCCCCGCGTCGCGCCCGCCGCGGGGGGACAGAACCGCGTATGGGGCCTATGCCCGGAGATTATGCGACCGATGACCAACAGGTCTTGGACAACATCACAGCGCCGCATGAAAGTTGAGGGGCCGGAGCTCGTGCCACACCGGATCACACGGCAAGGACGGTCTGATGTCTCACGCGTGCCCGATGTCCGCCGCGTCCCCGACGCATCGGAACGCGACGCCGTGCCCCCTCCCCAGCACGTCGTCCGGCGCCCCGTCCCCTCTCCCCCACCCGTGCCGCGCCACGCACCGTGCAGTGCGTTGACGACGGTGGGCTGCCGGTCCCGGTCGCGCTCACGGACTGGCCCTGCCCACCTCCCCCTCGCAGTCGCGGGCACGAGAAAGGTTCGCTGTGGTACTTGCCGAATCCCACGTCCGTCCGGAGATCCGCCGGGAGAAACCCGTCAGGGTGGCCATCGCCGACCATCAGGAGTTCGCCCGCGTCGGAATCGGCGCGCTGTTGGAACGGGGCAAGGAGATCCAGGTGGTCGGCGTGGCCGAAGACTCTTCGGGGGCGTTGGACCTGGTGGCGAGGGAGCGGCCCGATGTGCTCCTGATGGATGCGTCGCTCCCGCCCAAGGGGTGGCACGAAGTGAGCAGCGTCGTGCACCGGGCCGGACCGCGGCGATGGCCCACCCGCATGATGGTCATGGTGGAACGGCACACCGACGACCTCCTGTTGAGCGCCATGCGGGGCGGCGTCACCGGATACGTGCTCAAGGACTCCCCGGACTGGATCCTCTCGACGGCCATCCGCTCGGTCGCCGAAGGGGACACCTTCCTCGCGGGCTCGGTGATCCGCCGCCTCTTCTCCGGTTTCACCCTCCTGCCGAACGACGGCTCGGCCGGCCTGTCCGCGGAGTTGGCCGAACTCAACGAACGGGAGCTGCACGTGGTCCGCGGCATCGGCGGCGGACTGTCGAACCGGGAGATCTCCCGGCGCCTCGGCGTCGCCGAGAACACCGTCAAGTCGTACGTCTCGGTGATCATGGCCAAGCTCAAGGTGCGCAACCGCGTGGAAGTGGCTTTGACCGCCTGCCGGCTCGGCCTCGTCCCGCTGCGTTCGTTCACGGACGCGGAGCGCCCGCGGAACCCGTGACGGCCCCTGGGCGGTCGGCCGTCAGCAGTGCGTCCAGGTGCTGGGCGAGCTGCTCGATGCCGGGGTACTCGTAGAAGACCGCCAGCGGTACGTCGAGTCCGAAGACCTCGGCCACCGCCCTCCGTACCCTCGGCACCTTCAGGGAGTCACCGCCCAGGGCGAAGAAGTCCCCCTCCTGACCGTCCGCGGCGACGCCCAGGACGTGGGACCAGATGTCGGCCACCTTCCGCTGTGTGGCGGAGAGTTCGGCGGACCGGGCGTCCGACGCCCGGTCCGTGGTGGTCGCGTCCTGGGCGGTGGCCTTCAGGGTGCGCTTGTCCACCTTGCCGGAGACCGTCAGTGGCATCGCGTCGATCAGCACGAACCGGGCGGGCACCATGGTGTGCGGGAGGCGGGCCGCCAGTGCGGACCTCAACTCCGCGGGGGAAAGCGTGCCTTGTTCCCTCGGCTGGACGTAGGCGTGCAGCTGCCGGTCGCCGGTGTCGCCGGTCACCGGGATGACCGCGGCGTGCAGGACGCCGGGGAGCTCCGCCACGGCCACCTCGATCTCGCCTAGCTCCACCCGGACACCGCGGATCTTCACCTGGTCGTCGATCCGGCCTTCGAAGACGAGGGTGCCGTCGGGCCGTCGGGCGGCGAGGTCGCCGGTGCGGTAGACGCGGTAGCCCGGTGCGTCGTGCGGATCCGGGAGGAAGGCGCGCTCGGTCTCGGCGGGGCGATGGAGATATCCGTGCACCAAGAAACGGCTGCGGACGCGTATTTCTCCGATGTCGCCGTCCGGTACGAGGGTGCCGTCCTCGTGGCACAGCAGCACTTCACGGCCGGGCAGCGGAATTCCTATGGGCACCGTTCGGGAATCGTCGGGGCTTTCCGTGATGCGGTGGTAGGTCGCCAGAATGCATTCGGCCGGTCCGTACATGTTGAAGAGGTCGGCCCGTGGGAAGACCCGCCGTGCCTCCTGCGCGAGCGCCGGCGACAGGGCTTCGCCGGCGATGGTGATACCGCGCAAGGCGTCCAGGGTGGCGTGCCCGTCCGTGGCCGTCACCGCGTCGAAAAGCGCGCGATACAGGCTCGGTGCGGTCTGAATATGGGTCACGTCATGGCGTCGTATCCAGTCGAGTACGAGGTGCACATCGGCCTTGACGGACGGCGGCGGCATCACCAGCGTCGCGCCGGTACCGATGGCGGAGAAGATCTCCACATAGGAGGCGTCGTAGACGAACTGTGCCCATTGGAGCACCTTCGACCGTTCGGTCATGCCGACTTCCGCCGTGAACCAGCGGGTGAACTCATCGATATTGGCGCGTCGCTGGACGATGCCTTTCGGCGTGCCGGTCGAGCCCGACGTGTAGACGATCACGGCGGTGTCCTCGGGGACGGCCCCGGACTGGCGGCGTCGGCCCAGGCGCTCGACGGCGGCGGTCGCGGTCCCGTCGATCTGCACCACGGCGAGGTCCGGTCCGGCGAGGTCGCGGACCATACCGTCCCCGCGGCCGCCGGCGTCGGTCACCAGGCATCCGGCCCCGGAATCGGCCAGCACGGTGCGGTTCCGGGCGGCCGGCTGGGCGCCGTCCAGCCAGACGAAGGCGGCACCGGTCTCCACCGTCGCCAGCATCGCCGCCACCGCGTCCGGTCCGCGTTCCAGGCTGAGCGCCACCGTCGTGCCCGCCTCGGCGCCGGTGAAGGCGAGGACATCGGCGTAATGGTCGATGCGGTCGCGCAGTTGGCCGTACGACAGGATTTCGCCGTCGGAAATGATGGCGGGGCGGTCGTCGCCTTTGCGGATTCGGTTCGTGAAGTCCATCTGCTGGTGTGTGGAGATGCCCACGCCGCACGCTCCGTTCTGGTGGCATCGGGGATATGCACGCACCTGGGCAATGGCCCGTATCAGATGCGTCGAAGAGTGCATCGACCGGCGAGCGGTCAACTTCGGGCAGGTTATGGGCGGGCCGGAAAGCGGGTCAAGTGGCGTGTTATTTTCCGGAGTTGTTCGGCTACTTCCGGGCGGGCGGCGAAGTACCAACGAAGATGCCCGGATATGCGGAGGTGCCGGGTCGGCCATGAATAGGGAGGTCCGACATTGACGCTGGCCGGGAACCGCGTCAAAGATCCTCGCGGTACATCGTGAACTTCTGGGAGAACCCGTTGGTAAGGAGTGCACGGAACTCCGGCCAGGCGCCTCCTGGTGTGACCGGCGAGGGGAAGACACTGGAATGAATGCGGCGAGCCATCCCGATACATCTCCCGGGAATCTGGTGGAGGCCCTGCGGCGTCGTGCCGAGCGGAACCCGGACGACGTTCTCTACACGTTCCTGCGCAACGGTGAGGAGGCGGCGGAGAGCCTCACCTGCGGCGCACTGGACCGGGCGGCGCGAGCCCGCGCCGTCCAGCTCCGGAACGCGGGGCTCGCCGGCACCAACGTGCTGCTGGCCCATCCCCACGACCTGGAGTTCGTCCGCGCCTTCGCCGGCTGCCTGTACGCCGGTGTCGCGGGCGGCCCGGTCAAGTTCCCGCGCAGCAACCACGACCTGCGGCGGCTGCTGCCGGTGGCCCGGGCCGCCGGGACGACCACGGTGCTCACCACCCGCACCGGCCACCAGGAGCTGCTGGAGCGCTTCCCGGACGCGGCGGAACTGCGTGACCTCCAGTGGATCGAGACCGACGCCGCCGACGGGTCGGCGGCCGACGACTGGACTCCGATCGAGGTCTCGGGGAGCGACCTGGCGCTGCTCCAGTTCACCTCCGGCTCCACGGGGCAGCCCAAGGGCGTCATGGTCTCGCACGACAACTTCGCCCGGCAGTCGTCCGAGATGAACGACGCCCTGGCCATCGGGAGCGACGGCGTCCTCGTCTCGTGGGCGCCCTTCTTCCACGACCTCGGCCTGGTGTTCAGCGTCGTCAACCCGCTGTGGCTCGGCACGCCCGCCTACCTCATGGCGCCGGAGTCCTTCATCCGCCGCCCCCGGCGGCTCCTCGAAGCCCTCTCCCGGTTCCGCGGCACCCACTGCGGCGGCCCCAACTTCAGTTACGACCTCTGCGTGCGCAGTGCGGCGGACGACGTGGACCAACTCGACCTGTCGAGCTGGCGGGTGGCCGTCAACGGCGCCGAAACGGTGCGGGACGCCACACTGCGGACGTTCGCCGAGACCTTCAAGTCCGCGGGGTTCGACCCCCGGGTGGCCACTCCCGTCTACGGCATGGCCGAGACCACGCTCATCGTGACGGCCAAGCGCCTCGGGGAGGAACCGCGGACCCTGTGGGTCTCGGCGAGCTCCCTCGCCAGCGACCGGATCGTTCCGATGGCCCCGGAGAGCGCCGACGCCACGCCCGTCGTCAGCTGCGGCGTCACCCAACCGGGCACCCGGGTGCGGATCGTCGACCCCGTGCGGGCGCTGCCCCGCGACGACGGCGAGATCGGGGAGATCTGGGTGCAGGGCCCCTGCATCACCGGGGGGTACTGGAACCTTCCGGACGTCACCGAGGAGACCTTCGGGGCCAAGATCGCCGGGCAGGAGGCGGAGGGCGCCTTCCTGCGGACCGGTGACCTGGGTTTCCGGTACGACGGGGAACTGTTCGTCGCCGGACGCCTGAAGGACGTGATCATCCTCCAGGGGCACAACCACTACCCGCAGGACATCGAGTACGTGGCCGAGAGCTGCCACCCCTCCCTCGCCAGTGGCGCATCGGCCGCTTTTCCCCTCGAACGCGACGGCGAGGAACGACTCGCCGTCGTCGTCGAGGTGGCCGGCGGGGTGGCGAAGGAGATCGGCGCCGAGGCCCTGGCGCAGCAGGTCAGGGACGCCATCTGGGAGGACTGCCAGATCACCGCGGCCGAGGTGGTGATCGTGCGCCGGGGCGCGCTGGCGAAGACCACCAGCGGCAAGATCCAGCGTCGCGAGTGCCGACGCCGCCTGGAGAGCGGGGAGTTCGACCGGTCGACCCTGGCCACCCTGAGTTCCGCCCCGGGCCGCCCGGCCCCCGGCGGCACACCCGCCGCCGCGCCCGCGCTGCCCGGCACCCTCCTCAAGCCGCTGGTGCGCACCCTGCTCTCCCGCATCGTCGGCGTTGCCCCGGCGGAGATCGTCGACGACCGGTCCTTCTCCCACTACGGCCTCAACTCGATCGGCGCGGAGCAACTCGCCGCCGCCCTGGAGCCCGTGGTGGGGCGGCCGGTGCCGGTGATGCAGGTGCTCAACCACGCAACCGTCGACCAACTCGCCGCCGCACTGGGTGCGTTGGGAGGGGCGGAGTGAGGAGCGCGCCCGACACCGCCGGCGGTACCGTCGCCGACCCGGCCGGGCACGACATCGCGGTCGTCGGGATGGCCTGCCGCTTCCCCGGCGGGGTGCGCAGCCCCGAGGACCTGTGGCGGCTCTCGCTGGCGGGGGCGGACGCCGTCGCCGAGATCCCGCGGTCCCGCTGGCAGGCCGCCGACCGGTACGCGCCGGATCCGGAGCAGCCGGGTGCGATCAGCACCAAGTGGGCCGGCTGCATCGAGGACGTGGACCGTTTCGACGCCGGCTTCTTCGGCATCTCACCGCACGAGGCCCGGCAGATGGACCCGCAGCAGCGGTTGCTGTTGGAGACGGCACACGAGGCGTTGGAGGACGCCGGCGTGCCGCGGCGCTCTCCGCTGCTGGCCGGCGGCGGCGTCTTCGTGGGCATCAGCGGCAGTGACTACGGCCGGCTGCTGGGCCGGGACCTGGCGGCCGTGGACGCGCACTTCAGCACCGCGCAGGCCAGCTCGATCGCCGCGAACCGCCTGTCCTACGTCTTCGACATGACCGGACCGAGCATGGCGGTGGACACCGCCTGCTCCTCCTCCCTGGTCGCCGTGCACCTCGCCGTGCGCAGCCTGCGGGCCGGGGAGTGCGGACTCGCCCTCGCGGGCGGTGTCAATGTGGTGCTCGCGCCCGACCAGTGGGTGTCGGTGTCCAAGGCGGGCATGATGTCGCCGACCGGCCGGTGCCGCTCCTTCGGGGCCGGGGCCGACGGGTTCGTCCGCAGCGACGGCTGCGGGGTGGTGGTGCTCAAGACACTGGCCCGGGCGCGCGCCGACGGCGATCGGGTGCTCGGGGTGATCCGGGGCTCCGCGGTCAACCAGGACGGCAGCAGCAACGGCCTGACGGCACCCAACGGCCCCGCCCAGGAAGCGGTCATCCGCGCGGCGTTGGCCGATGCCGGTACCGACCCCGCACGGATCGGCCTGGTGGAGGCGCACGGTTCCGGCACACCGCTGGGCGACCCCATCGAGATCGGTGCGCTGGCCGCCACGTACGGGCGGGCCGGCGAGCCGACCGACCCGTGCCTGGTGACGTCCGTCAAGTCCAACCTCGGCCACACCGAGGCCGCGGCGGGCATGGCCGGGCTGATCCGGCTCCTGCTGTGCCTGGGTGCCGGGCAGGTGCCGCCGACGCTGCACACCTCCGCCCTGAACCCGCGGCTGCCGCTGGACGGCACCCGCCTGGCCATCGCGCGGCGGACGGAGGAGTGGCGGGCTCCAGGGCCCCGGGTCGGCGCGGTGAGCTCCTTCGGGTTCGGCGGCACCAACGCGCACGTCATCGTCGAGCAGCCCGCCCCGGAACCCGCCCGGGAGCCGTACCGACCGCCCGCGCTGCACGTGCTGCCGCTCTCCGCCGCCGCCCGGGAACCGCTGGCGGAACTCGCCGCCCGCTACCTGACGGCCCTGGACGCCCTGCCGGACGGCGATCAGCCGCTGGGCGACCTGTGTCACAGCGCCGCCGTGTGCCGCGGGCACCACCCGGTCCGGGCCGCGTTCACCGGCCGGGACCGGGCGGAGCTACGGCGGCAGGTGGCCGCCTTCCGTCAGGACGCCCCGGGCCCGGACGCCTCGCCCACGACGGGCGGCGCGCCGTGGCGGGACACCGTCTTCGTCTTCTCGGGGCAGGGGCAGCAGCTGGCCGGGAGCGGCGCGGAGCTGTTGGCCGAGCCGGTGTTCGCCGCGCACGCCCGGCGCTGCGCCCGGGCCTTCGACGCGGAACTGGGCGTATCCGTCCTCGACGAGCTGGGCCGGGAAGCCGGGGCGGCCGAGCCGTCCGCCGGGCGCACCGACGTCGAACAGGCCCTGCTGTTCACCCTCCAGACCGGACTGGCCCGGCTGTGGGAGTCGTTCGGGCTGGCGCCCGCCGCGGTGCTCGGGCACAGCGCGGGCGAGGCGGCGGCGGCCCACGTCAGCGGGCTGCTGGACTTCGATGCCGCGACCGCCCTGGTCCTCGCACGCGGCGCGGCCATGCAGACCGCGTCGGGCGCGGGGCTCATGGTGTCGGTGTCGGCGCCGGTGGAGGACGTCGCCCCGCTGCTGGCGGGGTACGGGGACGCGCTGGTGGTCGCGGTGGAGAACGGGCCCCGCAGCGTGGTGGTCTCCGGGCCGGCGGCCGCGGTGCGGGAGTTCACGGACGAGGTGGCGCGCCGCGGGTTCTCCCACCGGCCGCTGCCCGGCGGTTTCGCGTTCCACAGCCCCGCCATGGCGCCGGCGGCCGCCGCACTGCGCGGTACCGGCGCGGGCCGGCCCACCGGCCCGAGCGCGGTGCCGTTCTTCTCGTCCGTCACCGGTGCGCTGTTCGACGCCGCGCGGCGGGACCCGGGGCACTGGGCGGACGGCGTCGCCGGGCGGGTGCGCTTCCGGCAGGCCGTGCGGTCGGCGGTGACCTGGGGCTTCGGCAACTTCCTCGAAATCGGGGCGCGTCCGACCCTGGAGGGCGCGGTGCGCGCCACCGCCGCCGAGGCCGGTACGGCGGCGCAGGTGCTGCACGGTGCGCGGCCCCGCGGCGACGGTGCCGCGGGCCCCCGCGCCGTACTCGCCGAACTGTACGGGCGCGGCGCCCACATCGACTGGCAGGCGGTCTGCGCCGGGGGCCGCTATCTGCCGGGCACGCCCGCGTACCCCTGGCAGCGGCCACGCCACTGGGCGCTGCCGGACCGGCCCGGCGCCGACGAGGAGCGCGCCGCCCCGACGGACCACGAGCCGACGCCCCCGCGCGTCAACAGGAGGAATCCCTTGACAGAGCAGCACGACTGGGCGGTCGACGAGGTCCGTGGCGCACTCTCCCAGGTGCTCGGCCATCCGCGGGAGGACATCGCGCAGGGGGCCCGGTTCCTGGAGCTGGGCGCCGACAGCATTCTGTTGCTGCGCCTGGTGACCGCCGTCAACGAACGGCACGGCACCGGGTTCAAGGCGCACGACCTGTTCGAGACGTACGCGACGGTCGGCGATCTCGCCGCGGCCCTGGCGAAGGAGTCCGCGGCCCCGAGCCCGGCGGATCCCGTACCACCGGTGGCGGCCGCGCAGCCCCTCGTCCCGGCGGCGCCCCGGCCCGCCACGGCGCCCACCACACCCCTCGTCGAGCAGGTGGTGCGGGATCAACTCGCCTTGATGCAGCAGCAGTTGTCGCTGCTCGGGCAGTCGGCGGAGGGGGTGCCGACGCCGTCGGCCACAGCCCTCCCCGCGGCGCAGACCGGCCCCCCGGCGGTGACCACGCGCCCCGCCCCGGCGGCGCCGCCGGCACCCGTGCGCGCGGGCGCCCGCCCCGGCGCGGCGGCGGCCGGTAGCGGGCTGACCGGGCGCCAGCAGGAGTACGTGGACGGCATCGTCCGGCGGATGGAGGGGCGCAGTCCGCGGTCGAAGCAGCTCGCCGGCCGCTACCGCAAGCACCTGGTGGAGAGCCGCACCTGGGCCAACTTCCGCCCGGAGCTGAAGGAACTCAACTTCCCCATCGCCGTGCGGCGGGCCCGCGGCGCCCGCTTCTGGGACGTGGACGGCGCCGAGTACACCGACTACTGCCTGGGCTTCGGCGTGCACTTCCTCGGCCACAACCCGCCGTACGTCGAGGAGGCCGTCGCCCGGCAGCTGGGCCGCTCGGTGTCGCTGGGCCCGCAGCAGGAGCTGACCTACCGGGTCGCCGAGCAGTTCTGCCGGGTGACCGGGCACGACCGGGTGACGTTCACCAACACCGGTTCGGAAGCGGTGATGGGCGCGGTCCGGCTGGCCCGGCTGGCCACCGGCCGGCCCAAGGTGGTCTATTTCGAGAAGTCGTACCACGGCATCACCGAGGGGATGCTCGGGCGGGGCACCGGGGAGTTCGGTGGCGTCGACCCGATCTCCCCCGGCCTGTCTGGCGGTGCGCTGGCCGACGTGGTGGTGCTGCCGTACGACGATCCGGCCTCCCTGGACTACCTCCGGGCGCACGTCCACGAGATCGCCGCGGTCCTGGTCGAGCCGGTCCAGGCGCGCAACCCGGTGACCCAACCCGTGGCGTTCCTGCGCCAATTGCGGGAGCTGACCGCGACCACCGGCACCGTTCTGATCTTCGACGAGATGATCACCGGCTTCCGGGTCGGGATCCGCGGTGCGCAGGGCCTCTTCGGCATCACCCCCGACCTGGCCACGTACGGCAAGATCCTGGGCGGTGGGCTGGGCATCTCGGCCATCGCCGGGAAGAAGGCGCTGCTGGACGGTCTCGACGGCGGGGACTGGTCCTACGGTGACGACAGCGCACCGTACGCGGAGACCACGCTGTTCGGCGGGACGTTCCAGAAGCATCCGCTGTCGATCGCCGCGGCCGGGGCCGTGCTGACCCACCTCGAAGAGCACGGGGAGCGCCTCTACCAGGAGGTCAACGACCGGGCCGCCGGACTCACCAGCGCGCTGTCCGACCTCTTCCGGCAGCGCGAACTCCCCTACTCCGTGGCCACGTTCGGCTCACTGTGGCGCTTCCAGTACGGCGGGCTCTCCAATCTGTACCAGCCGCTCCCCCTGGAAATGCTGTACCACAGCCTGCTCGCGGACGGTCTGTACGTCTGGGAGGGCCGGACGTTCTTCCTCTCCACCGAACACACCGACGGCGACGCCGAGCGGTTCCTGGCCGCGGTGGACCGGAACCTCGACGCGCTGCACGAGGCCGAATTCCTCACCCTGGGCGGCGCGGACCGGCCCGGCCGGACGGCGACGCCCGCGGTCCCCGCACCGCCGCGCGCCCAGTGGCCGATGTCCGCCCAGCAGCGGGAACTGTGGGCGCTGTGCCGGCGCGCGGAACCGGACTCGGTCGCCTACAACGAGGCGGTGGTGCTCGAACTGCACGGCCCGGTGGACGACGCGGCCCTGGGCACGGCCCTGGCCGCCGTGCGGCAGCGGCATCCGGCCCTGCGCGCCGTGTGCTCGCCCGACGGCGCGCAGTTGAGCGTCGTCGAGACCGCGGACGAGGTGCTGCGGTGCGCCGAAGCGGCCGACGACGCCGCGGCGAAGGCAGCCGTCGACGCCTTCGTGAACGCGCCGTTCGTCTTCGAGGCCGGGCCGCTGTTCCGCTGCCTGCTGCTGCGGCGCGCCGAGGACCGCAGCGACCTGGTGATCGCCGCCCACCACCTCGTCTTCGACGGGATGTCCGTGAGCACGGTCCTCACGGATCTGGTCGCCGCCTACGCGCAGGCGATGGAGGGGGTGGACCCGGCGGCGGAGGTCGCCGTCCGGCAGCCGGTGGCGCTGCCGGCCGGCCCGGTGTCGACGGACCTGGTGAGCTACTGGCGCCGGCGGCTCGCCGACTCCCCCGCTCCCTTGTGGGGCGCCGGCCCGGCCGCGGACGGCGCCCGGCCCGGCCGTCCGACCCGCCGGACGTTCCAGCTGGAGCAGGAGGTGTGGGACGCCGTGACCGCGCGCTGCCCCGCGCTGCGCTGCACCCCGTTCATGGTGGCGTTCAGCGCCTTCACGGCGGCGCTGCACGCCACCTGCGGCCGGGACGACCTGGTGGTGTCGGTCCCCGTCGATCAGCGGCCCGGCGAGCGGGAGCGGGACTGGGTCGGGCACTACGTCAGCTACGTGCCGGTGCGCAGCACGGCGGGGGCCGCCGACGTGCGGGCCCACCACGACCGGACGAGCCACCTGCTGACCCAGGACCTCGGGCACGCCGACGTCCCGCTGCACACCGTGTTGGACGCGTTGGAGCAGGAGGGCACCGTGCCGGACGCCTGGCGCACGCGCCGGGAGGTGACCTCCGTGGTCTTCGATCTCAACCCGGCCGTCCCCACGGTGAAGTTGGGCGCGGTCACCGGCGAGCTCCGGTTGCCGGAGGTGGCGGAGGCCAAGTTCGACCTCTTCTTCGACGTCATCCCCGTCGAGGGCGGTGTCCTGGTCGACATCATGCACCGGGACCACGTGCCCGCCGGGGACGTGGAGCGGCTGTGGACGCAGTGGTGCGCGGCGCTGCGCCGGATCATCGACGACACCGCGGTGGAATGAGCCGAGCGGGGGGCCGGGGCGGGCGTGGTGGTGCATCGCGCCCGCCCCGGCCGCGGCCGGTATCGGTCCTGGTCCTGGTACCGGTACCGGTACCGGTCAGGCTGCGGCGAGTTGTGCGCGCAGCGTGTCCAGGCCCATGGAGCCCAGTTCCAGGGCCCGCCGGTGGAACGCCTTGAGGTCGAAGGCGTGACCGTGCCGGGCGCGCGCCTCGTCCCGGGCGGCCAGCCACAGCCGCTCGCCGATCTTGTACGCGGGGGCCTGCCCCGGCCAGCCGAGGTACCGGTCGATCTCGTCCCGGGCCTGGTGGGGGTCGGCGAGGGTCCGCGTCAGCAGGAACTCCAGGCCCAGGGCAGGGGTCCAGCGCGCGCCCCCGTGGAAGCCGCAGCCGGCCGGAATCCGCAACTGGAGGTGCATGCCCACGTCCACCACGACGCGGGCGGCCCGGAACAACTGCGCGCCGAGCATGCCCAGCAGATCGCCCTCGTCGTCGAGGTGGCCCAGTTCGCGCATCAGACGTTCGGCGTACAGGGCCCAGCCCTCGCCGTGCCCCGGCACCCAACACAACAGCCGCTGGTAGGAGTTGAGGCGGTCCGCGCGGTGCACGGCGGTGCCGATCTGGAGGTGGTGGCCGGGCACGCCCTCGTGGTACACGGTGGTGGTCTCCCGCCAGGTGGCGAACACCGCACGGTCGCGCGGGACCGACCACCACATGGTGCCGGGCCGGCCGAAGTCCTGGCTGGGGCCGTTGTAGTAGGCGCCGACGCCGCCACCGGACGGCGCGATCCGGCAGCTGAGCGTCATCAGCTCGTCGGGGATGTCGAACTCGGTACCGCGCAACCGGTGCAGTGCCCGGTCCGACAGCTCCTGCATCCACGCCCGCAGCCCGTCCTGGCCGTGCACCTGGTAGCGGGGGTCGTCGTCGAGCAGTGCGGCGGCCTCGGCCGGAGTCGCCCCGCTGCGGATGCGTCCGGCGACCTGCCGCAGCTCCTCCTCGATGCGGAGGAACTCCGCCCACCCCCAGGCGTAGGTCTCGTGCGGATCGAGCCGGGCGCCCGTGCAGGACCGGGATTTCAGCCGGTAGGTGTCGGCGCCGACGGCGTCCCGCTCCGGTGCCCGGGGCGCGAGCCGGTCGCGGAGGAAGCCGGCGAAGTCCGCGTACCCCTCGGCGGCGTCCCGCGCCCCGGTCTCCAGGGCGGTGCGCAGCGGGCCGGACAGCCCGTGCGCCGCCGCGGGGGCAGTCACCGTGGTGAAGTACGACGGTTCGCCGCGCAACCCCGCCCAGCGCGCGCACTGTTCGGCCACCTGCCGCACCTGCCGCACGGCCGGCGCCGTGCCGCGGTCCACCGCGGTCAGCAAGGAGGCGCGCAGCCCGGTCAGCGCGACGGGCACCTGCGCCAGCCGGTCCGCCACGGCCGCCCAGTGCTCCGGTGCGTCGGCGGGCATCAGGTCGAACACTTCCCGCAGGTGCTGGACGGGGCTGAACGTCACGTTCAGGGCCGCCAGGTCGAGTCCGGCGGCGTGCTCCTCCTGGAGCAGCCGATGGCGTTCGAGGAAGACGGCCCGGGCGACGGTCTCGGCCTCGTCGGCGGGAGTGGCGGCCTCGACCCGGCGGAGGGCCCGGGCGCTCAGGTCGGCGCGCGCCTCGTATCCGGCCGGCGAGAAATCCGTCAACTCCCGCTCATTTCCCGGGACACCGAGATAGCTGGCCATGATCGGATCGAGTTTCGCGTAGTCGACCACATACGCGTCGCATATTCTGTGCACCTCTCCGGGAGTGGTGCACGCATCACTGTCATTCGGGGAATGCAATCCCACGCTGGTCCTCCCGGGGCAGGCGGAATACCGCTCCGTAGAGTCGGGAACATCGGGTAGTGAGCCGAGGGTATCCGCTGCCCGGCAGCGGATGACCAGCACCTTGGTTTCTTTTCCGGGGCACGAAGGTATATCCGCGCATGCCCTTTGGTAGTGCCCGTCCGGCGCTTGGTGTGGAGGCCGGCGTCAAGTGGTGTGATCTCGTTGACTTGCCCCCTCGGCGCGGACACGCTGAAGCTCCGGAATGGCACGCGGTGCGGAAATCCGGATCCCCTCTTCGATGAATGTCTCGCGTTCCGCAGATCGAGGAAAGGTATGCAGATGAAGAGTGAGAACGGGGACGCCACCCGGTCCGTATCCGCCGCGGACGGCGACCGGGTGATTCCCGCTTCTCCGGCACAGCACCACCTTTACCGGCAGCAGGCGACACCGACCGCGGCCGCCGGCGGCCTCGCGCACTGCCTCACGCTGCCCGGGACGACCGCGGCCCCGACGCTGCGGGCGGCCGTCGCCGACCTGGTGCGCCGGCACGAGGCCCTGCGGACCCGCTTCGCCGTGCGGGACGACGGCGTGGTGCAGGTCATCGCGGCGTCCAGCGGGTTCGACTGGCAGCTGCGCGAGGCCGCGGACGCGCCCTCGGCGCGCGCACTGCTCGCCGCGGAGGCCGTCAGGCCGTTCGATCTGCACGCCGGCCCCCTGCTGCGGGCCGTTCTGGTCCGCGCGCCCGGCGCCGATCCCACCCTGCTGCTCGCCGCCCACCGGACCGTCGCGGACGCCCGGTCGATGGCGGTGCTGGCCGACGAGCTCGTCCGCGGCTACCGCGCCATGCTCCTGGGCGAGTACGAGCCGCGCGAACCCGCGCCCTCCTACGCGGAGTTCACGGCCCGGCACGAGGCGTGGCTCGACACTCCGGAGGGGCACGCCGCGGCGGCCTTCTGGCGGGAACAGCTCGCCGACGAAGCGCCGCGTCCGCGGTGGCCCTCCGGTGGGCGGGACGCCGGCTCCGCAGCCCTCCGGCGCAGCCACCGTTTCCCGCTGCCCGCGCCGGCCGTCACCGCCCTGGAGGCGCAGTGCCGAGCGGCCGGAACCTCCCTGGCCACCGGCCTGTTGGCGGTCTTCGCCGTGTTGACCAGCCGATACGGGGGCACCACCGACGTCCGGGTCGCCGTCCCCGACACCGGCCCGGACCCCGCCCCCCTGCCGTTCCCCGACCCGGTCGGCCCCCTGGGCGCCACCTCCGTGCTCCGCTGCGACCTGACCGACGCCCCGTCCTTCGGCGACCTGCTGTCCCGGGTCGCCCGGACCGCGGAACGGGCGTCGGCGCACCGGCGGTTGCCGCTGGAGAGCGCGTCTCCGCACCTCGCCCCCGCGCACACCGCCACCCACCACGTGGCCTTCACCGCCCGCGACACCCCGGGGCGGCGCTGGGAGGTGCCCGGGGGCACGGTCGTCGAGACCGCGACACCGGACACCGGCGCGTTCGCCGGGCACTGCGACCTCGCCCTCGACGTGATGCCGACCGACTCGGGTCACGAGGCCGTGCTGCACGCGGCGGAGGGCGTCCTCGACGACGACGCGATGGCCGCCCAACTGGCGTGCCATTACGTGCAGTTGCTCACCGGCGTCAGTCATGACCCGGACGTCTCCGTGGCCCGAGTGCCACTGCTGACCGCCGAGGAGCACCGGCGGCTGGCCGCGCCGCCGCGCCCGAACCCGAGGCCGACTCCGGAGGTGGTCTGCCACGAACGGTTCGCCGCACAGGCCCGGCTGCGCCCCGACGCCACCGCCGTGATCTGCGCCGGCCGGACCCTGACCTACCGCGACCTCGACCGTCGGAGCAACCGGCTGGCGCACCACCTCCGCGCCCGGGGAGTGCGCCCGGAAACCCGCGTCGGCCTGTCCACCGCCCGCACCGAACACCTCATCGTGGCGCTCCTGGGCATCCTCAAGGCCGGCGGGGCGTACGTCCCCCTCGACCCGTCCTCACCACCGGAGCGGCTGCGCCACATCGCCGAGGACGCCGGGATCGCCCTGCTGGTGCGCGACGGCGGCGAGCCCGGCGCACCGCTGGCGTACGACGGGCCGGTGGTCGACCTGACCGCGGACGCCGACGCCCTCGCCGCCTGCCCCGACCACGCCCCGGAACCGGCGGCGACCGGCGACGACCTCGCCTACGTCATCTACACCTCGGGCTCCACCGGACGCCCGAAGGGCACCCTGATCCCGCACCGCAACATCCTCCGGCTGTTCGACACCACCCAGCAGTGGTTCGGCTTCACGGACCGGGACGTGTGGACGCTGTTCCACTCGTACGCCTTCGACTTCTCGGTGTGGGAGATCTGGGGGGCGCTGCTGCACGGCGGCACCCTCGTGGTGGTGCCGTACGACGTCAGCCGGTCCCCGGAGGACTTCCTGCGCCTGCTGCGCAGCACCGGCACGACGGTGCTCAACCAGACGCCGTCCGCCTTCCACCAGTTGATGAAGGCCGAGGAGGCAGCCCCCGCGGGCGGGGCGACCGGCGGGCTCGCGCTGCGCTGGATCGTCTTCGGCGGCGAGGCCCTTGACCTGCGGGCGTTGCGCCCCTGGCTGCTGCGACACGGTGCGCAGCGGCCGCGGCTGGTGAACATGTACGGCATCACCGAGACCACCGTGCACGTGACCTACCGGCCGATCACGCTGGCGGACACGGTGGCGGGACCGCGCAGCGCCATCGGCCGGCCCGTGCCGGACCTCCAGCTGTACGTCCTGGACGCGTACGGCCAGCCCGTGCCGCCGGGCGTGCCGGGCGAACTGTTCGTCGGCGGCGCGGGGTTGGCCCGCGGCTATCTGAACCGGCCCGAACTGACCGCGGAACGCTTCCTCGCGCATCCCTTCGGCGACGATCCGGACGTCCGCGTCTACCGCACCGGCGACCTGGTCCGGCTGCTCCCGGACGGGGACCTGGAGTACTGCGGACGGCTCGACGACCAGGTGAAGCTGCGCGGGTTCCGGATCGAGCTGGGCGAGGTCGCGGCGGCGCTGGCCGAGTCGCCGGCGGTCGAGGAGGCGGTGGCCGTCCTCAGGACGGATCCGCAGGGCGCGGAGTACCTCGCCGGGTACGTGCGGACCGCGGACGGGGAACTCGACGAGGCGCCGCTGCGCGACGCGTTGGCGCGGCGGCTCCCCGACTACATGGTGCCCGCGGCCCTCGTGGCCCTCGACCGCTTCCCGCTCACCGGCAACGGCAAGGTGGACCGCGACCGGCTGCCCGATCCCCGGCCACCGCACACCCCGGCGGAGGCGGCGAACACCGCCGTCGACGACGCCGCCGCCGTCGACGGGCGGGACGACGTGGAACGCGCACTGGCGGGCATCTGGGCCAAGGTGCTGGGACTGCCGCGGGTCGGCATCGACGCGAACTACTTCGCCTCGGGTGGCGACTCCATCCGCAGCATCCAAATCCTGGCCAGGGCCCGGGAAGAGGGCCTGGACTTCGCCATCCCCGACCTCGTCCGCCATCCGACGATCCGCGCACTCGCGCCGCTGGTGAGCGTGTCGGCGCGGCCGGCGGCGGCCCGGGCGGACGCGCCCTTCAGCGCCCTGAGCACGCGCGAGCGGGCCCGGGTCCCCGCCGGGGTGCTCGACGCCTATCCCCTCTCCTCCCTCCAGGCCGGGATGGTCTACCACAGCGAACTGACCGGGGGCGGCGGCGAGCAGCTGTACCACAACGTCACGAGCTATCACCTCCGCACCCCGTACGCGGAGGCGGCCTGGCGCACGGTGATCGGGACCGTACTGGCCCGGCACGAGGTGCTGCGGTCCTCCTTCGACCTGGACACCTTCGACGAGCCGGTGCAGTTGGTGCACGACCGGGTCGAACCGCCGCTGACCTTCGAGGACGTGAGCCACCTGGCGGAGGCGGAGCAGCGGGCGGCGGTGGCGGAACGGTTCGCCGCGGAGCGGCGCCGCCCCTTCGACTGGCGGGTCGCGCCGCTCATCAGGTTCCACGTGCAGCGGCGCTCGGCGGACACCTGCCAGCTGTTCGTGGTGGAGCACCACGCGATCCTGGACGGCTGGAGCGAGCGGTCGCTGACGGCGGAACTGCTCGACCGGTACCGCGGCGAGGTGGGCGGCGCCGCCCACTCCTGGCCGGACGCGGCCCCCGCGTCGCGGTTCCGCACCTTCGTCGCGCTGGAACGCGCGGCGCGGGACGACGCCGCACAGCGGGAGTTCTGGGCCGCCGAACTCGCCGGCGCCGAAACCGCACCACTCCCCCGCTGGCGGTCCGCCCGGCCCACCGGGGAGATGGTGTGCGCCGAGGCGCCGCTCCCCGCCGCGCTCTCCGACGACCTCCGCGACCTCGCCGATGCCCTCGGGGTGCCGCTGCGCATCGTCCTGCTGACCGCGCACCTGCGGGTGCTGGGGCTGCTGGGCGGCAGTGACGACGTCCTGACCGGCGTCGTCTGCAACGGGCGGGCCGAGGAACGCGACGGCGACAAGACGCTCGGGGTGTTCCTGAACACCGTGCCGATGCGCTGCCGTTTGGCCGACGGGACCTGGATGGACCTGATCGGGCGGACCGCGGAGCTGGATCTGCGCGTCCAGGACCACCGGCGCTACCCGGCGGCGGACCTGATGTCGCTCGCCGGCACCGGCCCCGCGTACGACACGTTCTTCAACTACACGCACTTCCACGTGTCGCAGTCGGTCGGCGCGGGCGACGGACTGGACGTCCTCGCGGAGGAGTGGGCCGCGCACTCCAACTTCCCCTTCGGGGTGGAGTTCTCGCTCGACGACGCCGCCGACCGGCTGGTGATGGCGCTGCGGTACGACGCCGGCCGCTTCGAGGCCGCACAGATCGAGCTGATCGACGGCTACTACCGGACCGCGCTCCGGGCCATGAGCGAGGACCCCTCGGCCCGGTACGCCGACCACCCGCTCCTGTCCGGGACGGAGGAGAAGTGGCTCGCGCAGTGGAACGACACCCGGCGGGAGTTCCCCGAGGACCACGTGCTGCACCACCTCGTCGCGCGACAGGCCGCCCGCACCCCGCAGGCACCGGCCGTCCGCTTCGAGGGGGCCACGCTCACCTACCGGGAGCTGGACGAGGCCGCCGGTCGCCTGGCGCACCGGCTCCGGGAACTCGGCGTCACCCGCGGCCGGTTCGTGGCGGTGCTGCTGGAGCGGTCCGCCGAGCTGGTGATCGGCTTGCTGGCCGTCCTGAAAGCGGGCGGCGGCTACGTCCCGCTGTCGCCGGAGGACCCGGACGAGCGGGTGCGCGAACTGATCGAGGACGCCCGGCCGACCGTCGTGCTGACCACCGGGGCCGCCGCGGCCCGGCTGGCCGGTACCGGGGCCGTCGTGGAGTGCGTCGACGGCCATGAGCGGCGGTGGGCGGACCGCCCGGCCACCGGCCCGTCCGACGCCGCCGGCCCGTCCGACCCGGCGTACGTGATCTTCACCTCGGGTTCGACCGGGCGGCCCAAGGGCGTCGTGGTACCGCACCGCGCGATCAGCAACCGGCTGCTGTGGATGCAGGCCGAGTACCAACTGCGGTCCGGTGAACGGGTGGTGCAGAAGACCCCGGCCACCTTCGACGTCTCGGTGTGGGAGTTCTTCTGGCCGCTGATCACCGGCGCCGTGGTGGTCCTCGCCCGGCCGGGCGGCCACCGTGAGCCGCGCTATCTGGCGGAGCTGATCGCCCGGGAGGAGGTGAGCACGGTCCACTTCGTCCCGTCGATGCTGCGCGCGTTCCTCGACACCCTCGACGACCGCGACCTGGCCCGCTGCGCCCCGTTGAGCCGGGTCTTCTGTAGTGGGGAGGCGCTCGACAGCGCGCTGCAACGGCACTGCCTGGCACGCCTGGACGTCGACCTGTTCAACCTCTACGGCCCGACCGAGGCGGCGGTGGACGTCACCTCCTGGCACTGCCGGGACGACGGGCGGGAGGCGGTGCCCATCGGCCGCCCGATCGCCAACACCGAGACCCACGTCCTGGATCGGCACCGCCAACCGGTGCCGGTCGGCGTGACCGGCGAGCTGTACCTCGCGGGCGACTGCCTCGCGGACGGCTACCACGGGCAGCCCGAGCTGACGGCGGAGCGCTTCCCGCGCCTGACGCGCCGGGACGGGACCGGCGTCCGGCTCTACCGCACCGGCGACCTGGCCCGGTGGACGCCGGACGGCGTCCTGGAGTACGTCGGCCGCGTCGACCACCAGGTGAAGATCCGCGGGATGCGGGTGGAGCTGGGCGAGATCGAGGAGGTGCTGGTGCGGCACCCGGCGGTGCGCGGGTGCGCGGTCCTGCTGACGGCGGACCGGCTCACCGCGTACCTGGTCGGCGCCGACGCACCGGACACCGCCGGGTGCGCGGCCTTCCTCAAACAGCGGCTCCCCGCGCACATGGTCCCGTCCGCCTGGCACTGGATCGACCGGCTGCCCCTCACGCCGAACGGCAAGGTGGACCGCAACGCCCTCGCCCGCCTGGCCGCGGCGGAGCCACCGCCCACGACCGCCCCGGCCCCGCCGCGGGACGACTGGGAGGTGCGGCTGACGTCGGTGTGGGAGGACGTGCTGGGTGCCCCGGTGCACAGCGTCCACGACGACTTCTTCGACCTCGGTGGGCATTCCCTGTCCGCGCTGCGGCTGGTGGCGCTGGTCCGCCGCACGTTCGGCGCCGAGCTGCCGCTGTCGGCCCTGCTCGGCCACGCCACCGTCGCCGAACAGGCCGCGCTGCTGCGCACCGGCGCGGCGGCGCCGGCCACGGGCGGCGCCCCGGTCCCGCTGCGCCCCGGGGGCGGCCGGCGCCCGGTGTTCCTCGTCCACCCGGTGGGTGGCACCGTCTTCGGCTACCGGGATCTGGCCGCGGCATTGGCCGACGGCCACCCCGGCCTGCCCGTCTTCGGCTTCGCCGCCCGCGGCTTCGAGCCCGGGCAGCGCCCGCGGGAGACGGTGGCGGAACTGGCCGACGAGTACCTGGCCGAGCTCTTCCAGGCGCAGCCCGAAGGCCCGTACCGCCTCCTGGGCTGGTCCTTCGGCGGCCTGGTCGCCGTCCAGATGGCCACCGCGCTGCGCGACGCCGGCCAGGAGGTGGAACTGCTCGGCGTACTGGACAGCGCCTGCCCGCCCGCTCCCGCACCGACCGTGGCCGACGAGGCGGACGTCCTGCGCCACTTCGCCGAGGACCTCTACCGCTCCGCGGGCCTGACCCGCCCCGCGGAGGACGAGTCGGCCCGCCCCCTACGGCTCCGCCCCCTCCTGGACGAGCTGCGCGCCGCACAGGTCCTCCCCGACCTGGAGGCGGACCGGTTCACCCGCGCCTTCGACGTCTTCCGGGCGCACCTCTCGGCACAGGCCGGCTACCGCCCGCCCGCCTACCCAGGACGGCTGCTGTACGTCCACAGCGACGACCCCGACGGCACGGACCGCGCGCAGCGGTGGCAGCGGGCCACGGGTGCCGACCTCCTCGCCCGGCCGGTCCCCGCCGATCACTACGCGATGTTGCGCCCGCCCCACGTGGCCCGCATCGCGCACACCATCACGCAGTTGCTGGACAACGGTACGGAGGGACGATGACGGGCCCGGGAGCGATACGGCCACTGGCCACCGCGGCACAAGCGCGACTCTGGGCGGCCGAACAGGTAACGGCGGGGACGGGCGAGCTCAACGTGCCGGTGGCCCTGCGGCTGCACGGCCCGCTCGACTCCGACGCCCTCGTGCGGGCAGTACGCGCCCTGATCACCCGGCACGAGTCCCTGCGCAGCACCTTCGCCCTGGACACCCGCGGCAGACTCCGCTGGACGGCCCACGTGCCGGAGCACGTCCCCGTCCACGTCGTTGACCTCACCGACCGGTCGGACCCGCACGCCGCGGCGCAACGCTTCATCGAGGACATCGCCTGGCGCCCCTTCGACCTGGCGTCGGAGGTGCTGCGGACCGCGGTGCTCACCCTGGCCCCGGACGATCATGTGCTGGTGTGCACCGGTCACCACGTGGTCTTCGACGACTGGTCGGTCGCGGTGTTCTTCCGGGAGTTGGAGGTGCTGTACGCCGCGGCCCTCCGGGGGCTGGACGGCGCCCGGATGCTCCCGCCGTTGACGTTCGGCTACACCGAGCTGAGCTTCGAGGAACAGCGACTGCGTTCCCGTGGCGCCCTGGACGAGCAAATGGCCTACTGGGTCGGCCAGTTGGCGGGCGCCGAGCCGGTCGCCGTGCCCGCGGACCGGCCGCGGCCCGCGGTGCGCACCGCACACGCCGACGAGCACCCGTTCGCCCTGCCCGGCCCCCTGGTGACCCGGCTCGACGAGGTGGGGCGGACTTGTGGCGCCTCCCCCTTCATGACGCTGCTCGCCGGGTTCCACGCGCTGCTGCGGCGGTGGACCGGGCAGACCGACATCACCGTGGGGACGCTGGTGACCGGCCGCACCACACCGGAACGGGAAAAGTTGATCACGTGCCTGGTCAACACGCTCGCCATCCGCTCGACCGCCCCCGCGGGGGTCGCCTTCGCCGACCTGCTCGCCGGGATCCGGCACCGCACGCTGGACGCCTTCGCCCATCAGGAGGCGCCGTACGACCAGGTCGTCGCCGCGCTCCCGGAGCCGGCGCCCGCCGGCCGACGCCCGCTCGTCCAGGTCACCTTCGAGCTCCAGAACACCACCACCGACGTGGCCGCGCTGCGCGGCGGCCGGGGCGAACTCCCCGTCTTCCGGGGCCTGTCGACCGCCGCCCATCCCGTGCCGCGCCTGACCGCGCGCCACGACCTGGAACTGGCGCTCGGCACCGGCGCCGGGGACGCGGAGCTGTCCGGGCGGGTCGTCTATCCCACGGACCTCTTCGACGCGGGCACGATCACGGCGGTGGTGCGGGACTTCCGGGCCCTGCTGGACGAGGTGGCGGCCGATCCGCTCCGCGCGGTCTGAACCCGCCGTCGGCCGCTGAGCGGCACCGGCCCCGGATCCGAACCGTGCCCGCACCCCGTCACGTCGGCCCCCGCACCGCCCCGCACACCCGCTCTGGCAAGATTCGCCGGTCCGACCTTTTGGAGGTAGTCCGGTGACTCACGACCAGGATGTGCGTACGCCCACGGTGGCGGCCGGCGAACAGGCCCCGGCGGCGCGCGGCCGGCCGGCGATGGTGGCCACGGTGGTGTTCCTGCTGTTCACCGTCATGCTCGGGGGTGCCCTGCCCACCCCGCTGTACGGGCTCTACAGTGCCCGCTTAGGGCTCACCCCGGTGCTGGTCACCGTCGTGTTCGCGCTGTACGCGGTGGGCGTGGTGGCCGCCTTGCTGCTCGGCGGGGTGTCCGACCGGATCGGCCGCCGGGCCGTGATCGGGCCGGCCATGCTCATCGCGGCGGTGAGCTGTGCGGTGTTCGCGGTCTTCCCGACGCTGCCGGGGCTGCTGATCGGGCGTCTGCTCAGCGGCATCTCGGTCGGGCTGGCCACCGGGGCCGCCACCGCCTATCTCCGGGAGCTGCACCCGCGGCCGGCCACCGCCGCCCTGTTGGCCACGGTGACCAGCATGCTCGGCCTGGCCGGCGGGCCGCTGCTGGGCGGTGTGCTGGCCGAGTTCGCGCCCCGCCCGCTGCTCACGCCCTATGTGGTGGTGGCGGCCCTGCTGCTGTCGGGCCTGGTGCTGTTCCGGCTGCCCGAGACGGTCATACCCGCCCAGGGGCGGTTCCGTGTGCAGCGGTTGGCGGTGCCGCCGCAGGCGCGGAGGGTCTTCGCCCCGGTGGCGGTCTCGGTGTTCGCGGGCTTCTCGGTGCTCGGTCTGCTGGCGGGCCTCACCGGCACGTTCCTGGCCGAGGGGCTGCATCGGCACAGTCCGCTGCTGACCGGGCTGGTGGCCGGCTGCGCCTTCGCGGCGGCCGGCCTCGCGCAGGTGGTGTCCGCCCGGGCGGAGGCGGTGCGGGCCATCGTGGTGGGCATGCTGATGATCCCGGTGGGCCTGGCGCTGATCATCGCCGCGCTGCCCGCCCGCTCCCTCACGCTGTTCCTGGTGGGGGCCGCGCTCGGGGGCGGCGGTGCGGGAGCGGCGTTCCGCTCCGGCCTGACGGCGCTCACCGCCCGGGTGCCCGCGGCCCGCACCGGCGAGGTCGCCTCCAGCTACTTCGTGGCCGCCTATCTGGGGCTCACCCTGCCGGTCATCGGCGTGGCGGTGCTGCTGTCCTGGTTCTCCCTGGTGACCGCCGCGGGCGCATTCGCCGGGGTCGTCACCCTGCTCGCCCTGGCCGGGGTCCGCAGCGCCCTCACACTCCGCCGAAACGGCGACTGAACTCCCTTTTTACATAATCCCGTTGGAAAATTGGCAGGAATTCGGCGTCCCGTCACCGCCCGGTGGCGGGACGCCGTACTGCGCGGCGACGCCGGCCCCGCAGAAGGCGGGCACAGTTCGGCCGCAGCACGCCGATCGCCCCGAACCTGATCGCTCGCCCTGACCACTGCCGCGTCACAACGTCGTCCCTCGCTCCGAACGTCGTCCCTTTCTCAGGGGGCAGCAGCCCGGTCGGCGAACGGCAAGACCTCCCTTTGCGCCGACTTCCGCTCTTCGGTCCGCTCGCTCTGTCGGGGCCCCGCGGCGCCTCCTATAGTGATCATCCGAGATCCCGGACCTGCCGAATATTCCTGCACGCTCCGAAAAGCAATGAGACAAGGACAGTGCCGTGAGTGGGAAGTTGAACGGGAAGGTCGCCCTCGTCACCGGTGCGAGCCGAGGAATCGGCGCGGCTGTCGCGAGGCGGCTCGCCGAGGACGGCGCCGATATCGCCCTCACCTACCGGTCGAACCGCGAAGCCGCTCACTTCACCGCGGATTCCGTGGCGAAGGAGACCGGCCGGCGGACCCTCGCGATCCGGGCCGATGCCGCGGACGCCGAGGCGATCACGTCCGCGGTGGAACAAACCGTCCGGGAATTCGGCCGCTTGGACATCCTGGTGAACAACGCCGGGGTCAGCGACATGACGCTGCCGAACATCGTCGACATGCCGGTGGAGACCATCGACCGGATGCTCGACGTGAACATACGCGGTGCGATCCTCACCGCCCGCGCGGCGGCCCGGCACCTACCGTCCGGCGGGCGGATCATCACCATCGGTTCATGTCTGGGCGAGCGGGTCACCGGCCCCGGCTTCGCGGTCTACGCGGCGAGCAAGGCGGCGATCACCGGTCTGACGAAGGGCCTGGCCCGCGATCTCGGCCCGCGCGGGATCACCGTGAACGAAGTGGCGCCGGGGCCGACGGACACCGATATGAACCCGCAGGACGGCCCGGCCGGAGAACTCCAGAAGGGACTGTCCCCGCTGAACCGCTTCGCGGCCCCGGCCGAGATCGCCGCCGCCGTGTCGTACCTGGCGTCCCCGGAGGCCGCCTTCACCACCGCCGCCCGGATCGGGGTTGACGGCGGCGGCACCGCGTGATGCGGGCCCGACGCGCGCCTGGCACGGCTCAGTTGGGCACGGCGAGCGGTGCGCCGCGTCGTTCGACGGCCTGCTGGTAGAGGCGGCCGGCGCGGTAGGAGGAGCGGACCAGCGGGCCGGACATGACGCCGGCGTAGCCGATCTCGTCGGCCTCCTCCTTGAGCTCCACGAACTCGGCGGGCTTGACCCAGCGCTCGATGGGGTGGTGCCGCACGGAGGGGCGCAGGTACTGGGTGATCGTGATCAGCTCGCAGCCCGCGTCGTGCAGGTCCTGGAGTGCCTGGCTGATCTCCTCGCGGGTCTCGCCCATGCCCAGGATCAGGTTGGACTTGGTGACCAGGCCGGCCTCGCGGGACTTGGTGATGACCTCCAGCGACCGCTCGTAGCGGAAGCCGGGGCGGATCCGCTTGAAGATCCGCGGAACCGTCTCGACGTTGTGCGCGAACACCTCGGGGCGCGAGGAGAAGACCTCAGCCAGCGCGTCCGGCGCTCCGTTGAAGTCGGGGGCCAGCAGTTCCACCTTGGTGTGCCCGGCCTCGCGGGTCGCCGTCATCGCGTGGATCCGGCGGACGGTCTCGGCGTAGAGCCAGGCGCCGCCGTCCGCCAGGTCGTCGCGGGCGACGCCGGTGATCGTCGCGTAGTTCAGGTCCATGGTGACGACGGACTCGCCGACCCGGCGCGGTTCGTCGCGGTCCAGCGCCTGCGGCTTGCCGGTGTCGATGAGGCAGAAGTCGCAACGGCGGGTGCACTGGTCGCCGCCGACGAGGAAGGTCGCCTCACGGTCCTCCCAGCACTCGAAGATGTTGGGGCAGCCCGCTTCCTGGCAGACCGTGTGCAGACCCTCGCTCTTGACCAGGCCCTGGAGGTGGTTGTACTCGGGCCCCATCTTCGCCCGGGTCTTGATCCACTCGGGCTTGCGCTCGATGGGGGTCTGACTGTTCCGGGCCTCCAAGCGCAGCAACTTGCGTCCGTCAGGCGCGACAGCAGGCACGTCCGGTACCTCTCTTCTGCCCCCGCAAGGGGTATGGATCATCCTTCGGCCGGCCCAGGCTACGCCCACCAACGGGACGCGACCGGTGCGATTCGGCCCGGCCCGATCGCCGGCGAACGGGCCGGAACGACCGCGGTGTCGGGGCGGAACGCCCGGAGAAGCTGGCGTGAAACCGCTGTCCTCCGGCCATCGAGGAGCGGGGTGCGCGCCGGTTCGGCGTCCCGTTCGGTCGGCCCGCGGACCGCCGGACGGGGCCGCGTTGCCCGTTTGCCTCTTTTGAAAGGCAATGGCCAACTCGTTCAGATCGCCGCTGCGCCGAGAAGAGAGATGGTGCTACTGGGGTAAAAGTGGTGAGCTGTGACAGAGGAGCTTTATGCATCGCACAGACGAGGGACCAAAGACGTCCATGACGGGGCGTCAGGCCGAGCTGCGTCGACTCGGCGCCGCCCTGGAGGACGGCGCCCACGGCGGCCCGGTCCGCGCTCTGGTCACCGGCGAACCGGGCATCGGGCGGACCACCCTGCTCCGCACGTTCTCGGCCTCCGCCCGCGCACAGGGCCACGTCACCATCGACGTGCTGTGCACCCTGCACGACCACCAGCCGCCGTTCGGCCTCGCCCGCCAACTGGCCGCGAGAATCGCCACGTTACTGCCACCGGAGCATCCCCGCCGCACCGCCCTCGACGCCGCCTTACCCGCGGCGGCCGGCCGCACCAGCCCACCGGACCCGGCACCGGCGGAGACGGACGCCTTACTGGCCCACGTCCGGGCCGCCCTCACCGCGCTGACGCCCGACGGTCCCGTCGTCCTCACCCTCGACGACGCCCACCGGGCCGACACCGCCTCACTGGACTTCCTCCGCCGACTCCTCCTCACCCCGCCCCCCGCCCGCCTGGTCCTGATCGCCTCCGTACGGGACGGCGAGAGCCGGGGCGGCGGTCCCGGAGAGCTGCACGAACTCTTCGTCGGCGCACGGCACATACCGCTGGTGGGGCTGGCGCCGTCCCAGTCCGCCGCGCTGATCCGGCGCGTGGCGCGCCGCGCACCGGCCGCCGACGTCGTCGCGGAGTGCCACCGTGCCTGTGCGGGCAATCCCTACCTGCTCACCGAGGTCGCCCGGATCCTGCGCGACCGGCCCGCGACCGGCGCCGAGCCGACGCCGGCCGCCGCCCTGCGGCCCGCCCCCGTAGCGGAGTTGATCGGGACCCGGCTGGCCGGGCTCGACCCGAACGCCGGGAAGGTCGCCCTGGCCATCGCCATCGCGGAGACCCACTCCGCGGCTGATCCCCTCCTCGTCTCCCACCTCAGCGGACTGACCCTGGCCGAAACCCTCGCCGCCGTCGACCTGTTGGTGTGCATGCACCTCGTCGGCGATGACCACGAGTTGTCCCTGCGCCACCGGGTCGTACGCAACGCGCTGCTGGGCCGGATGACCCTGATGGCCCGCAACGCCGCCCACCTCGCGGCCGCCGCCTACCTCCACGGCAGGCAGGCGCCCGCCGAACGGATCGCCGATCACCTCACGGCGTCGACGGTGCCGCTGGACGAACCCTGGGCCGCGCCGGTACTGCTGCGGGCCGGACAGAAGGCCCTCGCGGCACGGGAACCGGACCGGGCACGGCGCTATCTGGAGCACGCCGTCCAGGCGGCGTCGGGTGAGGACCGGAGGGTCGCGGTCCTGGAGCTGATCGACGCCAAGATCGGTATCGACCTGGTCCAGGGCCTCCACGAGGCGGTCAGGACGCTGGAGGAGACCACCGAGGACGCCCTCCGGCTCCCCCTGCTGGCCCGCGTCAGCACCGCGCTGTACCTGGGCTCCGACCCCGGCACGGCGGCCCGGACGCCGCTCACCGCCGGCCGCGCCCGGTCCGGCCGCTCCGACTGGCAGCAGGTACACCGTCTGCTCGACGGCCTGCACGCCTACCCGCTGCCGAGCGCCGCGCACCTCGGCGAGGAGCGCCTCGCGCCCAAGGGCCACGGACTGGGACGCCGCACGGCCGCCGAGGCCGACTTCTGCGGCCCGGACCGCGTGGCGGCGGCGACCTCCGTCGTGAACGCGCTGCGCAGTCACCTGACGTGCCGGCCGGCCGAGGCGGTGCGCGGCGCACGGGAGGCGTTGCGGGAGGAGACCGGGCTGTGCCTGCACCCGGTCCTCAGGCTGCTGGCGCTGATGGTCCTGACGTGGAACGGCCGCGACGAGGACGTGGCGGCCCAACTGCGGCTCCACCACGACTGTGCGGACTGCCACGAGCACCCGCTGAACCGGGCCCTGCTGTTGCCCGTCACCGCACGCCTGGCCCTGATGCGCGGCCGGCTGCGCACCGCGCACGATCAGCTCGGCGAGTGCCTGGACGCGCTCGTGCACTACGGGACGCGGCCCCAACACCCGCTGCTGCTCTGGATCGTGGGGACGCTGGCCGAGGTCCGGCTCGCCATGGGGCTCGGCGCCGAGGCCCGCGCGCTGCTGCGCGAGCACGGCTGCCTGGGCGGCCTGCCACCGGACTGGCTGCACCGCGACGTATGGCTCACCCGCGCCCGGCTACGGGCCGACAGCGGCGATCTGCCGGGCGTCTCCACGGACCTGGCGGAGGTGACCGGTACGACCACCCCGCTCGGCCCGAC
Source organism: Streptomyces sp. NPDC058000 (assembly GCF_042886435.1). Classification (NCBI taxonomy): domain Bacteria; kingdom Bacillati; phylum Actinomycetota; class Actinomycetes; order Kitasatosporales; family Streptomycetaceae; genus Streptomyces; species Streptomyces sp. NPDC058000. The sequence continues at coordinate 271,954 of NZ_JBHVQS010000002.1, forward strand.
CGGCGGCGTCCACGCGTACGTCCACACCGTCGATCTGCTGACGCAGTTGGGACGCGACGCGGAAGCCCGGGACACCGCCCTGGCGCTGCTGCGGACCGCCGAGGCCATGGACACACCGCGGGAGCGCGGTATCGCCCTGCGGGTGCTCGGCGCGCTGGGCGGGGCGCCCGAGGGCGAGGGGCTGCTGCGCGAAGCGATGCGGCTGCTGGCGGGCGCGCACGCCGACTTCGACCTCGCGCACGCCGCCGCCGACCTGGCCTGCCTCCTGTTCGACGACGGGCGCTACGAGGAGGCGATGGCGGAGCTGAGCACGGCGCTGGAACTGGCGGACCGCTGCGGCGCACGGCCGCTCGCGACGCGGGTGCGGCAGCGGCTCGCCGCCGCGGAGGGGCGGTCCGCCGGCCGGTCACCGCTGGGCGGCGTACTGAAGCTGACCAAGCGGGAGAAGCAGATCCTCATCGACGCCGTGCGGGGCTCCACCAACGAACGCATCGCGACGACCCTGCACATCACCCGCCGCACGGTCGAACTCCACCTGTCCAGTGCCTACCGCAAGCTCGACATCACCGGCCGCAAGGACTTCCCGCACCTGTTCCGCACCGCGGGGCTGTGGCCCTTGCTGGTGGATTCCGCCGCCATCTGACCGGGGGCCGCGTTCCCGCACCGGCCGGGGAGCTTCGGGAACGCGGATTCTCTCGGGTCCCGTCCGGCGCCCCTCGGTACCCGGCCGCACGCGCTACGGCACGGGCCGTGATGTGCCGCGCCCCGGCCGCCGCCACGATGGCCCGAGGCACCCGACTGCCCCTTGTCCCGGTTGTTCGGTTTCCCTTCCCACTCCGGAGGTTTTCTGATGGACCAAGACGACAGCCGCACCGATCCGTTCACCGCAGTGGTGGTGCTGTCGGGAGGCATGGACTCCACGACGCTCATGGCGCACTACGCCGCACTGCACCACTCGCTGATCGCCGTCACCGTCGACTACGGGCAACGCCACCACCGCGAGATCGAAGCGGCCCGGACGGTGGCCGCCCACTACGGCGCCCAGCACCACGTGGTGGACCTGCGGAGTTTTGGGTCGCTGCTCCGTGGGTCGGCGCTGACCGACGAACAGGTCGACGTCCCCGACGGGCACTACGCGGAGCAGTCCATGCGGGCCACCGTCGTGCCGAACCGCAATGCGGTGCTGGCGAACGTCGCGGTGTCGGTCGGGGTGGCGCACCGCGCGTCGGTGGTGGCCCTGGGCATGCACGCCGGTGACCACTTCATCTACCCGGACTGCCGGCCCGCGTTCGTCAGCGCGCTGCGCGACCTGGTCGCCGTGGCCAACGAGGGCTTCGCGGTGCCGCAGGTGGAGGCGCCGTTCCTCTCCTGGTCCAAGGCCGACATCGCCACGCACGGCACCCGGCTGGGCGCCCCGCTGGAGATCAGCTGGTCCTGTTACAAGGGCGGCAGCCGGCACTGCGGCACCTGCGGCACCTGCTACGAGCGGCGGGAGGCGTTCCGGAACGCCGGGCTGGCCGACCCGACCGACTACCTCGACGATGTGACGGACTACGCGGCGCCCTGATCACGCCCGGCCCGCCCGCGGGCCGGCAGCCGGAACGGGCCGGACTCCCACAACAGGAGTCCGGCCCGTCGGCCGTCGGGTCCCCGGTACGGCGCCCCCGCCCGGCGCCGGGTGCGGTCACGCCGCCCGGTCCGCCCCGAGGATCAACTCGCCCAGGTCCGCGGCCGAGTGCAGCACGACGTCCGGCCCCTCGGGCGTCCCCTCGGGCGGCAGACCGCCGCCGTTCCCGGTGCGCACGCCGACGACCACGGCCCCCAGCCGGCGTCCCAACGCGATATCGGACGGGGTGTCACCGACGACGTAGAGCCGGTGGTCGGGCGCGTGGCCGAGCCCGTCCAGCGCGCGCCGTGCCAACTCTGTCTTGCAGTCGGCGTCGGGGACCTGCGCGTCCCGAACCGCCAGATCGTCCCGGGTCAGGACCGGACCGAAGCACTCCCGGACCGCGTAGCGCTCCAGCAGGGCGACGGTGGACTCGGTGCCGACCCAGGAACTGACCAGCGCGAGCCGCACACCGGCGCCGGACAGTCCCAACAGCATCGGTACCACTCCCGGGTAGAGCGTGCCGTGCGCCATGTAGCGGTGGGCCACCTCGTCCACCCGGTCCCGCACCCGCACCGACCCGATGTGCAGGGCGCCGCTGGTGATCGCGGACCAGTAGCCGAACCCGAGGATCTCCTCGCGGGGCGGCGGTGTCACCCCCTCTTGCCTGTGCAGGTCCAGGACGAACCGGTGGAACATCTCGTAGAAGTCCAGCAGGGTGCCGTCCCGGTCCAGCACGACCGTCGTCCGCGATGCGCGGCCTATCTCATCCGTCATGTCGATCACACCCGTAACGGTACGGCGAGTTCGTCGGCTCCGGGCGGTGCTTCCCAGGGGAAGACCGTCCAGTCATCCACCTCGACCGCCTGGAAGTCGGCGGTGTTCGCGGCGCCCAGATTGCGCACCACCACGACGGTGCGGACCTCGGCGGCGCCGAGCTCCAGCACGGTGCGCTTGGCCAGGGCCATGGTGCCGCCGTCGCCCATGATGTCGTCGACCAGCAGCACGCGGGAACCGCTGAACGACCGCTGCGGGACGACGTAGTTGAGGACGGCCTCGTCGCGCTCGCTGTAGCGGGAGTTGGAGGTGTTCCGGGGGATGCCCAGGATGCGGAAGTCCTCGATCGCCAGCAGGTTCGACAGGGCGATGGCGGGCGGCAGGCCGCCGCGGGCGATGCCCGCCACCACGGTCGGGGCGAAATCACTGGCGCGGATCTCCTCCGCCAGGCCGTTCACCATCCGGCCCATCGCTTCCCAACTGATGGTCAGCAGACGGTCCCGTCGCCACATCGGAGTACCACTCATCGCTCGCCTCCCGAGCCGATCGTCATGGTGCCGGCCGCGCCGGCGGGCCGGTCGTTCCACCGGTCGACCACGTCGGCGGTGCCCGGACCGGTCCCGATCAGATCCACCGGCAGTCCCAGTCCTTCCTCGATCCGCGCCACGAACGCCGCCGCCGCCTCGGGCAACTCCCCGGTGCGCACGGCGCGGCACGACGCGTCCACGTGGTCGAGGAAGGTCAGCGCGATCCGGGTGGGCCGGTTGACGCGGACCGCGGCCCGCGCCTGGTCCAGGTCGAAGGTGCCGGCCCGGCGCCGGCGCCCGGTCACCGTGCCGTACTCCACGATGCCCAGCCGCTCGGCCTCTTCCTCGGTCATCTCCGTGGGGAACGGCCCCGCGCCCACCCGGGTCGGATAGGCCCGGAAGACCAGCACCACCTCGTCGATGGCCGTCGGACCGAGTCCGGCGTCCGCGGCCGCGGTGCTCGCCGTGCTGTCCTTCCCGACGGTGTACGGGTAGGTGCCGTACAGCACCGACAGGCCGAAGCCGTTGGTGCCTTCGACGTGTACCCGGTCGCCGGCGTCGATCGCGTCGTTCGCCTCCCGCACGGTGTCCGCGAGGTAGGGGGCCAGTTCCGGGACGTCCTCGGCGCGGCGGGCCGCGCGCATGGCGCGGGCGGCCAGTGCCGGGCCGTGTCCACTGCCGGTGCTGCGCACCCGCTCGCTCAGCACCGCGTCGGCCGCCTCCGCGGTGACGTGTTCGGGGTCGATGACGGTGGCGCGGAAGTCCACGCCCACCCGGGACTCCGCGGAGAACTCCTTGATCTCCCGCAACAGGACGTCCGGGCGGATCAGCACGCCGGCGCCGAGCAGCAGGCGGGTGGCCGGGCGGATCACCGCACTGGGCAACTGGCGGAGTTTCATGGTGCGTCCGGCGTGCACCACGGTGTGTCCGGCCCCGGGCCCCAGGCCGGCACGCACCGCCACCGCGGGTTCGTCCCGGACCGCCAGGTAGCTGGAGATCTTCCCCTTGGCCTCGTCGCCCCACTGGCCGCCCACGATCACCGTGCCGGGCATGTCCGAGCTCCTTCCGAAGACTGTCCGAGCACTTCCTCGGCCCGGCGTACGGTGTCGTGCGTCAGGCTCTCGCAGAAGCCGGTGTCCGCGGCCGGTCCGGCGAGTGCCGCGAGGTCCTCCCGGGGCAGTACCGCGGTCACCGACGCGTCGTCCGCCAGCACCGACACCAGGTCGCGTGCGTCCCGGGCGGCGATCCCGCTGGCCCGTTGCAGGGCCCGGTAGGCGTCGATCCGGTCCGTTCCGCGGTCGACCATCGCCAGCAGCACGGCTTCGCTGAGGTGACTGTGGCGCGACCGGTCGAGGTTCTCCTGCATGCGCTGCGGGAAGACCCTCAGGTCGTCGACCACGGCGGTGGTGGTGACCAGCATCTCGTCGAGCAGCACGCACGCCTGCGGCAGTGTGAAGCGCTCGTTGGCGGAGTTGGCCAGGTCCCGTTCGTGCCAGGTCACCACGTTCTCCAGCGCCGGGCCGACCAGCGACCGCAGCAGCCGGGCCAGGCTGCAGATGCGTTCGCTGCGGACCGGGTTGCGCTTGTGCGGCATCGCGGAGCTGCCGATCTGGTCGCCTTCGGCGAAGGACTCGGCGAGCTCCCCGATCTCGGTGCGTTGGAGATTGCGGATCTCGGTCGCGAGGTTCTCCAGGCAGGCCGCGGTCAGCGCCGCCCAGGAGACGAACTCCGCGATCCGGTCCCGCGCCACCGCCTGGGCGCAGACCTGGGGCTCCGGCAGGTTCAGCCGGGCCAGCACCGCGCGCTGCACATCCATGCCCTGCGGTCCCAGACCGCCCAGCGAGCCGACCGCACCGGCGACCTTGCCCATCACGGCGCGTCCGCGCAGCTCTTCCAGCCGGGTGCGGCAGCGGGTCAACTGGTCGAGGATCACGGCGAGTTTGAAGCCGAGGGTGACGGGCTGGGCGTGCTGGCCGTGCGTCCGGCCGATCATCACCCGCCCGCCTTCCTTGGCGATCTGCCGGCACAGCGCGGTCATCAGGGCGCCGAGTCGTTCGCCGAGGATGCCGATCGCCTCGTCCAGTTGGAGGGCCAGCGCGGTGTCGATGACGTCGCTGCTGGTCACGCCGTGGTGGACGTAGCGACCGTGGGGTGCGCAGGTCTCGGCGAACTGCTGGACGACCGCGTAGAGCTCGTGCCGGCTCACCGACTCGATCTCGGCGATCCGCTCCAGGTCGCACCGGTGGTCGCGGGCGCGGGCGGCGATGGCCTCGGCCGCGTCGGCCGGGATCACCCCCAGCCGGCCCTGGACGGCGGCCAGCGCCCCCTCCACGCGGACGAAGAGCTGGTAGCGGTTGCGGTCGCTGACCAGGAGGCGCATCTCCTCGCTTCCGTAGCGGCCGGCCTCCCAAGGGCTCGTCATCCGGTGGCCTCCTGGCCGTAGTCCAGGGCCACCTGCTGGGTGCGTTCCAGGGCGTGCGGACGGCTCTCCGACAGCCCGGCCGGCGTCACGCGGATGAACTCCGCCTGCGCCCGGAGTTCGGCCAGCGTGTGGGCACCGGAGTAGCTCATCCCCGACCGCAGTCCACCGACGAACGGCCGCAGCGTGGCGGCCAGCGTCCCGGTGTACGCGAAGGTGGCCTCGACGCCCTCGGGGGTGTACTCGTCCAGCTCCGCGCGGCTGACCTGCTCGCCGCGGGCCCGCTTGAGGGTCAGCTGCATGCCGAAGGTGACGAAGCCGGTGCTGACCTTGGCGGGTACGCCGTTCCGTTCCACCAGGCGGGCCGCGCTCTCGTCGGCGCCGGCCAGGGCACTGCCGAGCATCACCGCGTGCCCGCCCGCGGCCAGGGCCTTGACCACGTCGCCCGGCGCCTTGATCCCGCCGTCCGCGATCACCGGGATCCCGGAGCGGGCCGCTTCCTCGGCGCAGTCGAGGACCGCGGTCAGCTGCGGCACCCCGCTGCCCGCAACGATCCGGGTGGTGCAGATGCCGCCGGGGCCGATGCCCACCTTCACGGCGTGCGCGCCGGCGTCGATCAGGTCCCGGGTGGCGGCGGCGGTGGCGACGTTCCCCGCGATCAGCGGCGTCTGCGGGAAGCGGGCCCGCAGCTTCTCGACGGAGGCCAGGACGTACTCCGCGTGGCCGTGGGCGACATCGGTGACCAGGACGTCCACGCCGGCCTCCACGAGGAGGGCGGCCCGCTCCAGGTAGTCGTCGGTCACCCCGACGGCCGCCCCGACCCGCAGCCGCCCCTGCCCGTCGACGCTGGCCCGGTCCGCCCCTTCGGGGACGGGCGACGCCTTGACGGCCGCGACTTCGGCGGCCTGGTCCTCCGCCGTCTGCATGCGGTGGACGATCCCCAGACCGCCGGCCACCGCCATCGCGACGGCCATCCGCCGGCCCGTGCACCAGGGGGTGTTGGCGGAGAGGACCGGCACCCGCAGGGAGATCCCGGCCAGCTCGGTGCTGGTGTCGGTCGCCGAGCGGCTCACCACCGAGGTGCGCCGGGGTACCAGCAAGACGTCGTCCAGGCTGAGCCCGGTGCGAATTTCACGAACTGCCACGTGCGTACTCCTCCGATCGTGGACGGCTGCCACTGCTCACTTGCGGGTCTGGAAGACCGTCGCCACGAGCTCCTGTCGGGCCGGCCCGTACTCCTCGAAGATTCCGGAGTAGGCCGCGGACGTCATGGCGGCCGGGGTGCGGATGCCGCGCATGCTCATGCACAGGTGCTCGCCGGTGGCGATGACCGCCACGTCGTCCGACCCGGTCACCTTGGTGACCTCGTCCGCGATGTCGCGTACCAGTCGCTCCTGCACCTGTAGCCGGTGCGCGTGCCGCTGGGCGATCCGGGCGAACTTCGACAGCCCGAGCACGTCGCCCTTCGGGCGGTAGGCGATGGTGATCGCGCAGGAGAACGGCAGCAGATGGTGTTCGCACAGCGACCACACGTTGATATCCGAGACCATGACCAGTTGCCCCTCGGTCTGAAGGGGGAACAGGGTGTCCACGACTCCCGCGTCGTAGCGGGAGAACTCCCGCCACCAGCGCGCGAACCGCGCCGGGGTTTCCTTGAGCCCGTCGCGGTCGGGGTCCTCGCCGATCTCGATCAGCAGCTTGCGCGCGATGTCCTCCAGCGGGTCCGGCGCCTGCGGCCCGGAACCGTCGAGGACACTCAGTTCGGTGACTCCGCTCACTGTGCTCACACGCCTCTCCTGTCGCCCCAGACGGCGACATGCAATCGAGTGGTCAAGTTCCAGCCGCGCGCCACGACGTCGTCGCCCAGGGCGGACAGGTGCCGGCCGACCTCGGTCGGGACCTGCCCCTCCGGCATGATCCACACGGGCCGCGTCCCGTACCGGTCGACGAGGGACGCCACCTCGTCCAGGTCGCTCTTGTTGCGGCAGACGAATTTGAAGGCGGTATCCGGGACCGCCGCGAACGCCCGCAGCGCCGCCGGGACGATCCGCCGCGACTCCGGGTCGCCCGAATGCGAGAGTTTGGGCGAGACGTTGAACCGCACGCCGAGAGCCACCAGGTCGTCCCGCGGAACCACGGTGCCGTTCGTCTCGATCTCGACTTTCCGCCCGGCGGCCCTCAGTTCACGGAGCAGCGGCAGCAACCTGCGCTGCTGGCTGAGGGGTTCCCCACCGGAGACCACGATCAGCGGGACCTCGAAGTCGAGGAGGGTGCGCAGGACGTCGGTCCACGCCATGGGCCGCAGTTCCTGCCGGGGATCGTAAGCGACCCCGGAGTTGCCCATACCGGTCCAGTCCCAGGTGTACGGGGTGTCACACCAACGGCAGGACAGGTTGCAGCCGCCCAGCCGCACGAAGGCGCACCGCTGCCCGGCCGAAGGCCCTTCTCCCTGTACGGCCCTCAAGTGGGGCCGAAGATCTCGTTGACGACGAGCTTCGGTTCCACCGCGGCACCACCTCCTTCCCGCTGCGCGGGCCGTCCGGAGTCGTCCGTCACGGCCGGAACTCCGCCCAGGTCTTGGCGGTCTCGGAAACCCGCACCGCGGTCAGCTGCGGATACTGCGGAAGCCACCGCTCGTACAGCCACTGCGACAGGTTCTCGGCCGAGGGATTGCGGTCCAGCACGTCATTGAGATGACGGTGGTCGACCTCGGCGTCCAACCACTGGCTGAAGTGCTTGAGGTCGCCGTAATCGCGGACGAAACCCGCCTTGTCCAGGCCGTCGACCGGTGCCGAAAGCTCCAGTTCCACGATGTAGTTGTGGCCGTGCATCCGGCCACAAGGGTGTCCGTCAGGCAGCTCGGCCAGCCGGTGACTGGCCGAGAAGTGGAACTCTTTGGTGATCCGAAAAGCCATGCAGACCTCCTGCTCGGGTAGGACCGCTCGCCGCGTCACGTCGTGGCGGACGCACGGCGAGGCGCGCCGACCCCATGGTGTATTCGGCATCCCGCGGACACATCACGGCCGGGACCGTGACCGGAGCCACGGCCTACCGAGAGGCAGCGGACGCGGTACCGAATCAGCGCCGTGCGGCGTGCCCCGGCGAGCGCCGCAGGAGGAAAACCCCAGGCATGGCCTGTCGCCCGTTGCCCTTGGCAGGGGACACCGGTCAACCACTGGCCGCCGCCGCCGATTTCACCGAGACTCGGTTCACCAAGGTGCCCAGCAGGCCGCAGGACCCATCCGTCCCGGCTCCGGCACCGCCGGCCGCGGCGGTCCCGGCCCCGTTCCCCTGGCACCGCGCGCTGTCGCACACCGACCCCATGAGGGCGGTGACCCGCGCAGACCGACAGCGCTCCCGTACTCCCCACACACGACAGGACATTCAGTGACGAGCACAGACAGTGCCGACTTCCGCTTAGCCGACATTGCCCTCGCCACGGCGGGACGAGCCGACATCACCCTGGCCGAACACGAAATGACCGGTCTGATGGCCCTCCGAGCGGAGTACGAGGGCCAACGGCCGCTCGCCGGCGCCCGGATCAGCGGGTTCCTCCACCTGACGGTGCAGACCGCCGTGCTGATCGAGACGCTGGTGGCCCTTGGCGCCGAGGTCCGCTGGGCCGGCTCCAACCGGCTCTCGACGCAGGACCACGCCGCCGCGGCCGTGGCCGCCGGCCCCCCTGGAGGCCGGCCCGTCCCGGTGTACGCGTGGAAGGACCAGAGCCTGGAGGACTTCTGGCAGTGCGCCTTGGAGGTCCTCTCCTGGCCGGACGGCGGCGGCCCCAACCTGCTGATGGACGACGGCGCCAGCCTCACGCTGCTGCTGCACCACGGAGTGGAGTACGAGAAGACCGGCGCCGCTCAGCTGGACGACGGGCCGTCGGACCCGGGCGACCTGGCCATGCTCGACGTGGTGCGGCGAGCGGCGGCGCGCGACTCCGCGTACTGGACCACCCTCGCGGCGAACGTGCGCGGAGCCAGCGAACAGACCACTACGGGCACCAGCGTCCTGCGCCGCCTCGAAGAGTGCCGGGCCCTGATGTTCCCCACGATCAGCGTCAACGACTCGGTGACGAAGGCCAAGTTCGACAACCGCTACCAGTGCCGGCAGTCGGTGGTCGAGGCGCTCAAGGCAGCCACCGCCACCCAGATCGGCGGGAAACTGGCCGTGGTGTGCGGGTACGGCGACGTCGGCAAGGGGTGCGCCGATGCGCTGCGGGCCCAGCTCGCCCGCGTCGTCGTCACCGAGATCGATCCCATCTGCGCGTTCCAGGCCGCGATGGACGGCTTCCTGGTCGCCCCCCTCGACCAGGTCGTCGGCGAGGCGGACTTCGTCATCACCACGACGGGCTGCCCGGGCGTCGTCACCGCAGCCCACCTGGCACGGATGAAGCACCGGGCCATCGTGGGCAACATGGGGCACCTGGACTCGGAGATCGACGTCGAGGCCCTGGCCCGGATTCCCGGTGTGCGCAAGGTGCCCGCCAGGCCGCAGGTCCACGAGTGGGTGTTCCCCGACGGCCATGCGGTGATCGTGCTGTCCGAGGGCCGGCTGATGAACCTCGGCAACGCGCCGGACCACCCCAGCTTCGTGATGTCCAGCTCGCTCTCCAACCAGGCACTGGCACAGATGGAGCTGCACACGAACGTGGGCGGGTACGGGCCGGGCGTGCACCACCTGCCGAAGGTCCTCGACGAGAAGGTGGCGCGGCTACACCTGGGCACGCTGGGCGCGGAACTGACCACGCTCACCGCAGCCCAGGCAGCCCAACTCGGCGTGGCCGTCGGCGGCCCTTACAAACCGGACAACTACCGCTACTGACCGCCCCGTCACCCGCTCCCCAACCCACCGACCCACCGACTCACCAACTCACCAACTCACCAACTCACCAACACCAATCGTCGCTTCACGAATGAGGTACGCAGGTGTCGCACCCCGACATCGCGGTCACACAGCTGATCGCGCACTACGGCCTGGAGCCGCTGCCACTGGAGGGCGGCTTCTTCCGGGCCACCTGGACCGCACCGGACGAACGGGAAGGACGGCCCGCGGGCGCCGCGATCATCGCGCTGCTCACCGCCGAGGGCGAGCAGTTCTCAGCGATGCACCGCCTGCCGGTGGACGAGTTGTGGCACTTCTACCTCGGCGATCCCATCGAGCTCCTCCTGCTCGACCCGGACGGAACGGACCGGGTGGTCGTGCTCGGCCCCGACGTGTTGGCGGGACAGCACGTGCAGCTCCGCATTCCCCAGGGGACCTGGATGGGGGGCCGGGTCTCCGAGGGCGGGCAGTGGTCCCTGTTCGGCTGCACCACGGCACCTGGTTTCGTCGCCTCCGACTACGAGGGCGGCGACGTCGAGGACCTGTGCGCGCAGTATCCGCAGGCGGCCGAACGGATCAGGGACCGCTGCCGGGTCGGCGTCCCCCTCCGACGGGCGAACGACTCCTCCACCGTCCCACCCCAAGGACAACACCCCTGAACACCCAGAAGCCCCGACACCCCGGCGCTCAGTAGCTCAGTAGCTCATAGCCCTGTCGGGCGCCGTGACCCGCGTAGGCGAAGCGCTGCACATCCCGCCCGGCGAGTTCGTGCGCAAAGCCCTTCACGGTCTTGGCGAAGTGGTACTCATCGCGGGAGAGGCGCTGAAGCAGATGAATATCGGCCAAAGAATCAAGCACCTTCCGCGCCCTCAACCCATCGGTTCCGAGCAGTCCCGCCGCTTCGGAGACGGTGACGGTGTCCCCCACACCGGCCGCGAGCAGCCGAAAACCGCGGGCAGCCTCCGGCTGTAAATATCGGTAGGACCAGGAAAGCACCGTGTACATGTTGCTGATGTCATCGCCCGTGTTGTACAGGTATTTGAGCAACGAATCCGATCCGCAGCGTTCGCAGATATCCATGCCACCGACCGCTTCCCGGCGCTCCGCGGCAATACGCACGGTCAAGGGCAGGTATCGACACACACAATGCGCCTTCCCCTTCGGCGGCAAGGGCGCACCACCGAGACGGGACAGCAACTTGGCACACTCAATTTCGGTCAGATGCGGCACGGTGATGCGATAGGAACCGTCCCGGGTGACCAGTCCCGTCAGGCGACTGCGACTGGTGATCACCGCCATGCACCGGGGAGAAGCCGGTAGGAGCGGGCGAACCTGTTCCGCGCTGGCGGCGTTGTCGAGGACGATCAACAACCGCTGCCCCGTGAGCAGACTGCGGTAACTGGCGGCCAAGTGGTGCAATTCCCCGGATAGTTCATCCGGTACGGCACCCAACGCCGTCATGAAATTCCTGAGGACCTGGTGACTGCTGACCGGCTGACCACCGGGGCCGAATCCCTGGAGGTCCGCGAACAACACCCCGTCGGGGAAATGACTCCGCACACTGTGCCCCCAGTGCACGACGGTGGCCGTCTTCCCCACGCCCGCCGCCCCTTCGACCACGGTGACCACGGCTTGTCCGTCGTTCTGCCGGTGCACCTCGGAGAGCATGGCGTTCAATTCATTGAGCGCGCCCTCCCGGCCGGTGAAGTCGGAAATGCTCCGGGGAAGTTGAATGGGGCACATGCGCCCGTTCTGCCGTCGCGGGGCCCGCACGAGCAGGGCGAGGAGACTTCCCTTTGCCTCCAAGGCTTCGTCGCACAGCCGCACCAGAGCTTCGGCCGGCTGTTTCTTTCCCGTCTCCACTCGACTCAGGTGACTTCTGCTATAATTCACCAGTCGGGCCAGATCCCCGAGGGACAATCCGCGCTCTTCGCGCAGGAGCCGCAACGATGAGCCGAACGAGGCATTCGCAGAAATTACTCGCTTCGTCATCCGCTTTTCTCCATGTTGCCGTGCGCCATGCGGCAACTTGGCTTGCGCGAACGGGCTCGCCGAACCCTGTGTGAGGCACACAGAAAAATGCCCCGGCACCCGCTCCGCTTCGCAAAGCCCAAGCTTCCAGCAAAAGTCAGCCGTGCGGAACCAGTTCAGGCATGAGAATCGTCAAGGAACTGAAGATTTCCGGCCCATTCTTCCCCTCTGCGCGACGTCCGTCCCGACGGCCCCCTGAACCGGCCACCGGGTCGTTGCCGAGCACCTCTGAATAAAACTCTACGCCGCCCATGGCCATGTCATATTCATATTTGATCACACCTGTGCGCAGAGGAACATGGCGCGATCGGCGATTGTCCGGAACCAGCGGTTCACCCTCATCGAGCACCGCCCGCACCCTCCGACCGAGGCGCGGCGACGTCCCCGCGTCGCCACCCTCGTCGTCCCTTCGCCGACAAGGCGTCAGCTGATGTGATGCGTCACCGCTTCCCGTCCGTCCGACGACGGATGCGCCCGCACCGCACGACGCCGACGCCCGCACCCGCACACCACCGAGCCGACCGGAGAACGAGAAGGGAGCGGACGACGCCCGGCGGACGCCCGCTCCCCCACCCACCGCGCCGATCGGCCCTGCGCCGCCGCGCCGTTCCACCGTCACGTCCAGCGCAGGGAGCGGACACCCGACCACCGGCCGGATTCCCCGGACGACACCACCGGCGAGCGGCACCCACAGGACCGCCGCCCCCCGACGGACGCGTCACGCCAACCCCTCACCAGGGCCCACGACTTCCGTTCGGGACCTTAGGCGTGAGAAGTGAAGTTGGCCTCGGTTGCGGCCTCCTCGTCAGACCCGTTTTGCGGCGGTACGGGGAGGTTTGACACCGTGAAAAATCGGCCACAGACCACAAGTACGGCGAGTGCGGCGAGTCCACCGGCGCCCGAGATGGCGAAGCTCGCCCCACTGGCTCCGTACTGCGCGGCGCTGCCGGCCACGGCCGTGCCGACCGCGACACCGACGCCCAGCGCGGTCACCAACCAGGAGAACGCCTCCGTCACCGTCCCGGCCGGCGCGGCCCGGTCGACCACCACGAAACCGCAGGCCAGCACCGGCGCGAAGAACAGCCCGGAGAGCAGGGCGAGCAGGATCATCCAGGGGAGACCGGGCGTGAGCATCAACGGCAGGTAGCAGAGGGCCAGTCCGGCGGTCAGCGGGCGCAGTCGCCGCTCGGGGGTGCCGGGCCAGGACCGGGAGCCGTAGACCAGACCGCCCGCGAGCGCACCGAAGGAGTTCGCCGCCAACAGGCACGCCGGGATCAGCCCGGAGCCGTGCTCGTCACCGTAGGCGACCGCGGAGATCGACAGACCGCCCAGCGACACACCGACGAAGAGGATCGTGCCGAGCAGGACCAACAGTCGGGAGGAGCGGAGCGCGCCGAGCCAGTGCGCGGTGCGGGCGGCGGCCCGCCAGTGCCGGGAGGGGCCGGCGGTGACCACGACCAGCGTCCCGAGCACGCCGACGGTTCCGGTGACGATGAGGGCGGCCCGCTCGGAACCCGTCGCGATCAGGAACGTCACCAGCAAAGGCCCCAGCGCGAAGAGGATTTGCTGGGCCGCGGCATCGAGCGCGTAGGCGGCCTGCACCCGTTCCTGGCTCTTGAGGAGGCCCGGCCACAAGGCCCGCATCCCGCCTTCCAACGGTGGCGCGGCCAGGCCCGCCAGGGCGACCGCGGCGACGGCGAGGGGCAACGGCTCGCGCCCCACCACCGCGAGCAGTACGAAGCCCGCGCCGGAGAAGAGTGCGCCGACGGTCATCACCCAGGTTTGGCCGCGCCGGTCGACGGCCCGCCCCAACAAGGGCTGCCCCACCGCGACCGTGGCGCCGAAGAGCGCGGCAAGACCGCCGGAGACGCCGTACCCGGCCCCCTCCGAGCGGAGGAACGTCATGATCCCCAGCGCCGCCATCCCGTGCGGCAGCCGCCCGAGGAGCGTGCCGCCGAGTAATCGTGCGGTGTGCGGGGTGCGCAGCAGGCTCCCGTAGCCGGTCCCCATGTCCCTCCCTCTCGCCAACAGGAGGCCCTGCGGCAGTAGTACGTATAACTCCCTTGCGATGTCTACCATGTTGGGAGCGAGCGGGTCTACTCGCTCCCAACCGAGAGAGGATCTCCCCAGTGGCCGACAAGGCACGCCCCACCTCACGCGACGTGGCCCGGGAGGCGGGCGTCTCCCAGGCGACGGTCTCCCTCGTGTTCGGTGAGAAGTGGCACGGGCGGGTCTCGGAGCGGATCGCCACGGCGGTCCGGGACGCCGCGAACACGCTGGGATATCGGCCGAATCTCGCGGCCCGGAACCTGCGGACGGGACGGACCAGGACCGTGATGCTGATCGTCCCGGCCCTCACGAACGAGTACTACGCCCGCCTGTACACCGGTGCCGCGCAGGTGGCGGCCCAGCACGGCCTCGGGGTCGTGCTGTACCCGTCCCCGTCGGACGGCCGCCCCGCCCGCAACCCGTTCGTCTCGGCGCGAGCCAGCCTCGACGGGGTGCTCGCTTCGTCGATGGCCTCGGACGTGCTCTCCGCCTTCGACGGCGACGGGCTCCCGCTGGTGATGCTCGACAGCGATCCCGCCAACTCCCGGGCCGCCACCACCGTCAACCTCGACGTGGTGGACGGCATGCGCCAGGTGGCCACGCACCTGCTGGCCCTCGGCCACCGGCGGATCGCGCACATCGCGGCCGAGGTGGACTCCTGGACGTTCGCCGTCCGGTCACGAGCGCTGGCGGCGGCTCTGGACGGCACCGGGGCGGAACTGCGCACCGTGCACGCGGCGCTCACCATGGACGCCGGACGGCGCGCCGCGGAGACCGTGCTGCACGACTCCGGGCGCCGCCCCACTGCGCTGCTGTGCGACTTCGACTTCCTCGCCGTCGGAGCGTTGAAGGCCGCCCGCCGGCTCGGTCTCCGCGTGCCGGAGGACGTCTCGGTGACCGGCTTCGACGACCTCACCATCGCCTCGGCGGTGGAACCGGAGTTGACCACGGTGCGCCTGCCCGCGAAAGAGGTCGGCAGGCAGGGCATGACCGCCCTCGTCTCCGTACTGGCCGACGAGCAGCCCGGCAGCCCGGCCGACATTCCGGTCTCCCTGGTGGTGCGCGGCTCCACCGCGGCGCCCCCGGCGTAACGGGCCGCCCGGCCGGTCCTCAGGCCCTGGGCTGGGTGAAGCGGATGCGGTTGCCGAAGGGGTCGCGGAGTCCGCAGTCGGTACCGTACGGGCGGTCGGTGGGTTCCTCGGTGAACTCCACGCCCCGGCTCAGCAGCGTCTCGTACGTCTTGCGGCAGTCGTCCGTGGTGAAGATGAGCCAGCCGCCCATCGCCCCCTTGGTCACCAACTCCCGGACCTGCTGGGCCGTCTCCTCGGACATCGCGGGCGCGCCCGGCTTCTCCAGCAGGATCTGGCGCTCCGGGTGGCCGGGGACGCTGACGGTCAGCCAGCGCATGAAGCCCAATTCGACGTCGGCGGCGACCTCCAGGCCGAGCTTGCCGACGTAGAAGTCGAGGGCGTCGTCCTGGTCCAGGACGTATATCTGCGATTGCGTGATGGCGTTGAACATGTGCACCACGCTACTGAGCGGGCCGGCCGAAAACTTATCCAAAACTGCTCAGTCGGCGGACGGTACGGGCGGCACCAGCCGGGCGGGCGGCACCGGCGGGGCGGGCGGTTCGGCGGTCGGCCGCATCCACGCCATCGTGAAGCACGTCGGTACGCCGGCGGCCGGCGCTTCCTTGCGGTACGTCCGCGGGGACCGCCCGACGATGTCGCGGAAGGTGCGGCTGAACGTGCCCGGGCTGCCGAAGCCGACCTCGAAGCAGATGTCCGTCACGCTGCGGTCGGTCTCCCGCAGCAGGAACATCGCCCGTTCGACGCGGCGGCGTTGCAGATACCGGTGCGGGGTCTCGCCGAACGTGGCCCGGAAGGTGCGCGTGAAGTGCGCCTCGGAGACGTGGGCGATCCGGGCCAGGGCGGGGACGTCCAGCGGCTGCGCGTAGGCGCGGTCCATGACGTCCCGGGCCCGCAACATCCGGCGATTGGTCTCTTCGACAGTGCGACTCACGGCCCCATCACACCACGGTGCACCGCCCCCGCCTAGGGGAAACAGCTGGTCAGGGCCGCGGACCCAGCCATGGCCACGGCCACGGCCCACTCGACGGACCCACCGGACGGACCCTAGGTACGGGTACTCAGGCCGAAGCGCCACACGCTCTCGACAATGGATCCGGACGCACCGCATTGCACATCTACGAGGGGGTGAGCGGTATGGCGAACATCGGCTACGGGGGGCCGCCCCGGGCCCGTCCGACCGGCGGGCTGGACTGGCTGTGGATCGCGTTGGGGATGGTGCAGCTGCTGGCCGCCGCTCCGATGCTGGCGCTGATGGTGGGCGGCGGTGTGGTGACCGGCATCATGGGGCTCGCCGGCGGCGGAACGCCGGGCGAGGCGCTCCTGTTGGCCGTGCTGCTGGGCTCGGGCCCGGTGGTGGGCCTGGCGGTACCCCTGAGCACGCCGACCGTGCCGTCCCCCTCGGAAGTGCCTCCCACAACATGCGGGTTTCGAGAGGACTTTCGCCAACGGCGACCCGGGGAAACGGGAGCACCTGCGGGCCTCTCGCGGAACTTTCACAGATGACCATTTCTGCGAGTGACTTGCCGTAACCGACATCACGCACGGCTACATCGGTGTCCCGTCTCACTCAACGTTGTCGTTGTCTCAGGTGTCCTTGTTGGATTCGCAGTTGATCTCAGATGGCGTTGTCGCCGCCTGGCAGCGGCAGCCCCACCCCCTGCCGTCCACTGACCGGTGGACCCAAGGTTCAACCGGCCGGGCGTGTCGGGCTCCGCCCTCTGCCGACCACGATCTCGGGTATGAGTCAACTCCCTGTGCGGATAGCCCGTTGGAGCGCCCGGCACGCCTGGCGCGCGATCGCCGGCTGGTTCGCGTTCGTCATTCTGTGCCTCGGCGTCGGCCTCGCGGTCGGCACCCACGAAGCCACTACCGGGGACTACCGGATCGGTGAGGCAGGGCGGGCCGAGGCGATCGCGGCCGCGGGCGGCATCCAGCAGCGGCCGACCGAGCAGATCATCATCCACGCCAGGTCCGGACCGCTGGACACGGCGGCCGCCGCTTCGGCGGCGCAGGACCTCACCGAGCGGATGCGGACGCTTCCCGAGGTGGACAGCGTTGCGGCTCCGGTCCGCTCCAAGGACGGCAAGGTCCTCAGGGTCTCGGTGGTCCTGAACGGCCCCGAGCTGGACGGGAAGAAGAACGTCGTCCCGCTCCTCGCACAGACGGCGAAGGTTCGCGCCGGCCACCCGGACCTGGTCGTGGAGGAGACCGGCTCCCCCTCCATCAGCAAGGGCGTCAACGACCAGCGCGGGAAAGACCTCACGCTCTCCGAGCGCATCACCCTGCCGGTCACGCTCATCACTTTGCTGATCGTCTTCGGATCGGTCGTCATGGCCGGTGTGCCGCTGCTGCTTGCGCTCTCGTCGATCGCCGCCGCCCTGGGGCTGTCCATGATCGCGTCCCATGTCCTGCCCGACCCCGGTGTCGGGACCAACCTGATCCTGCTCATCGGCCTGGCGGTAGGCGTCGACTACACGCTCTTCTACCTCAAGCGCGAACGCGAGGAACGGGCCCGTGCCGGGGGGCGGCTCGGTTCCGAGGCCCTGGTGGAACTGGCGGCGGCGACCGCGGGCCGGGCCATCGTGGTCTCCGGTCTCGCCGTGATCGTCTCCACCGCGACCTTGTATCTGGCCACGGACGTCATTTTCTCCTCGCTGGCGACGGGCACGATCCTGGTCGTGGCGGTCGCCATGGTCAGCTCCCTGACCGTACTTCCCGCACTCCTGGTGAAGGTCGGCCGGCGGACCGAGCGCCGGGCGAGCCGCGGTAAGCCGGTCCGTGCGAAGCGCGCGGAGGCCGAGACGGGCCGGGTGTTCGGCGCCTTGCTGAGGCCCGCGCAGAAGCATCCCGCCCGCACGCTGTGCGTGTCGGTGCTGGTCATGCTCGCTCTGGCGGCGCCCGCGCTCGGCCTGAAGCTCGTCGACCCGGGCAAGGACACCTTCTCCCGCGGCATCCCGGCCATGCAGGTCTACGACCGGCTGAACGCGGCCTTCCCGGAGCTCCTGGTCAAGCACGTGGTGGTCGCGCGCTCCACTCCGGACCGAGCGGCCCAGGTGCAGCACGCGCTGGCGGGCCTCGGCCGACGGGCGCAGGCCGATCCACTGTTCGCCCGGGACGCCGAGCCGGCGGTGCGTACGTCGGCCGACGGCCGGGTCAGCGTGCTGGAGCTGGCCGTCCCCTTCCCCGCACCGTCCGCCGAGGCGATCGAGTCACTCGACCACATACGTAGGGACTATCTGCCCGCCACGGTCGGCAGGCTGTCTGGTGTGGAGACGGGGGTGACCGGTGACGTGGCCCGAGGCCGCGACTACGTGGATCACGAGAACAGCAAGCTGCCGCTGGTCATCGGGTTCCTACTGCTGGTGACCTTCGTGATGACCGGGTGGGCGTTCCGCTCGGTGGTCATCGGCCTGATCGGCGTCGTACTCAATCTGCTGTCCGCCGGGGCCTCGCTGGGCCTGCTGGTCGTGTTCTTCCAGGGAACGTGGGCAGAGCGCCTACTGGCCTTCGACTCTCTTGGCGCCATCGCATCCCGGGTGCCGCTGTTCCTCTTCGTGATCCTGTTCGGCCTGTCGATGGACTACCAGGTCTTCGTGGTCAGCCGGATCCAGGAGGCCAGGCAGAACGGGATGTCGGCCCGCAAGGCAGTGCTGGACGGCATCAGCCGATCAGCCAAGGTGGTGACCAGCGCGGCGATCGTGATGGTGACGGTGTTCGGTGCCTTCGTCGCCCTGCACCTCACCGAGATGAAGCAGATGGGCTTCTGCCTGGCGGTGGCCGTGCTGCTGGACGCCGTGGTCATCCGGCTCATGGTCCTGCCGTCGCTGCTGCTGCTCCTCGGCGAGCGGGCATGGCGGCCGCTGCGCTCGGCGCGACGGGCGCAGACCGCTGTCCCTGCTGCCGGCATGCCGCAGAACGTACGCTGACGATCATGATTCAACGGCCGCAGCCCGACGACCGGTTCCGCACCCGAACCCTGCACCGGTGGTACGCAGTCTCCTGGGTGCTCCTGGGCCTGTGTCCCCCGGTCATCTCCACGCTGCACCACACCGGCACGACAAAGTACTGGTCGTTGGCGCTGCTGGCCGTGCTCGCCCTCTGCTACGCGACCGTTGTGGCCTTTCCCCGCAATCCCGTGCTGCGCCCCCATACCTTTCTGGGCGTGCTCGTCCTCGGCTTGGGCGCGCTGTCCCTCCTACGCGGCGACGGCGCGGCACTGTTCATCGTGTCGCTCCCCCACTTCTGGCTCTTCGCCAGGAGCCCGCGGTACTCGATCGCCCTCAGCGGCGCTGCCGCCGCGGCCACCGTGGTCGGCATCATCCGCCATCAGAGCTGGCACGCGGAGGATTTCTCCACCGGCAACATCGTCTTCACCCTCATCGGCTATACGGCGGGCGTGCTGCTCGGACTGGGGGTGGTCCGGATCGTCGAGCAGAGCGACGAGCGCGCCCGCCGCCTGGGCTCCGAGCTGGAGATCGCCCAGTCGCGCCTGGCCGAGGCGCACAGACTCCAGGGCGCCACGGCGGAGCGCGAGCGGCTCGCGCGGGAGATCCACGACACCCTCGCCCAGGGCTTTGCATCCATCATCGTGCTGGCGGAGGCGGCCCGCTCCAGCCTCGACACCGACCCCGGCAGGATCGCCCGGCAGCTGCTCTCGATCGAGAACACCGCACGCGAGAACTTCGCCGAGGCGCGAGTACTCGTCGGCTCCGCCCCGCAGAGCGGTCTCGCCCTCGGCTCGGTCGCCAAGACCCTGCGCCGGGCCCTGGACCGGTTCGCCGAGGACACGGGGCTCACCGTCACCGCGGACCTGCCGGACGTCGAGTGCGACCAGCCGACCCGGATCGCGCTGCTGCGCTGCACCCAGGAGTCCCTGGCCAACGTCCGCAAGCACGCGGCCGCCTCCGCGGTGGAGATCGTCCTCACTCCGTCTCCGTACGGCGTCGAACTGGAGATAACCGACGACGGCAGGGGCTTCGTGGTTGAGGACTCCCACGGCTTCGGGCTCAACGGCATGCGCAACCGCCTCGCCGAACTCGGCGGCGAACTCACCGTCACCAGCTCCCTCGGCGACGGCACCCGCGTCCTCGCCGTGATTCCCACGAACAGTCAGGTGTGACGACATGACAGCTCGGACAGAGACGAACGGGCTCCGCATCATCGTGGTTGACGACCACACGGTTATGCGCGCCGGGGTCGTCGCCCTGCTGGCCTCGGACCCCACCATCGACATCGTCGGCGAGGGCGGCGACGGCCGCGCGGCCGTCGAACTCGTCGAGCGCCTGAAGCCGGACGTGGCACTGATCGATCTGCGGATGCCGGTCCTCGACGGGGCGAGTGCCACCGCCGAGATCGTCGCCCGCCACCCGGGCACCCGGGTACTGATCCTGACCACGTACGACACCGACGCGGAGATCGAGCGCGCGGTCGAGGCCGGCGCGATCGGCTACCTGCTCAAGGACACCACGCGTGACCAGCTCGTCGACGCCATCCGATCCGCGTCCCGCGGCGAGACCGTCCTGGCCCCGAGGGTCGCGGAGCGGCTGGTTGCCCGCATGCGGCAGCCCGCTCCGGTGGCCCTGACCAGCCGGGAGGTGGATGTGCTCAGCGCGGTTGCCGACGGGCTGTCCAACGTGGAGATCGGCCGGCGGCTGGTCATCGCGGAGGCCACGGTGAAGACCCATCTACTGCGGGTCTTCGCCAAGCTCGACGTCAGAGACCGCACGCACGCGGTGGTCGTGGCCCTCGAGCGCGGACTGCTGGAAAGGCGTTAGCCCAGGTGACAAGGGTTCCCGGAGCGCGGGGCTCTGCTAGCTGGAAAAACTACGCGCTGCGGAAGGCTGCGGGCCGCGGCAGGCCCCGTGGGAGAGGAAAGCCACGATCGCGAAGCGGCTGACCAAGGCGGCGGCTCACAAGCTGATCGGCACCCTGGTCGGATCCTGACGCCGTCAGTCCTCCGCCTCGTCGTCGTCGAGCCCGGCCACGTCGGGGTCGCGCAGGGGCCGCAGGCTGCCGCCGGCCGGTGCGGAGGCGGGGCCGGGCCGGGCCGCAGAAGCGTTCGCGTCCCCGTGGACGAAGAGCACGCAGGGCAACGGGCGCACAGAAGCTCGCGTGCGCACGCAGTCAGCTGTCCGGAGTCGACTCCCACGACGGCGGCTCCACCAACAAGGGCCAGGACAATGACCAGGAGGTAGGAGTAGTAGGAGGAGTAGGAGTAGGAGTAGGAGTAGGAAGCATTCCGTCTCGCCCTGTGTTGTCCTCCTAGATGAACGTCCCTGCGTCACACGCCACTTCACCCCTCGACCGATCGCGAGCCCGTCCCATGAGGATCGTCATCATCGGTGCCACCGGCACCATCGGTTCAGCCCTCGCCGGCGTTCTGGAAGCGCATCCGGAGCATGAGGTGATCCGCGCCTCCCGGAGCGGACCCGTCAAGGTCGACCTGGCGGATCCCGACTCGATCGACACCCTGTTCGCCACGCTCGGCCCCGTCGACGCCGTTGTCGCCGTCGCGGGGAGCGGCACGATCGCCCGCATCGACGCCTCGTCCGACGCCGACTACTTCACCGGCCTCGACGGCAAGCTGCTCGGCCAGATCCATCTGACCCGCCGCGCCGCCCGCCACCTCACCGACGGCGGCTCCCTCACCCTCACCGGCGGAATCTCGCAGTTCACCGAGCCCGGCCTGACCTTCGGAGCCGTGGTCAACGCGGGCCTCGACGGATTCGTCCCGGCCGCGGCGCAGGAGATGCCCCGCGGCATCCGGCTCAACTCCGTGAGCCCCGGCTGGATTTCGGAGACCTTGCAGGCCATGGGGCGCGATGGCGCAGCGGGCACCCCCGTCGCCGAGGTCGTCCGCGCCTACGTCGAACTGATCGAAGGCACCGACCGCGGCCGCATCGTCGAGCCGGGCACGCCCGCCGCCCGCAAGGGCTGATCCCCGGGGCGGTCCGGTGGGTCGGGAGCGGAAGGGCGGGCCCGATCTGAGAATGGGCGACGAGCGACCTCAGGTACCCGGCCACCGCTTCGGGTCCAGGGCGATCTGCCGCAGTTGCTTCACCGTCAGTGCGGGGACCGTGCGGGTCGCGGCGAGCGCGGCCCAGTTGGTGTCATCGGCGCGGCCCGGTCTCATCTGCTCCTCCTGCCCCGGCGGCCCGGTGTGTGTGCTTATGCGCGCTTGCGCGTGCGTGTGCGCCGCTTTCCTCACTTCTTTGATGCAGTGGGCGGGGGAAAATGTTTCACGGCATGCGCAGTCTGCCTCCCGGTACGGACGGCTCAGCGAGGTGCCGCGAGGTCCTGGGTCCACCAGGGGCCGCCGGAACCGTGGACGACGCCGATACCGACCGCGGTGAACCGGCAGTCGAGCAGGTTGTCGCGGTGCATGGCGTCGCCCATCCAGTCGTGCACCACCGCGGCAGCGCCCTCCGGGCCGCGGTCGAGATTCTCGCCCCAGCTGCTCCACTCGTATCCGGCGGCGGTGATCCGCGCATCGGGGCCGACGCCCTCCGGCGAGACGTGCTCGTAGTAGTCGCGGGCCGCCATGTCGGCGGAGTGCCGCTGGGCCGCCGCGTGCAGTCTCCGGTCTATGCGGAGCGGACCGCAGCCGGCCTGCGCACGGCTGCGGTTGATGAGTGCGATGGCCTGTTCCTCCAGGTCGGGCGGGGTGGCCGTGGGGGACGGCGGGGCCGGCGGGGCGGGGGTCGGGGTGGCGGCGGCGGTGCGCGACGGGGTGGGCGTGGGCGTCGGGGTGGGCGTGGGGTGGGGCGCGGGGGCGGCCACGGTGCGTCCCGCCGTGGGCTCGGCCTTGGGCCCGGCGGTGCGCTCGTCCTCTGACGCGCCGGGACGCCACAACAAGGCGACGATGACGGCCACCGTGAGCGCCACGGCGCCCGCAACGGCCGTCGCCCTGGCGGCCCGGCGTGGGCGGGGCGGTCGCCGCGGCGCGTGGTGTGCGCGGTGGCCGGCCCGCGCCACGCCACTCGACACCGCGTCGCTCGGCACCTCGCCGCCCGATACCGGGGCCGTCGAGGCAGTGGGGGCGGCGACCGGGGCGGTGGCGGCGACGGACGCGGTGGAAGCGTGCAGGCCGGCGGGCGGGGTGAGGTGCGCGGGGAGCGGCAGCATCGCGAGGCCGGCCAGCAGTCCCTCGGCGGGCAACAGGTCGTTCCAGTGCCCGGAGCAGGTCGTGCAGTGGCGGACATGGCGGGCTATCCGTTTGCGCCACAGCGGCGCGGGGTTGTTGTCCCAGGCGGCGGTCACCTGGGCGAGTTCGGGGCAGGGCGGATTCCCCGCGAGGACGCGGACGACGACGCGTCCGGTCTCCAGCTGCTGCTTCATCCGCTGTACCCGGACCGCGGCGTGACGTGTCCCGCAGTCGAGCGCGGCGGCGAGTTCCGGTCGGCTGATCTCGCCGGCGGCCTCCAGCCACCACAGCGACAGCAGTGCGCGATCCCCTTCGTCCAGCCAGCGGGTGGCCTCGGCCACCTCACGACGCTGACCGGACAACCCCAGTCGCAAGATCGTCAGGTCCACGAAGTCGGCGGAGCGGTCGGACTGTTCCACCGTCTGGTCCAGGCCGACGACGGGGGCCTTGTGGGCAACGGTCCAGCGGCGCCGTACCTGGTTCATGGCGATCGCCACCAACCAGGAACGGAAGGACGCCGGCTCCCGCAGCTCCGCCAACGACTCCAGGACGCGCACCATGGTCTCCTGCACCACGTCGTCGACGTCCGCGTGGCCGTCCAGCGCACGGCCGACGACGTTGTAGATCAGGGGTAGGTACGCGGAGAGGAGTTGCTCCCGGGCAACGTCGTCTCCCGCCCTGGCCGCCTCGACGGTCGCCGTACCGTTTTCCCACTTCACGCCTGTTCGGTCCTGTTCATCCGCGTACACCTTCCTGGCCCCGTGCTCAGGTGACCCGTCCGGCGCACGGCGATAACAGAAAAACCTACGTCGCCGGCGAACGTCGTCTCGGCACCGGCCCCCGGCCGCTCCACCGGCCCGCAGCCCTGGGGGGCGGCCACACCGGCAGACCTACCGAAAAATTCCAGCGCACTTTCCGTTGTCCGGCACCACGCCAGGGGTCTCCCCAGTACGGACCGTTCACCAGACGGCCCGCACCCACCCACCATCGCTGCCCCCAAAGGCCCCACAACCAGACCTGACCGGCAACCCAATCCCCATCGAAATCACAAACGGAATCAGAAACGGAAACGGAATCCATGAACCACAACGACACCCCCCACCCCACCTCCCACCCCACCCCGCACAACGAAGCGCCGGCCGACACCAGCCACAACCCCAACGCGCCCACGACACACCGACGTCACGCCGCACCCCGCCCCGCCCGCCAGCCCGGTGGCAACGGCGGGAGCCACCGCGCCGAGACCGCCCGCTCCGGGGCGAAGACCGCACTGCTGGCCGCGGCGGCCGTCCTCACCGTGAGCGGCACCTGCCTGGTGCTGATACGCCCCGGCTCCGGGGCCGACCAGACCCTCGCGGCCGACCAGTCCGCATCAGCACCCACCGCAGCCACCTCCGTCCCCCCGGCATCGAGCAGCGCCTCGCACTCTCCCCGCCGCCACAAGCCGACGCCCACGCCCACCAGTACCGAACAGCACCACGAGCAGCGCCCAACGCCCACGACTGCCACCCCCGACAACCGCACCCGCCCGACCCACCGCACGACGCCGAACCCGCCCCTCGGTGACTCCGGAACAGGCGGCGGCACCACGCCCCCGGCCGGGACACCGGCCGCGACCGGCACCGCCGCGGAGTTCGCCCAGAGGGTCGTCGACCTGGTCAACGCCCAGCGGGCCCAGCATGGTTGTGGCCCCCTCACCGTCGACCCCCACCTGGCGGCCGCGGCCCAGGCACATTCCGACGACATGGCCGCCCGGAACTACTACGCCCACGACACCCCGGAGGGCATCGACCCGGGAACCCGCATGACCCGTGCCGGATTCCCCTGGCAGAGCTGGGGCGAGAACATCTTCAAGAGCCCCAAGGACCCGGCCACGGCGCTGGACGGGTGGATGAACAGCCCCGGACACCGCGCCAACATCCTCAACTGCTCCTACAAGGCCACCGGCGTGGGCGTCAACCTCAACCCCAACGGACCTTGGTGGACCCAGGACTTCGCCACCCACTCCTGACCCACGAACCAGTCACTACGAACCAGTCACCACCGGCGGTGACTGATCACCAGCAGATCACGGCCGGCCAGACGACGCAGCGCGGCGCGAGCGGGCAACCACACCGCTCGGCCGAGGTCACGAGGGCACGGGCACGGGCGTAAGCGGAGCCAGAACCGAAACCACAATCAGAACCGCCCCGGCAGGCGCGCAACGATCAAACAGGCACCTGCGCCCGAGGCGTAGTGGACCCCAACACAACGGCACCGTTGCCCGACCACTCCGCTGCGCCCGCTGGCCACCTGCCGCAGCCGGCCTATGCCCTACGCCCTACGCCCTGCCCCGAAGGACCCGCCGATAGGCTCGCGTGATGACCATCAGCGACCTGGAGGAGCTCTCCCAAGCCTGGGACGAGATCCGCGCAGACTACGACTCCCTCTCCGTCGACGCGTACGACCAAAAAGTCCTCGACTGCGCAGCGAGGCTAGCCGCCGACCCGAGTGGGGAGTCGGCCTATGCCTGGACGCTCGGTCTGGTGCTGATGGCTCCCTACCTCGCCTGGGCGCTCGACGACACCGGCAAACCCGAAGCCGGCGCGGCTCTGCGGGCCACCGACCGCGCACTGCGCGACGGCCCCTGCCGCCACGACCAACACCCCTACTTGGAACACGACGAGGAAACCGACCTGTACCTCGCCGAACAGCTCTGCGGCCTGGCGGATCCGGCCGCGGACTGGGAGGAGAACCACTCCCGGGAAGAATGGCTCTGCCCGCGCAACGTCGCCGGCTTCGCCCGCATCGCCCTGGACATCATCGAGCCCGGCTCCGCCGAGAACATCCCGCCCCGGCTACCGACCGGCACCCAGGACACCATCGACACCCTCGCCGCGGTGCTCCACGGCTACCCCGAGCCAGGCACGGACCTCGCCTCCGTGCTCTCCTCCCCCGCGCTGGACCTCTCCACCGCCGACCCGCAGGACCGACCCGGCCACCTCCTGACCGTCCGGGCCGTCACCGGTTACGTGACCTCCGACCTGTTCGAGGACACGTCCGTACTCGACGAACTCATCAGCGCCGTGGAGCGAACGCTTCCCCACTACGCGCAGCCGACCTGCGCCCACGACCAGCACATCGCCCCACCCAACTGGACCCCCGACCTCGCCGAACTCGGCATCACCCTCTCCTCACCCGCCGGTCGCGCCCGCTACGAGCGCGACCGCCGACAAGACCGGGACGCCCCCCTGGAACACCTCCTGTGTCCAACCTTCCTCGCGCCCCTCGCCCAGGAATCCCTGAGCGCCCTCCAGACACGACGCAACCAACTCGCACACGGCCACACGACATCACCCTCAGACCAACATTGACCCTCAAAGAACCCTGACGAAGAGGAACGGCCCCCATCGGGTACGCCCCGCGGTGGAGGAGTGGGCGCCCTACGACTGGCAAGGCAAGGCGATTCAGCGTCACCGGGGCGAGACCCAGGCCGCGTTCAGCCTCCGGACGGGCACCAAGGAGGACCAGGAGAACTGGCGGAGTGACTGGCGGAGTGGCTGGCGGCGGAGCCGTGCCCGGTGGAGCTGCGCAGCTGTGAGCTGGAACACAGTTGAGGTTGACCTTGGGGCGGGGTGGAGGCTCGTCGCAGCGGCCCGACACCGACTCGGGCGTAACAGATCTGAAGGGACCGACATGTCCATCACCCTTTCCGACCAGGGGCAGGACCGCCCGGAGCTGCAGAAGGCGATCGAGGAGATCGTCG
This sequence comes from Streptomyces sp. NPDC058000, assembly GCF_042886435.1. NCBI lineage: Bacteria > Bacillati > Actinomycetota > Actinomycetes > Kitasatosporales > Streptomycetaceae > Streptomyces > Streptomyces sp. NPDC058000. Next base: position 299,166 of record NZ_JBHVQS010000002.1, read on the forward strand.
AGTCCGGTTTCCTCGGGGTGCAGCTGCGGGTGAACGACGAGCAAGGCGAGTGGGTCGGCAGCGCCGGGGCACGCGAGCTGGGCCTGAGCGCCGAGCCGCTGACCAACGGGCATTTCCGCATCGGCAGCAGCACCAAGAGCTTCGTCGCGACCTCGGTGCTCATGCTGGTGGCCGAAGGCAGGATGGGCCTGGACGCCCCGGCCGATGACTACCTGCCCGAGTACGGGCTGGACCGGCGGATCACCGTGCGGATGCTGCTACAGCACACCAGCGGGATCTTCAATCACACCGGCGAGCTCTACGAGGACGGGACGTTCGTGCCGGGGATCCCCATGCCCTACGGCATCACAGGCAAAGAGTGGGTGGACAACCGGTTCAAGACCCACCGGCCGGAAGAGCTGGTACGGCTGGCGCTGTCCAAGCCGGCGCGGTTCGAGCCGGGGGCGGACTGGAGCTACTCCAACACCAACTACGTGCTGGCCAGGCTGCTGATCGAGAAGGTCACCGACCATTCGTTCGCCGAGGAGTTGCAGCGGCTGATCCTGGAGCCGCTGGCGATGACCGGCACCGTGGCACCGGGCACCTCGCCGGAGATCCCCGAGCCGCACAACCACAGTTACTACCGCCATGAGGACGCCGGGCAGGAGAAGACGGTCGACATCACCCGTCAGAACCCCTCCTGGGTTGCGGCCGGTGGAGACATGATCTCGACCACTCAGGATCTGCACACGTACTTCTCCGCGCTGATGGGCGGCAAGCTCCTGCCGGCCGGGCTGCTGGCCGAGATGCGCACACCGGAGGCGAAGGTCGGCTACGGCCTGGGGCTGTTCGTACAGGACGCGGGCCCGGGCGGCGGCACCCTCTTCCACCACAACGGCGCCCAGGGAGGCTCGGTGGCGCTGATGTACAGCACACCCGACGGCAGCAAGATCCTGACCGCCGGGCTGAACTGTGTGGACGACGCCGACCTGTCCATAGCAGCGGCATTCCAGAACGCCCAACAAAGGCTCGTCAACGAGGTGTTCTGCGGCGGGCAGGCCGATCCGGCTCAGCCGACGGACTGAACACCCGTGCCCCGTACGCTTCGAGGGTCGACTCCTTCCGGTCGTGCATCGGGGAGAACGCGAACCGGGGCCACGCCGAGCTGCGCGAGCTCGGCGTGGCCCGTCCACATGCTCGGCCGGGTGTGCGTAGTCGCCGAGCTCAAGCACAAGGCAGGCTGAGCGGATGATGAGCGGAGTCACGATCGGGCAGGCGGCGGCGTTCGTCGGCGTCACGGTGAAGACGGTGCGGCACTACCACAAGCTCGGCGTGGTCGAGGAGCCGGAGCGCGACAGCTCCGGCTACCGGCGGTACGGATCGGCCGACCTGTTGCGGCTGGTGCAGGTCCGGACGCTGGCCGCCGCCGGTGTGCCGCTGGCCGAGATCAGACCCCTGCTCGACGCCGATGCCGAGCAGTTCGCCGCCGTCCTCTCCGACGTCGAGCGGCAGCTCACCGAACGGATCGCAGACCTGATCACGCGCCGCGACACGCTGCACCGGCTCGCCGACGGCGACCGGGCCCTGCTGCCCGACCGCGCTGTGGCGCTGCTGGAGCGGATGTCCGACCTCGGCCTCGGCCCCGACTACGTGGCCGCGCAACGCGAGGCCCTGGTGCTGGCCCGGGCGCTGGTGCCGGAGGGCTTCGACGGCTTCCTGAGCCAGCTCGAACACCGGCTCCACGACCCCGAGTACATCGACCTGACCAAGCGCGGCCGGGAGGCCGAGACCTGGGAACCGGACGACCCGAGGATCGAAGAACTTGCGACCGCCATGGCCGACCACTACCTCGCCAACCCCGCGCTGCTGGGGAATCCCACCAGCCTGCGAGCCTGGACCAACGCTTCCGCCCAGTACAAGCTGATCAACAACCACCGCGAGGACCAGGCACCGATCTCAGCCCGACTGACCGCGCTCACCGAGACCAAACTCCGCGCCGCCGGCGTAACCATCCCACGCCGGTGACGAGAGCCTGACGGAGCATCAGCCCCGCGACCGACCGTGATCGTCGAATGCCGATTGACCGGGAAGTCCTGTGCGGCGTTCGCCACGCGCCACACACCGGGATCCGGGATCCAGCGGGAACCTGCCACCGGAACTCAGCACCGGCGCCTCGTTAGCCAGTGAATGCCGCAGGAGAGCGCCCGTTTCCAGTCAACGAGTAATCACTCGATGAGTGACCATCGGAGGATCGAGTGGCGCAATTTCCCGATTGAAGAACTCCATGAAATCCTCGCTCTGACGGTACAGCACATCAAAGCCTGCTGAGGTTTCTTCGATCGCCACTTGATCCGTGATCCGGTTGGCTCCCGCCGCGTTCCCGTCGTCGTCGTAAACCACCTCGTACATGACCTCGTCACCGAGGATCACAGCCTCAGGCACAAGATGGTCAGCTTCGATTTCGGAGATTCTACGGGAATCCAATACCCGAATATTGTCACCCAATTCCACGCGCAGGCGAAGCACGAACAACTCCCACTGCACGTACGGAGTGACGGGGAATTCAACTACGCGAATCCGACGCTGCAGGATGCCCAAGGCAGCGGCCTTCTGGAACTGCGTAGCATAGATTTCACGCTTCTCCTCAATCAAGGAGAGCGCTCTGTTCCACTCGCCGGCAGCAAAGGCTTCCCAGCTGGGAAAGCCTCGCTCCTGGAAGCTCTGCCCACGCTCAAGCTTCCTCAGGAAGCTGACGCCGCCCTCATAATGGCGGCGAAAGTCCGCGTGATACTTTGGTCGGTCCAGATGCTCTGAGGTGCTGCGCTGAAACGACTCAAACACTGGGGATATCCGGCTTCGCCGCGATCATCATACTCCTCGGAATGACCACGAGACGCTCATCAGCCCCAACCGAAACACCCGCCGGAAGTGTTTTCCCGAGCGAATCGGTCAGGTCTCTTCCGATGATGGCGACGTCTCCGTTCTCAAGCTCCCAGATGTCTGGACAGTCAGGGTCATCGGTTGTGTGCCCTAACTCTTGCGGCGATTTCCCCAGCCGCCTCTTGAACCTCGTCGTCGGGTCGGCTTCCCACGGCCTGGCCATAACCACCCCTTCCGAATAATCTGAAACGTTTCGAGCTCAGCGCCTGAACCCTGACGCGACTAGTAGCAAACACTGAGCCATGCAGGGAAAACGGACTCTGGTATATGCCAGAGGAATACCCTTACGAAGCCACTTGCCCGTTCGGATTGGCGATGCCACCATACTGGCCTTAAGACGGTCACGCAGCCCCGCATGGGCCCAGATGGCCCGTTTTTTGCACTTATGGGAAGAAATTTGGAATAGCAATCATTCAAATGGGGGAACCGTGGACCAGGAATTAACGTCTTTCGCACAGGCCGCTGGAACCACCTTAGTCACTCTGATGACAACCGAGGCATGGCAACACACCCGTGAAGGTTTCACTCGCCTGTGGCAGCGCCTACAGCCTGACCGGGCACAAAACATTTCCAATGAATTGGAAGCGAGTCGCGAAGAAGTGCTGCGCGCTCGCTCAGCGGACGACCAGGAGATGTTGGGTGAACTCCGCCTGCAGTGGGAGGGCTACCTCCGTCGGCTGTTGCTCGCCCATCCAGAAGCCGTCGAGGACCTGCGCAGGTTGCTCGACGAGGTCAGCCCGGAACCTGCTCCGTGTGCTGCACCGGTCACTCAGCACGGAACCGCGTCCGGGCGAGCACGGATCTACCAAGCGGGCCGAGACATGCACATCAATGAGCGATGAGGGGCCCGATGGACGGCCGGGCCGAAGACGGCGGCCGCGTCTACCAATCATCGCGTGACCAACACATCAGCGAGTACCACTATCACGGCAGCGATGAACTCGGCCTGTCCGGCCCCGACTCGGTGCGACACCCGGCGGTGGGCCGAGCACCCGTGGTTCTGCGCGACCGGGCCGAAGTGCTCGACCGCTTACGGGCAAGCGTCTCGGCGGGAGACGGCGGCCATGCCTTCGTTCTCCACGGCATGGGGGGCTGCGGCAAGACTGCTGTTGCCTACGCCGTCTTTCACTTCGCCACGGAGACCAGGGGCTGTGTCGGCCTCTGGGTGAACGCCTCCGAACGTGCCAGCCTGCGTTCCGGCATGCTCGCCGTCGCCGCTGACCGTGGCGCCACGGACGGTGAGCTGTTGGCCGCGCGCAACGGCCTTCGGCCCGGAGCCGACCTCGTGTGGGAACACCTCAACCGGCCCCCCGAGCCGTGGTTGCTGGTGCTGGACAACGCAGATGATCCCGAGATTCTGCGAGATGGCAGCTGGCTGCGTACCAGCCCTCGCGGCATCGTCGTGGTCACGACCCGTCGTGCGGCCGCGCGCTGGTGGCCGGGAGCGGAGTTGCAGCACATCGGGGTCCTGCCGCGGGAAGACGCCGCGCGGGTGCTGTGCGACCTCGCACCGCAGAGCGGCACGTTCAAGCAGGCCGCGGAGATCGCAGACAGACTGGGTCGACTGCCGCTCGCGCTGACACTGGCGGGTGGCTTCCTGTCCCACCAAGTGCTCGACCCCTGGACGATGGACGCCTACCGGCGCCACCTCGAGGAAGGAGAACGCGTCGAGCTCATAGACCAAGGAGCTGACATCTTGTCGAATGAAGACCCACGTCACCTGGTGGGGCGTACCTGGCAACTCACACTCGACGCCTTCGAAGCACACGGTCTTCCCGAAGCGGTGACGCTGCTTCGCTTGCTCGCTCGATTCGCTTCGGAACCACTGCCGTTGTCTCTCCTGAATCGCCCGGAGATCAGTGGCACACTCCCTCGGGCTCGTACGGAAATGGCGCTGCGAGCGTTGCTCGACCAGTCGCTCACCGAACTGGTCGACGTCGGTGTGCGGTGTGTACAAACCCACGGGGTGCTGCTCGACAGCGTTGCTTCCGCCACGCCATCGGAATCGCTGACCGCCCTCAGTTCGACGGCCAGCAGGTTGCTGGATGCCAGCATCCCCGAGTTGCCGGATGCCGGCCCGGAAGACCCGCAGTTACGACTGCTCGGTCCGCATGCCATCGCCATGTTGCGGCGTGGTGCGACTCCCTCAACGATGGCCGATCTGGTGGGTATCGCTACGCGCTTGGCCACGGCTCTGCACCGTACGGGCGACTACCTGTCCGCCTGGGAGACTGCCCATAGTGCGGCAGAGCTTTCCGAGCAAGCCCTTGGTGTGGAGCATCGCTTGGTACTGGCTGCACGTTCGAGGGCCGGTCGAGCACTTTTCCGGCTGGGAAGATATTCCGAGGCCGAGCCGCTGTTGCGTCAAGTCAGGGGCGTTCAGGAGCAGTTGTTCGGAGCTGATGATCCGGACACCTTGGAGAGTAGCCACGGACTTCAGCTGGTTCTTGGGAATCTCGGCAAGCGGGCGGAAGCTCTTTCGCTGCTCCGTGCCACGATTACGGGCCGGCGGTCGGCACTCGGACCTGCGCATCCGTTGACGCTGCGCTCACAGGCCAGCTTGCTGACGATGCTGTCGGCGTCCGAACTCGAAACGGAAGAGAACTCTGCGTTGCTCTCCTTGTCCGCAGATTGCGAGCGGCACCTCGGTCCGGACCACACGATCACCCTGGGAGCAAGGCATAACCACGCCTGGGCGCTTTACGTGCTCGGGCGATTCCACGAGGCCGACGAGGAGATCCGGCTCGTCTCTGACATGTATGAGCGCCGATTTGGGCTCGACTATCCCATCGCGCTCTCGGCACAACAGTTGCACGCCCGTATTCACCATAGACTCGGGCACTTCGAGGCAGCAGTAGATCTCATGGATGACGTCGTGGCACGGCGAGCCAACAGCCTTGGCGCTGACCATCCTTTCACTGCCGCGAGCAGGAAGGTGTTGGCGGAGCTCAAGGAGCATGGACGACCCGCACCTTGACGCAAGTCAAGGTGCCGAGGAGTACCACGCCAGCAGTGCCGGCCCGGATCGGCTCGGGACGGTGGTGTGAGCCGCCCCCTCACATCCCCGCTGCGAGGTCGCTCAGCGCATCGGTCCAGTGTTCGGCGCTGTCTGGCGAGAAAGCGGCCGCGTCCAGGGCGCGGAGGCGTTGTTCCAGGCGCTCGGCCCGGGCTTCCTGGGCGTCGCAGCCGTACTCCGGCTCCTGCTGAAGAGCGGCCAGGGCGTACTCGTAGATGAAGGTGACGAAGGTGGTGAGGCTGCTGTTGAGTGGTCGGGCCTCCGCGTAGTCGGTCTCCGCACCGATGATCTCCACCGCCCCGGAGGGGCTCAGCACCAGGTCGTCGTCATGCCACGTCCCCAACCAGCGGTAATCGTCCAGCCCTTCGGGGACCTGTGGGGCGTCAGGTTCGTCAGGATCTACTGGGCCGACGCCGACCTGGTCCAACGGGGCCGGGCCGTCCGTGGCGAGGTCCTCGTCCAGGCACAGGCCGGGCAAGGGGGAGAGCGGAAGGCCGATGCCGCAGAACACCTCGTGGTCCTGTGCGGCCAGGTCGGCGCTCACCAGGCTGTCTGCGAGGACGAGGACCTGGTCAGCCCCCCAGAGGTCGACGAGGTCGGAGTACGACGGCCTGCCGGCCGCGGCGCGGCTGGTCGCCTCGCCGCGTCCTTCGGCCGTGGGGAAGCCGGCCGGGTCGAGTTCGGCGCGTTCCCCCGCGCCGGATGCCAGCCGTTCGGTGTCGAGACGGAGGGCGAGGGGCCCGGCGGAGGTGCCGAGCAGGAGCAGCCCGTCGCCGGTGAGGTGGGCGGTGCGGGTCCACGCGCTCACCCGGAGATCGAGCGGTGCCTGGCCGGTGTCTGTACGCAGCAAGTGCACGCCGTCGCCGTACGCACAGGCCACGAGGGGAAGCCGGGTGTCGCCCGACTCCAGGCACGCGGCACTGAGGTGCAGCGGCCTGTCGGGAAGGATCCGTGCCTGGCCGAGGGGCTCGCCGGTGCGCGGGTCCCAGGCACGTAGCCGGGACGTGGAGTCCGTGGTGAGTACCGCGTCCGGCACACCTGCCGTTCCCCGCGCCCAGGTCATGTGCGTGATGTCGGTTTCCGAGGCGGTCCAACGGGCGGCGAGCCGGCCGGTTCCCGTCTCGTAGACGGACGCGAGTGCTCCCTCGCTCACCGCGGCGTACGTCGTGCCGGCGAGGACGCCTGCGCAGAGGCAACCCGGGCTCCGCAGTTCAGGCAGCGGCACTTCGGCCAGGCACGTCCGGTCCATGGCGTCCCAGACCCTGATCCCGTCGAAGGAGTGGACGGTCACGATCCGGGGTTCGGTCGAGCCGGTTACGGTGCCGACGAGACTGGCGCCGGCGGACACGTCCCGCGGGTAGGCGTGGCGGACGCGGTTCAGCGGCTCGACGACGTCATGCGTTCCGGCTCCGACAAGCGAGGTGGGGCCGGCGACCAGGGCGAACGTGCGCTGATCGGCGTCACAGACCATGGGGGGTGCCAGCCGTTCCCCGGTGGTGGCGGCCAGGACCGTCAAGCGGTGCGGGGTGGTGAAGCTGATGCTCGCGTAGGCCGTACTGCCGTTCCACGGGGCGGTTTGCGCGGCGATCACGGGGCCCGGCCAGCTGGTCCACGCGTGCGGCGGGGCGTCGTCGGCGGGCCGCAACCGGGCCCAGAGGGGGGTGAACGGCGGGGTCATGCTGTCTCCAAGCCGGTTCTCGTGGTGTGCGCAGACCAGTGGCGGGGGGGATGCCTGGGCGGTGCCGCCCCAGCCTGTCACCTGCCGCACATGCGGGCGCTGGGGGCTGTACGAGACCGTGCCGCCTCCGCGAGCGACCTCGTTGAAGCCGAACGATGCCTTGCGTACGGCAAGGGGCGGGGCGGAGACGTCCCAACAGACGGCCTGCTCCGCTCCGGAGCCGGAGCACACAGCACTTGCTCAAGTCCGTCCGGAACGGCCTTGCACCCCGCGTGCGCCCTACAGCCTTCGCGGTGCACCCCGACATGACAGGTCAGCTGCGCCCGCCCCATAGGAAGCCAACTGGCGTTGCTGAGACGAAGCCGTTGCCGCCGATGGGGCTGGCGACGGTGTAGGCGAGGAAGGGCAGCGTCAGACACGCGGTCCGGAGCGCGGCTGGGCGCCAGGCGCGGGGCGCGCATGCGGCGCTTTCGCGCCTTTTCACGCCTTGAGGAACAATCAAGCGGAACCACCAAGCGGAATGAGCGCGTCTGACCTGGTGGACCAACGAGTAGGTACAGCGAGTAGGTACAGGCAGCAGGGACGTGTGGCGTGGGCGTAGTACTGCCGGGGTGGGCGGACGAGATTCTCGACATCATCGGCGTCTCATGGCCGAATGTCGACGAGGACGACTACCGCGCCATGGCGGACTCCTTAAGGGAGTTCGCCGACGACATCGACGACGGTGCCAACGAGGCCCATCAGGTGATCCAGGGCCTGGTGGGCTCGGCCGGCGGATCCTTGGGAGTGGCGGCCCTTGAGGCCCACTGGGGCAAGGTCAACGGGAAACATCTGAAGGGGCTCGCCGAGTGCGGGCGCCTGGCCGGGACCGCCATGGACGGGGTGGCCGTCCTCATCGAGGGCGCCAAGATCGCCGCCATCGCCCAACTCGCCATTCTGGCGGCGGAGGTGATCGCCGCGCAGGCCGCGGCGCCGTTCACCTTCGGCCTGTCGGAGGTGGGGGCGCTGGCGGGTACGCAGGCGACCCGACTCGCCGTCCGCAGGATCATCAAAGAGGTCTGCCAGCAGGTCGTCGAACAGATCGTCAGCATCGCCCTGACCCCGATCGAGGAGGCCATCGGTGCGATGGTCGGCGACCTCGTGGTCCAGGTGGGGGCGAACGCCCTGGGGGTGCAGAAGGGCATCGACGTCGGCCACGCGGCCCAGGCGGGCAAGGACGCGGGGAAGGCCGCCGCCGGCGGGATGCAGTTGCTCAGCGCCGGCGAGGAAAGCAGTAGCGGCGGGGGCGGAGGCAGTGGAGGAGGTGGCGGCGGAGGCGGGTTCACCTTCGATCCGGAGGCGCACGACTCCGCGGTCACCGGCCTGAAGGGCGCCGGCGGCACCTTCCGCAACAAGGCCGGCGGCAAGATCGGACGGGCCAAGAGCCACCACGGCCGGACCCGCGGCAAGGACGCCATCGCCAACGCCGCCGCCCCGATGATCGACAAGGCCATCGGCGGGCTGGAGAAGGGCGTCAAGCGGACGGCCGACCACCTGGACGATCAGATGGTCAAGGGCGTCAAGCAGATGAAGCTGAACCATCGCGAGAACGACGCCGGTATCGCGACCACGCTCCAGGGCATCCAGAAGAAGTCGAACGGTGAGGCGCCGACCTACCACGTGAGCGACAAGGGGAAGGTCACCCGCCTCTCCTCCTCCGGACACGAGGACCTCACCGACAAGGACCGGAGCCGCCTCACGCCCATAGGGCTTCTGAGCGACGATCACGTGCCCCGGCGGGAGGCCAGCAAATACCCGTTGCCACCCTCCGGAGAACGGAAACGGAAACCCTCGAAGCAGGTCGACTTCGGCAGTACGGACCTCTCCCGGGCCACCGAGTTGGCGCGGCACTCCAATACCGGGCCGGGCAGTAAGCAGGGTGACTACGGGCGGACCGCCAAAGGGAAATTCACGAGCCGGAACTATGCCGCAGCACGGTACGGTCAGCCCGGTTCGGAAGACGAGTTCATCCTCGTCGGGCGCAGTAAATGGCCGGGCATGCACTCGGAACGCCAGGTCGGCATCCCCTTCCTCGACTCCGGGAAATCAAAGGGGATGTCGGAGCTCTACACCGAGCGGGAACCGTGCACGACGGGCCCCGGCACCAGGGATTGCAGCGCCTGGATGTCCAAGCATCTGCCAGACGACGTCAAGGTGTCGCACACGGTCGAGTACGGCGAAACGGCGGAGTCCAAGAAGAAGGGCAACGACGAAATGGAGCAGCATCTGAAGAAAATCAACCGGCACAAGAAGTAGCCGAAGCGGAAATTGACCCGGAGAAGCCGCCTCCGTTAAGATCACGAAATTCTTTCACCTTAGTCGACAGGACGGAACATGCCTCACCTCACCGACCGATCAATGATGGAGTCGGTTTTCCCTCCGGCGGAGCTCGTCACGCTGACGGAAGAGCAGCTGCCGGCCGAGCTCGATGAGGTGACGCGTTCACTCCTGACCGCCACCGGCCTACCGAGCGACCGGAGTTCCGTTTTCCAGATCGACGGCGGGCTTTTCGTGGACGAGCGGCCCAGCCGGTTCCGCCGGTGCGCGCAGCTGAGTTATTTCTCCGAGTACCACGATATGCCGGCAGGCTGGGAGGACTGGCTGGTACTGGGCGAGATCTATTACGACGGCATCGCCCTGGATCCGGTTTCCGGAGCCGTCCACTGCCTGCCGGACGGCGAGTTCACGGCGCAGCCACTGAACCGGAGCCTCGATACCTTCCTCTATTTCCTCTACCTGCTCGAACTCGAACGCCCCCACTACGACTACACGGTGTCGGAGGACCTTCCCGATCCCGAGGGCGTGGCGGTCTCCCTCCGTGAGCGCATGCAGAGCGCCGACCCGCTCCCGTTCGAAGGGGTGGAGCCGGTCTGGTCCGAGGAGTTCGACTGGGACGCCGAGGACGCCCCGCGCCTGCCGACGTGGGACGGTGTCCTCTCAGACGTGTACGAGACGGTCGGTTAGGCGGAGCCCCCATGACAGTCCCCGAGGGTGAACTGCGGCATTTCGGACAGGAGACGGCGGGTGATCCGGCCACCGCGCCGGCGAGCGTCCGGCGACTGGCCCAGGTCGCCGTCCCGTGGCAGGTCGGCCCCTACTTCTCCACCTCCGCCGACGACCCCGTCCCGTTGGACGCCTATGCGCAGTCCGTCGGGCTGGAGGACATCGGCGAGGAGTACCGGCAGTTGGCCCGCCTGGGCACCGACCGCGGATACGAGATCTGCGTCACCCCCGAGGGCGGGGTGCGGGCGGTGCTGCTCGGCTTCCAGGAGCCGAGCAGGTTCGTGAACTCCTCCCCCGAGCAGTTCGCGCGGTCCCTCCTCGAACTGGACCAGGCGCTGCGCACCCTCCTCGGAACCGACCTGCCGGAGACCGCCGCGGAGGCGTTCGCCACGGCGGAACGACGGCTGCGGGCCCTGGACGAGGCCGCCTTCGCCGACCGTGAGAGCTGGTGGCCGCAGGTCCTCGACGACATTCGCGACACCGCGAGCACCGAGTGGTACGCGGCCTTCGAGTACGTCAGCGCCGACGGCGAGAAGCAGGTCGTGACCCGCTCCGGGGGCATCTGCCTGCACCCCGAGGAACGACTGTGGTCCGCACTGCGCGGCGCGGGCGTCGAGCCCGGGCAAGTCACCAGGATCCACACGGAGTTGGAGTCCTGCTTCCAGCCGGGCCACTACTGCTCGCTGTGGCTGGGGCAGATGTTCCCGGACGCCGAACTGACCCACAACTTCCCGTACGGCGAGACCGCCGCGTCCCGGGCCGAGGGCATCCGCCTGCTGCGCGAGGCCGCCGCCCGGACAGCCGAACAGTGATGACCGCGCCAGGGGGATGACCGCACGATGACCACCGCACGCCCGACACCGGCCCTGGCACCGGACCCGACACCGGTCCCGGACCCGGCCCCCGACATGGCGGCCTGGCCGCCGCTGGACGACCGCCGCGCGGACGCCGGCCGGGCCCTGCTCGACTGGGCCGCCACCACCGACGGCAGCCTCCCCCGGCTCTGCGTGCTCCGCGGCGCCCGGGGCAGCGGCAAGAGCCATCTGCTCGCCTGGCTCCTGGTCGGCTCGCCGGCCGACCGGCGGACCACCGCACATGCCACGGTCCCCGCCGCGGGGCTGATCACCGACGCCGTCGCCTGGGAGATGGGCCGCCAGCTCGGCTACGGCCCGCTGCCGCCGCATCGCCTCCTGGACCGCGTGGCGGCCGACGAACGGCCACTGCTGCTCCTGGTGCCCGACCTCCACCTCGCCGGCCGCGGCGCGCCAGGCGACGCCCCGGCGGGCCCCCGGCAGATCGTCGACGAACTCCTTCTCCCCCTCCTGCGGTTGTCCCACGTGCGGGCCGTCGCCGAGACCGGCACCACCGATCTCCTCGCCGACGAGGTCGAGGCCCCCTGGACCATCGACCTGGGTGACGCCCCCTATGCCGGCGCCACGCCTCCGGCCGCCACCGCACCCGGCGGCGCCCCGCCCGCGGACTTCGCGTCCCTCGACGCCACCGTTCCGCGTACGGCCGCCGGCAGGCCGGTCTGGGACCAGGCACCGCCGTCCGCCCGGGAACACATCCTCGACGCCGCCCTCGGCGTGGACGACGGCGGCACGGCCGCCCGCGCCCTGCTCGCCGACCCCGGGTTCCTGGTCCACGGCTCCCCCACGGCCATCACCGCCGCACTCCGGGACGCCACCACCGTGGCCCCCGCCGGTCTGCGCGCCATCTGGAGCCGCGCCGCGCCCCACCTGTCCGCCGCGGACGGCGCTCCCGAGCGCGCCGCCCTCCTGCACGCCGCCGCCCTGGCCACCAGCCCCACCCTTACCGAGTACCTGCGCCCACTGGCCCAGGCACACCCGTGGACCGCCAGCTGGGCCCGCCACGACGCGCCGGTGGCCGCCCACTGCCTCCTGCCAGGCAAGGACGGCAGACTGCTCGTCGCGGACCCGCTGGGCCGCCTCTGCCTGCACGACCCGACCACCGGCGAACGCACCGGGGCGCTGCCCTCGCCCGCGACGCTCCGCCCCTACGGCATCGCCGCTGCCGACCCGGACACGGTGCTGCTGTTCGACGAGAGCGGGCCCCTGTGTCCCCTCACGCCCGACGACGAGGGCATGGCCGCCACCGTTCTGGGCCACCTCGCCGCCCATCACGGCGAGGCGGCACTGACCTCCGCACCGTCCCGGCCGACCGCCCTCGGCTCCTGCGGTCGGACCGGAACGGCCGTCGTCGGCGACGCGAGCGGGGCCGTCCATCTGTGGTCGCTGGCCGAGTACCGGCCCCTGCCGCACACCCGCCGCCTCCACTCGGCCCCCGTCACCGCCACCGCCTGCCTGCGGCTGCCCGAGGACGACCTCACCTTCGTCTTCAGCGCCGCCCTCGACGGCACGATCCGCCTGTGGGAGACCTCCGGGGATCCGATGGAGGCCCCCGTGGACCGGCGGCCGGCCCTCGTCACGGCCCTGGCCGCCGCCGACACCCCCGTCGGCCCGGTCCTCGCCGCCGCGTGGAACGACGCCGAACTCCACCTCTGGCACCTCGCCGACGGAGCCGTCCGCACGCTGCCCCTGCTCCACCGCTGCAACACCCTGACGCTCACCCCGTCCGGCCGGCTGACCCTCGGCGGCCCCGACGGCCTCCACTCCCTCCAACTCGACCTCGACCGGCTCTGGCCCTGACCCACCCCGAGGGCCGGCTCAGGGGCCAACGCCCCTCCCCGGCCCTCCTGAGGGAGCCGCTCAGGACCGCCACCGACCCGGCGCTGACCGCACTGACGCACAGCCGGTCGGCGCTCTCGCCGCTGCACGGGCGCGCATCGAGAGCAGCGTCGAACGTGCGCTCCAGACCGGGCACCAGCTGAGCGCACGCGAGTACGCGCCGCTGGACGTGCCGAGCCGCCAGCACGACGGCGAGGGCGGCCACGTGCAGATGTCACAGGTCACCGACTCAGTGCGAGTACGGGCTCGGTGGCTGCCTGGTCGAGGGCCTCGCGCGGGGCGGTGTTATGGGTGAGGCGGACCTCCTTCGGCAGGCGCGGGCCGTCGAAGCCGGTATGACCTGCCGCCGCACGCCAGGACGCCACGGCGGGCCCAGCCCGGCCCGGTTCACCCTTGCCTCCTTCACCGGCGGACCGACTCCAGCCGGGCGGCCCGCGCCGTAGCGCCACAGGCACCCGGCGCAACAGAAGGCCCCCCAGGCATGCTTGGAACCCGGCGATGAGGTCGGCGTTCGGCAGTCCAGGCGACAATTCCCCCGGTCAACCGCGCCCCGCCCCCAGGAGCGCCCCGCCATCCGGCGACACGGTCGAAAACCCGGCGATCAGGTCATCAAAGGCCGGGTGGGTGGACTCCTCGGCCCGGCCGAGCGCGGCGCAGGCCATCGCCTTGCCCACACCCCACCGCGGCGCTCAACTACCCCAAGGCGCCCGGGCTTTCGCGCCGGATACCTGCTCGACGCTCGCATCCCCGCATCCTCGTATCCTCGCGACTTCGCAGGTCAGCAGCGGCTTTCCGCCAGGGCCCGTCCGGCGGACCAGCCGATCCCCCATCCCACCGCATCCCGGGGCCAGACGATCCTTCTGGATTTCGTACACGAGTGCACTTATGTGTTATACGCACTCAGGCCACAGAAACACACCCGACCCCGCTATGCTCGCTGTCGCGCAGCGAGTTGTGGTGATTACCACACGTCACCGCTAGCTGCCATGGTGCCGCCGATCGCACAAGAGCTCGGGCGTCCTGGGACCCGGCCTGATGCGTGTGGAACGCCGCCTGGGAATGCGCTGTGGCCAAGCAGTTGGTGCGCGCGATCCCACGGCTGTCGATCTTGTGCAGGCGGCCTCCCGATGGTGCCCACGGACGCCATGTTTATCGCCCTGTCCATCCCATTAGCGCTCTGAGGATGCCGATGGTTCGTGCTGGTTCGCCCCCCGGAGGGCCGGGGCCCGCCTCCGCCCCAATATGGCTGCTGCCATCCGTACTCCTGGCCGTGTGTACGGCCGTGGCCGTGTCGTTGACGCCGTCAATGGCCCGTGCCCCGGTCGCCGCGATCGGCATCGTCGCCACGGTGGCGGTGGCCATCGCAGCCGGGGAGACGGCACGCCGAGGACGTGCGCTCGAAGAACTGCGTCAGCGGTACGCCGAGCGCGAGTCCATCCTGCAAGGCCATCTGGCCGAGCAGGAAGCCGAAACCGTACGGATGGCCAAGGAGACCCTGCCCACGGCCATGGCCCAGCTTCAGCAGGGCATTCGGACCGAGGAGGTACTCCGGAACGTCGTCCATGTCTCCCGTGTCAGCCCCGAGTTCGAAGCCGCCTACCGGGCAGTGCTGCGCTACGTCCTGGAGGCCGTCGAGGCCGAGGAAGACCTGCGCGACTCCGCCCAGCGGGCCTTCGTCAACATCGCTCGACGCGTCCAGGCCATCGTCCACCAACAGGCCCAGGAACTACGGGAGATGGAGGACAAGCACGGCAACGACCCGGAAGTCTTCGGCGACTTGCTCCAACTCGACCACCGCACCGCGCTGGTCGGCCGGCTCGCGGACAGCATCGCCGTACTCGGTGGGGCCCGGCCCGGCCGTCAGTGGCAGCAGACCATCCCGCTGTTCAATGTGCTCCGCGGTGCGATGTCCCGGATCATCGACTACCAGCGCGTCGATCTGCACTCCGTGGCCGAGGTCGGCATTCTCGGACGCGGCGTCGAGCCGCTGATCCACGCCCTGTCCGAGCTGTTGGACAACGCCACCCGCTATTCACCGCCCCAGACACGGGTCCATCTGACCGCGACCGAGATCCAGACCGGCGTGGCCATCGAGATGGAGGACGCCGGGATCGGCCTGACCGACGAAGCCCGCATGCGCGCCGAACAGGCCCTGGCGCAGGACTCCCCCACCGGAATCGACCTCGACGACCTGGGTGAGTCACCACGACTCGGCCTGGCCGTGGTCGGCCGGCTGGCCCGCACGAACGACTTCAAGGTCTCCTTCCGGAGCTCCGCGTACGGCGGGGTACGCGTGGTCCTGATCGTCCCGCCGGAGCTCATCACCGCGACTCCGGTGCCCGGCGGAGCCATCGCCAAGGCCGCCGTCCTGCCGCCGCCCCGGCGCCGCGGCGGTCCGATCCGCCACGTGGAGGGGGCCGTCGAAGAGCCCGTGCCCACCGCCTCTCCGCGTGGCGCCAACGGGCTCCCGCAGCGCAGGCGCCGCACCCGCGCCATGATTCCGCCCCTGCGGCAGAAGCCCGCAGCGTCGTCCACCACCACTGCATCCGACGCCCCGGCGTCAGCCGCTCCTCCCCCACAGGCCGGGATGTGGCTGGCCGCGTTCCAGGAGGGCATCTCCGGCGAGCCCCGAGCCGAGTCCCCAGCGCATCCCGACGGCCTGAGCGATAAAGAGCCCGAGCGTAACTGAGTCATTAGGTAAGGATGAGTAAGTAAGTGGTGACACAGCAGCGACTCAATATGAACTGGATGCTCGAGGGCCTGGCGTCCAGTGTTCCGCACACCCGTGATGTCGTGGTGCTGTCCTCGGACGGTTTGTGTATGGCTCAGTACGGCACGGACGAGGACACCGCGGATCGCCTCGCTGCGGCCTGCGCCGGTCTGCAAAGCCTGTCGGCGGCCATCGCCACGGAATTCCCGCACGGCAACGGGCAGATGAAGCTCGTCGTCATCGAGGTCAACGGCGGCTTCTTCTACCTGATGGCGGCCGGCGCCGGGGCATATCTGGCGGTGCTGGCCGATGACAACGTGGACGCCGGCCTCATGGGACAGGGAATGCGGGACTTGGTCGCCCGGATCGGTCAGCACCTCACCAGCCCGCCGCGGGCCGACCGGCAGGTCCCATGAGCGACGCAGAACCAGAAAAGCGCCGGAGCTGGGAAGAAGGCGGTCCCGAACGCCTCTACATCCTTACGTCCGGCCGAAGCGCCCCGTCCGCATCGGCCCCCCTGGACGTGGTCACGCTGATCGTGACCCGGAACCGGCCCACTTCGAGCATGCAGCCGGAGCAGGGCGCCATCCTCCGGATATGCGACTACCCGCTGTCGGTCGCGGAGATCTCCGCATACGTCCATCTTCCGGTCAGCGTGGTCACGGTACTGCTCGCGGAATTGCTGGACAGCGGCCATGTCGAAGCCCGGGCGCCGATCCCGGCCGCGTCGTTGCCCGATGTCGAACTGTTGGAGGCGGTGATGCATGGACTGCAAAATCTCTGAGCCCGTCGTTGGCCCCCGGAGCGAGGACACTCTGCCGGCCTCGGTTTCCACCGCGGTCAAGGTAGTGATCGTCGGTGGCTTCGGGGTGGGGAAGACCACCCTGGTCGGATCGGTCAGCGAGATCCGTCCGCTGACCACCGAGGAAACGATGACGCAGGCCGGTGTCGGGGTGGACGACATCGCCGGCGTCGAGCGCAAGACCGAGACGACCGTGGCGATGGACTTCGGCCGGATCAGCCTCAGCAGCGAGCTGGTGCTGTATCTCTTCGGGACCCCGGGCCAGCAGCGTTTCTGGTTCCTGTGGAACGGCCTCTTCGAGGGCGCGCTGGGGGCCGTGGTCCTGATCGACACCCGGCGTCTGGACGACAGTTTCGACGTGATCGGCCGGCTTGAGGAACGCGGTCTGCCCTTCGTCGTCGCCATCAACGCCTTTCCGGACGCCCCTTCTTATCCCATGTCGGAAATTCGCGCGGCCATGGATCTCCCCGATGACGTACCCATGGTCGATTGCGACGCCCGTGACCGTGGCTCCAGCCGCGATGCCCTGCTGACCCTCATTCGCTATCTGTACGCCCTCACCACCACAGCTCCGGAGACCCGGTGACCGCCTCTCACGCACACCAGCCCCGTACGACGTCTGCTTCTGGACCGCCCCCGGAATGTCCCGCTCACGCCCGAGTCGGAGAAACCGACGGACTGGCGCGGCTTTTCGGTCCCGAGGCGGTCAACGACGCCCCGGGCTTCTACGAAAGACTGCGTGCCAAGCACGGCACCGTGGCGCCTGTCCTGGTGGACGGTGACCTGCCGGCCTGGCTGGTCCTCGGCTACCGGGAGAACCTCGAAGTGCTGCGTACGCCTTCCCGTTTCAGCCACGACTCACGTATCTGGCACTGCTTCAAGGAAAACCAGGTCGCAGCGGACTCACCGCTCATGCCGGCTCTCGCTTGGCAGCCCGTCTGCCTCTTCATGGACGGCGCGGAGCATGAGCGGTTTCGCGTCGCGCTCACCGAAAGCATGGCCCGCTTCGACCGCCGTGGGATCCGCCGTTGCGTCACCCGGTCCGCCAACCAGCTGATCGATGACTTCGTCGGTGAGGGACAGGCCGACCTCGTCAGCCAGTTCGCGGAGCAACTTCCCCTGCGCGTCGTGGCGCAGCTTCTCGGAATGCCCGACGAGGAGGGTGCGGATTTGGTCGAAGCCACCCGTGACCTGCTCAAGGGCTCGGAGACGGCTTTCCAGAGCAACGAATACCTCGTGGAGACTCTGGAGCAGCTCGTTGCCCGCAAACGAGAGGCTCCTGGTCCCGATTTCACCTCGTGGTTGATGACTCACTCAGCCAAGCTGACCGACGAGGAAGTGGTGCAGCATCTGCGGCTCGTCGTCATCGCCGCGAACGAGAACACCACCAATCTGACCGCGAACACCTTGCGCATGATGCTCACCGATCCCCGCTTCCGGGCGTCGCTCGCGGGTGGCAGCATGACCCTGCCCGACGCACTGGAACAAATGCTGTGGGACGAGCCGCCGACCGCAGTGGCGCCCGCCCGGTGGGCCACCGGCGACACCGAACTCGCCGGTCAGTCCATCAGGGCCGGCGACATGCTCCTCCTCGGTCTGGCCGCCGGCAACGCCGATCCTGTCATCCGCCCCGATCTGTCCGTACCCATGCAGGGCAACCGCTCCCACCTTGCCTTTACCGGTGGTCCGCACGAGTGCCCCGGCCAGGAGATCGGTCGGGCCATCATCGACACCGGAATCGACGTCCTGCTGATGCGGTTGCCCGATATCGATCTGGCCGTTCCCGAGAGCGATCTGAAGTGGGTGTCCCATTGGATCGCCCGCCATCTGACCGCGCTCCCGGTGAAGTTCACGGCGAGTTCCCAGAAGAGTCGCCGGGCGTCGGTCAGTGGCTCGGGGAACGATGTGTACGGCACACACGTCCTCCAGGATTCCACCGCCGGCAGCCGGGGAGGCGCGGATGAAGCTCTCCCGTCGAGCTCCTCTGCGGGCCCGCCGAAGACGCATTCGTCCTGGTGGGGCATGTTGAGGCGGTGGCTGTCGGGGAAGTAGCTCGTTAGCTGCTTCCGGGAGCGCACGTCGCACGCCTCTCGAAACCGCAAGAGACGCATGTCGGGGCACTGGTGCACGTATCGGTGCCCGGCAGGTGTCTCTTGCGGTTTCCATGCTTCTATGAGCAGCCGGTAGTCCACTGGTGATGGAAAACTGCCCCAGCGTCGCCTACGAGCATTCGCGGTAGCGGGACGATTCGAGTGACCAGTCGTAGTTTGCGCGAATCCAGTCCTGTAGGTGCGCCGCCTGGTGAAACGCCGCCGAGCGTTCGCGTTCTGATAGCTGCTGGCCGCCGAGCCAGTCTTCGAAAATCGACCTTCGATGGGTGAATCGGCGAACGCGGTCATCCAGGAGGCCGGCGACCTTGATTTGCGCCGTTCGGCGATCGCAGTGGGCTTCGCTTTGAATGACCGAGATGGCGTTGAACGGCTCCCCAGCCGATTCCTCCTTGCTCGCCGACCAGAGGTCGTTGACGAAGATGATGGCGTCTGCGGTGTCGGCTTCCATGCCTTGGAAGTACGGATTCAGCGCCACTTCGTCGGAGATCTCGAAGGCGCAGGCGCACTCGTTCAGATCGGCTGAGGGTGCCGCGGCAATGGTGTAACGGCGCAGCGTGATCAGCTCCTTCAGCGAGATGGGCGCCCCATCGGCCCTGATCATGGTTTCCTTCAGGTTCCCCTGGAAGTATCCGCGCCATCGATCAGCTGAACGCTCAACCCATTCAGGCGACATACCCTCCACGCTTCTTCTGCGGATGTCGCGGAATGCGCCGATAACTGGCACCTCGTCGACCTCCGACATGAAGCAGGGATCGCCTGCGATGCCGGTTACGGCCGCGACAAGTTCGGACGCTTGGGTGATATCGCAGGCGAGCGGACCGCCGTCGAACAGGTCGTCGAACCGGAAGAACCACCCCAGCGCGTCGGCAGCGATGCGAAGTCCGCGGGCCGTGGCCTCCGGATAGGCCCGCGCGGCCAACTCGACCATTCTCCATTCCTTGAAACTTTCGGCGTCGGCGTCATCCGCGATGAGGCGGTATCTCCGCAGCCATCGCTCGTGGCCGGCACGGATGGCTTCCAGGTGTGGATTGACTCGCGGCGGAAAGGGGATGGTGCTGCCGAAATCTTCGAGCCGCATGACTGCTGCTACCTGCTTTCACGTGTGCCCAGCCGCCATGGTTTTGCTGGATCAGAAACGGCCGGAGAGTTGCGCCAGGGCTGATCGGTGCGATCGGTGTCCGTGTGGACTCGTCGACACCGGAGAAGGTCCGGGGCCTATGTCACGTCTCGCGCATTCCACGTTGCGGGGAGGAGAGGCAACCGCGCCGTTAACGTACGTGCAGGTGGCGGGCGGAAGGAGCACCAGGGCAGCCATCGCCGATCACGAGGCAGTATGTCCAGTATTTGCGGTAACGGCGCGGTTTGCTGCACGGCAATGCTCCTCAGGGACCTGGTAGAGCATCTAGCGAACTTGCCTGCGGCTATCAACTGCAGGTTCCAGCCACTTCGTCCATCGGAGTAAGAATCGCGCAACGTCGCATGGGTGTACAGGGGGCTTCGTGAATCACCGCCCGCCGGCGAGATGCGCCCCTGCCTGGCTCATGTGCCGGACGTGGCCCGATGGGGCGGGCGTGGTCCCACCCGGCTCGGCGGAGGTCCGCGCGAAGGTGGTTCCGCCGGTGCCACGGCCACCGCCACAGGCGCCTCGGCGTGCGGTGCGCTGACCGCCTCCGCCAGGCTCACCGCCAGGCCACGGGGACCTGTGCCGGTCAGGCGCGGAGATGGGCGAGGACGGCGAGGACACGGCGGTGGCCCCGTTTCGTGTCGGTCGTGTTCCTAACCGACTTCTGGTGCGTCGTAGGAAAAGTCGTACCCGGTGAAGTCGGTAACCGGTACGTATCCGATGCGCTGGTAGAGGGCGTTGCTGGTGGGGTTGGCGGGATCCGCGAACAGTACGACGTCCGTCGCGCCTGCGGTCAGCGCGGCTCTGCTCACCTCGACCGTCACGGCGCCCGCGTAGCCGCGACCCCGGAGGTGGGCCGGGGTGTAGACGGGGTCCACCCGGATCATGCCGCCGATCATCGAAGTCGAGCCTGCCATGGAGACTGGAGTGCCGTCGGGGGTCTCCCAGAACGTGAAGTGTTTGTCGGCGAAGCGCGAGTCAGCCCAGGAGTCGGCGTCGATGGCGGGGGCCTCTCCTACGGCGGCGACGAATTCGGCGCACCAGCGGATGAGTTGCTCATGGTCCTGCGCGTCCACGACGCGGCCCCGGCCCTCTGGGAGCGGCGCCGGTGGGGTGAGCGCGCCGAGGCGGTAGAGACGGGCCCGCCAGGTGGATACCGGCGCTGCGCCTGTGTGCCGCTGCCATGTCTCGGCGAAAGCGGTGGCGGTGTCGTGGTCCGCGGTGACGCCGGAGAGGGGGTGGCCGAGGTCGGCCAGGTGGGCGGCAAGGTGGTCGGCGTGCTCGGGAGGGAGAGGGGTGAGAGTCAGACGGTGGGACGGAGGGCAGTAATAGACGGCCCGGACCTCGCCTCCTGACTCCAGTCGGCCGAATACGGTGGCTTCGGCGCCGTATACGTCCGCCCCGCGTGTTCGCAGTTTCTCGGTCACCGTCAGCGGCGTGGTGTGCAGAGCGGGGCGCGAGCACAGGAAGTCTCCGGCTCGGGCGAGAAAGTCGTCGACGTCTTCGGTGAGGTGCCAGGCATCCGGACGCATGGTTCATGCTCCCGTATGTACCCGCCTCGGGTCAGCACTTGCCCAGAGATGAGCCGTCGCCCAGACTCATCCAACGTCCGCCAGCCACGCGGGCGTTCCGGGTAGATGTCGGAACCGATCTGCGGTCCGGTGTCAGTCACCTACCGGGGGTTGTCGGTCCGATGCCGACGGCTCGCCGGCGGGGTCTGGCGCCTTCCCAGATACGGCCGTCCGGATGGCCCCCGGCTGACGTCGCGCTCGCGGGCCAAGCGGGGCGAAGGCGAGGACGCCCGGCCGGCCGGTGGCGGCTCGGGTGGTGATGTGCTCCTTGGCGGTGAGGTTCGTTCCGTCGGCCAGGGAGGTCACCCAGAACACGTCGGCTGCCAGGTAGTGGTCGACCACCGGGGGGAAGGACAGCGCGTACGGTCAGAAGAACGTTTTGTCCCAGCTGTCTGTTCCGATGGCGTGGATGGCGTTCTCGAAGCCGTTGGCGATCCGCTGGATACCTGCGTCGCCGGAGATGAAGATGTCATCGTTCTCGGCCAGCAGCACGACGTCTTCGGTATCCCAGGCGGTGCCGATCAGCACGAGGGACTGGCCGATGCGCTTCGCGTCGATGCGGACGTTCCGGGGGAGGGCGTGCGTGGCTTCCAGGGTCCTGTCCACCGAGGTCGTGAGCTCGACTTCGCGCTGCCGCCACGTCCAAGTCACGGTGAGTTCCCCGTAGTTGGCCAGGAAGTCCCGGAGGCGAGGCGTGACTTCGTACCCCTCTTCGGCGTATCGACGGCAGGCGTCCTCGATGTCCAGCGGACCGGTCTCAAGGCGCGCCTCCCCTGCGACGAGGGCTCGCAGCCGCTGCACCGCTGGACGGTCAGGGGTGTTGTTCATCCTGTCAGGACCTCTCCTCCGAATCCGGGCACCCACGTCTTGCAGTTGTCGCACATCCCGAATTTCTTTCCCTTTGTGTTGATGGTCACCAGGTCGACGTTCTTCGGATCCGCGCCGTCCTTGATCGCGTTGGTGAACATCCGTGGTTCGGCGCAGACATTCGCCGGGCGGCCATCCTTGTGGTGCGATTCCTGGGGCAGCGCGTCGTTCACGGCCTGCTCGTGCCCGGTGCCCGGGCCGCTTTCCCCGTAG
This sequence comes from Streptomyces sp. NPDC058000, assembly GCF_042886435.1. Lineage (NCBI taxonomy): Bacteria > Bacillati > Actinomycetota > Actinomycetes > Kitasatosporales > Streptomycetaceae > Streptomyces > Streptomyces sp. NPDC058000. Next base: position 321,926 of record NZ_JBHVQS010000002.1, read on the forward strand.
TAGACCTTACCGGTGGTCCGGTCCTTGCCCGCGCTGTAGGCGCCCGGGGGCTTCTCGTCCTCGGCGAGGCCGTCCCAGACCTTTTGCTTCCGCTGCTTCGCCAGGTCCATCAGCTCCTTCTTGAGCGGATTCACCTGGTTTTGGGCCATGAGGCCGAGGGGGTCGCACCAGGTGTGCGGATTGTGGACGTAGGCGTCGGGGTTGGGCGCGGGGCTCAGGCCGAGCGGGTCGGGGCTGGTGTACCGGGCGGTTTGGGGGTCGTAGTAGCGGTTGAGGTTGTAGTGGAGGCCCGTTTCGGGGTCGAAGTACTGGCCGGGGAAGCGCAGCGGCGTCTGGGTGGTGTTGCCGGTGGCCCAGGTGGTGTCGCCCCAGAGGGTCGTCGTGGCCTGCCAGGCGATGGTGTCGGTGGCCGTGTCGACGAGTTCGGTCGGGGTGCCGACGAGGTCGGTGACGATCGCGAAGAAGCGGCGGTCGATCTGGTCCTGCGGGGTGTCGGCCGTCGCGGGGGTCGTGATGGTCTCGGTCTGGGCGAGCGGGTGCTGGCCCCGGTGATCCCAGCTCATGGTGTAGGGCCCGGGAAGGTACGGGGCGTGGGTGGTCTGCTCGGCGAGCTGTGAACCGTCCCAGGTGAAGTCGGTCCGCTCTTCTACGGTGACGCCGTCCGCGGCCAGGCGGTGCTTGGCGATCCGGCGGCCGAAGGGGTCGTAAAGGTAGCGCCAGCGTGTGCCGTCGGGCGTGATGACGTGGGTGAGGCGGTCCTCGGCGTCCCAGGTGTAGTGCCAGTTCGCGGGCTTTTTCGAGAGGCGGGTGACCTGGCGCAGGGTGGTGCGGCCCGCGGCGTCGTACTCGTAGCGCACGCGGCCCGCGGTGCTGAGCTGGGTGCCGCTGTACGTACGGGTGCCGACTGCCGCCTGGGGGGCTCCGGTTGTGGGCCAGTCCGCGGCGGTGAGGTTGCCGGCCGGGTCGTAGGCGTAGTTCTCGGTCCAGGTGGCGGCATGGACGGCGGTGACGCGTCCGGCGGCGTCGAGGTCGAAGGTACGGGCACCGCTGAGCTGGTCCTCCACACCGGTGAGGGATCCGTCGGCCCGGTAGGTGTAGTCGCGGCGTTGCAGTACCGACTGCTCGGACCGGAGGATCTGGCCGGTGAGGCGGTGTTCGGCGTCCCAGGCGCTGGCCAGAGTGAGACGTTCGCCGATGGTGCGCTCATTTTCGCGCCCGGCCGCGTCGTAGGCGAAGTCGAGCCTGCCGCCGGGGGTGGCGAGGGAGGTGCGGCGACCGGCCCGGTCGTAAGTCCAGGCGCTGGTGTGGCCGCTGGGGGTGGTGCGGCCGGTGCTTCGGCCGAGGGTGTCGAGGGTGTGGGTGAGGGTGAGTCCGTTGACGGTCTCGCTGATCAGGTTGCCGAGGGCGTCGACGGTGCGGAGCACATCGGCGTCCGGGCTGGTGGCCCGGATCTGGTGCCCAGCGCTGTCGTAGGTGTAGCTCGTGATCGCCCCGTCCGAGTTCTTCGCCACGAGCTGCCCGAGTACGTCATAGGAGTACTGGATCCGCTGCCCCAGTGGGTTGGTACGTGAGACGACCTGGCCGACCGCGTCCAGTTGGTAGCCGACGGTCCGGCCGTTGAAGTCGGTCTCCGATATGAGCTGGCCGGCGGGGTCGTACGTGTAGTTCCAGGTCTGCCCCAGGGCGTTGGTGACCTCCACGAGCTGCATATGGGCGTCGTGGCTGAAGGCGAGACGGGTACCGTCCGGGTCGGTGCGGGCGGCGAGGGTCGCGAAGGGTCCGTACTCGAAGGTGCTGGTCTGCCCGAGACGGTCGGTGTGGGTGAGCAGATTGCCCTCGTCGTCATACGCCCAGGTCTCGACGGTTCCGTCGGGCGCCGCGTACGACGTCAGCTTGCCCTCGATGCTCCAGGTCAGCCGGGTGATACCGCCCAGCTGGTCGGTGATGGCGACAACCCGGCCGAAGGCGTCGCGCTCGTACCTGCTGGTGGCACCGGCCCGGTCGGAGACCTCGATGGGCAGGCCGACGGCGTTGCACCGGATACGTGTGGAGTGGCCGAGGGCGTCGGTCACGAAGGCCAGGTGCCCGGACTCGTCGTAGCCGTAACGGGTGGTGGCCCCGGTGGGGTCGGTGAGCGAGGTGCGGCGGCCGGCCGCGTCGTAGGTCTGCTGCCAGGTCAGCCCGCCCGGACGCGTGATCAGCGTGGGCAGGATCGAATCACCGAAGTAGGCAGCCGTGGCCTGCTCGCCGTCCGGACGCGTGACGGAGATGATGCTGCCCGTGTCGTCGTAGGCGAACCGGGTGGTGCGGCCGAGGGGGTCGGTCTGCGAGAGCAGGGTGTCGTACTCGTCCCGTTCGAAATATGTGGTGTTCCCGAGCGGGTCGGTCTGAGCGACGATCTGGGCGTGTTCGTTGACCTGGTACCGGGTGGTGTGGCCGAGCGCGTTGGTCTCGCAGTGGACCTTGATGCCGGTGTCCGGATCCGGATCGCCGTACTCGAAGTGGAACCTGAGCGTGCCGTCGGCGCACCCTTCCTCCACGACCCGGTCGAACGCGTCGTAGGTATAGAGGTATCGGGTGCCGTTCCGGTCCGTCCAGGACAGGATCCGGCCCTGAGCGTCGTTGGCGAAGAGCAGCGGGCGCCCGGAGGAGTTGTGGACGGCGGTCAGGTGCCCGTCGGTGTAGCCGTACCGGGTGAGCAGCAGATCGCCGCCGTCCTCGCCCGCTCCGGCCAGATGCAGCGCGCTGATGCGGCCGGCGTCCACGCTGGCCAGGATGCGGTAGCCACCGGAGTGCGTCATGCTCAGCGGCGAGCCGTCGGTGTCGTAGGCGAACTCGACGCGGTGGCCGGCCCGGTCGCGGATCCCGGTCAGCAGGGCCGCCTCGCCATCGGGCTGGCGGGTGAACTCCCGGACCAGGCCCGTGGCGACGTCGGTCAGGGTGTAGTCGCCCGTCCGGTCGTCAATGCCGAGGTCCAGGCGGGCGCCGGCCGTCGCCTGAGCAGGCTCGTCGGGCGTCGGGTGCGGGTACGCCTGCGCGGTCCGTTCCGCGCTGAGGTAGACGACGCCCTCGTCGTCGATTTCCAATCGTTCGTCGAAGGTGCACACCCAGCGCGGGCCCATCCAGCGCCCGGCCCGGTAACCGGACTCGAACGACCGCCTGAACAGGGGCGGCAACGCGCCAGGCAGTGACACGTCCGTCTGGTCGATGAACATCCGCCCGGTCGCCATGTCGACGGGCTCACCACCGGGACAGACGGACTCCTGCGGCCGGCCGGCCTCACGCGGTTTTCCCACCTGATCGCGACCGCGGCCGCCGGTCGGCTTACCGCCCCCGCGACGTCCGCCGCCACCCGTGGTGTGCGGGGCGCGCGGCATGTCCCCCTTGTTGCCCTTGAGGAGCTTGTCGAGTTCCCCGGCATGCTTGGCGTCGTTCTCGGCATGGTTGGTGGCGACCTTCTTCAGCCGGTCACCCGCCCCGTGGTACAGGTCCTGGACGGCCTTGCTCGCGTCCTTGGCAATGGTCTTGCCCACCTTCTCGGCACCGTGCTCCAGCGCCTTGACGATCCGGTTGCTCACTCGAAGCTCACCCCCGCAGCCTTCGACTCGAAATCAGCGGCGTGCGACGCCACCGTCCGCGCATGCCCACGCAACAACTCGGCGCGCTTGTGCAACTCCTCCGGATGGATGGAGAAACTCTCCCCCGCACCTCCCCCGCCCCCGCCACCGGCGGAGACGCCGAGCGCGGACTCGGCGGCCTGGAAGACCATGCCGCTCACCGCCTTACCGACCACCTCCACCAACGGATTGATCGCCGCCTCGACGACCTGCCCGATGATGTACTGCTCCAACTGCTGCTCAAGGAAGTTCACGAGCTTCTTGCCCGCCGCGATGACCAACGCCTCGGCCGCCTCCGCGATCCCCAACGTCGCCACCGCAGCGGCCTGATCGGCCACGAACGTGATGGCCAGCACGATCAGTTCACCGATCGCCTCGACCTTCATCGCCACGATCGTGTCCGCCGCGACATCCAACGCGGTGGCCACCGTGTGACAGGCATTGACCAGCTCCGTCATGTGCCCGTTCGACAGCTGACCCCACTTGGCCAACAACGCCTCGTACGACGCCCCCTGATACACCTCCGCCATCTGGTGGATCGTCGAGGTGGAGTCCTTGTGGGTGTCGTCCAACTTCTGCGCGAAGTCCCTCACATGGGACGCGAATTCACGGACCTTGTCCTCATTGACGCTCGGCCAGTTCACCCCGATGAACTGAAGGAACGACACCACCTCATCAGGCAGCTCGATCGCCATGCTGCTCCCCCCGGGTTATCCACGACAGCTCACCAGACTCCATTCAAGAATTAGCAATGGAAAGGCAAATTAGAACCCTGGAGATCACCATAAGTGCATCCGAATGGCCATAGCGGCGCTTGTCGTCCTGTCCCCGGGCTGAAGGCCGCAACCTCGGCGGCAGCATCCCTACGGCTACCGGATCGCTGACGCGGGTCCGCACCCCAACCCGGCCAAAGCCCCCGAAGCCAAACGCCTCCACCGACTCGAACCCGACCCCGAAACCGCCCCCGCCATCGTCCGCATCTTCCGCGAATACCTTCGCGGAAAGGGCCTCTACGCCATCGCCGAGAGCCTGACCCGCGACGAACACGCCCAGTCCAAGAGCGCGGTACGCACCATCCTGCGCAACCCCCGCTACACCGGTCCCGAGGTCTCGAAGATTCACCGGACAGGCCCCAGCCAGGTGTGGTGTCCGCTGGACCAGAGCCGTGCCGGGCAACCCTTGCGGGCGGTCGAACGTCATCGACGATGACATGCGTCAACGTGTTCGCCACCGGCACGAGGCGCCTGCCGCGCCGTCACCGCCGGTTGGCGACCCGACCCCGCAAGGAGCCCGCCATGTTCCCTCCCCCGTCCCTGCGCCGGTGGGCCCCGAGCCTGGCTGCGGCCGGTGCGCTCCTCCTGTCGGCGGCGCCGGGAGCAGCCGCGGCCAGGGGGCCTCACCTGTCGTATACCGGCGCCGGGCCCGGGGTCAGGATCGAGGTGAACGGGCCGGTCGCGTTCGGCATCGCCGGGATGCCCGCCGGAACGGACGAGGTGACCGTCACCTCGCCGGCCCTCGTCGAACCTGTTCCGCTCACCCCGCTGGAAAAAGGGTCCGTTCAGTTCGTCCAGACCGACGCGCCGGGAACCCGGCACCGCATCCGCGGTGACATCGTGCCGGGCACGTACCCCGTTACCGCGACCAGCCACGGCCGCACTGTCGCCACTGCTCGGATAGCAGTCGTCGCCGAGGGATCGGCGGTGATAGGCCGGTTCGTCGTCGGTGACGCGAAGCGCCCTTTGCCGGGCGACGGGGACCCCGGCGCCGTGCGGCCGGGCAGCGACGTCATCGTGGTCCTGACCGATCGGCAGCCCGCTGCGGGCGAGACGTCGCTGACGGTCAAGTCCCCGCTCTTCGATGGTCCGTTGACGCTCAGGGAAGGCGAGGACGATCCCGGCTGCAAGTGCGACGACGGGAGCACGCTCTTTGGAGGGCACACCGCCGTACGGGACGACATACCGGCGGGCAGGTACCCGATGACGGTCGTCAGCCACCACGGGCAGGAGACCACCACCCGGCAGGTGACCGTGGCCGGCCCAATCGTCCCGCACAGCCGCCTGCCCTGGCTGATCGGGGGCGGCGCCGCCGTCGCGCTCGTGGCGCTCGCTTCCGTCGCCGTACGCCGAGGGCGACGGAAGCGCCAGGCCGCCGACTAGGCCCTGTCCGACGGGTCGGACCGTCGCGCGAGTGGCGACCGGCCGACCGGGGATTGGCCCTCATACCAAGCAGCTCGGACGCATATGGTCGACGCCGAGCGTGCCGAGGTCGCGCTGCCCGTCCTCAGTGAGGGAGTGAAGGTCAGCTGCCGGCTCTGAGGGCGTCCAGGTGCCGTCGCAGTACCTGCCGGAGCAGCTTGGGCGGATAGCGGTCCGGCAGCAGCGTTGCCTGGAGATTGAGTCCGTCGAGGAGGGCGGCCAGTCGCGTGCTTTCCAGTTCGACGTCCATGCTGCCTGGCAGCCCGCCGGCGCACCGGGCTTCGTGCAGCACGCGCGACATCAGGGTGTGCAGGTCGGCTTGCATCTCGGCAGCGCAGGGCCGCAGTTCGGGGCGGGTGTGTGCTGCGGCGGTGAAGGCGAGCCAGAGCGCGGACTCCTGGCGGCGGGCCTCGTCCAGGGGAAGGAACTCGGCCAGGAGCTCTTCCGTTCCGGCCCGGCGGTCGGTGCGGCCGTCGGGAGTCAGGAGCCGCTCGGCGTGGGTGCGGATGCGGTCGCCGATGCGCCGGCTCAGCTCCCTCATCGTGAAGGTCATCAACTCGTCGTGGTCGGCGAAGTAGTGACGGACCGAGCCGATGGCGAGTCCGGCTTCATCGGCGACGTTGCGCAGCGACGCATGCTCCAGCCCATGCCGGGCCGCGACGGACAGGACGGCCTGCGCCACTGCCCTGCGGCGGGCCACGGGATCGACGATCTTCGGCATGTTGCCTTTATAGCACGACCGAGCTAATATTTTTTAGCGTAACCGTGCTACAAAGATGGGTGGTATCTGCGTGAACCCCTGGCTGCTCGCTGCGATCATCGCGGTGGTCGTGATCGCGGTCGTGATCAGACGGATGATCGGTGAACCGGTCAACGCAAAGGACCTCTTCATCGCCCCGGCGATCCTGACCGGGATCGGCATCCTCTCCCTCATCAAGAAGACGGATCTGACCGGCACCGACCTCACCTGGGTCATCACGGGCGCCGTCCTCGGTGCGGCACTCGGCGCACTCCGCGGCGCCACCATTCAACTCGTCGACAGGGGAGGTGTCCTGTGGCAGCGATACACCGGCCGCACCTTCCTCACCCTGATCGGCACCCTGGCGGTCACGGCCGGCTTCAGTGTCCTGGCGGTGAAGATGGGCATGCACGAGAACGCACGCCCCCTCCAGCTCTCCATCGGCGTGAGCTTCCTCGGCGAGTCCCTCATGGTCGGCCGCCGCGGCATGACTTCGGGGATCCCCTTCGCCCCGGCACGTACTCGCTGACTCATTGCCCTACCCCGTGCCCGCGTCGTCCGGCGGGTCATGAGCGGAGCCAGAGGCGGATGGCAGCAACGGTCACGGTGCCGTAGAAGACGTACGCCCTCTTGTCGAAGCGGGTGGGTGCGCCACGAGGCGCCATGGAATCGAGTGAGGTGAGAGACCTTCACCGCCGGGTTGTCGCAGCAACCCGGCTGAAGCATGGGGCAGTTCGCCTCGGGGGATGCCGAGGCGGGCGGTAAGCAGCCCCGACACCGGCCCCGTCGGCGGGCATGCTGCTCCGGGGCGGCACGTGCGTGCCGCCCCGGAGCAGCACACGGTGAGCGGACTGACCTCGGCAAGGACCCCGGCCCCGGACACCGGACGGGAAGGCCCCGACCGACGTCCCTCGCCCCAGAAATCGCAGCGCTGATGAAGCAGTTCGGGGTGGCCGGGCCGCTGCCGCCGCCCCGCCTACGGTCGGACGCGTTCCGACTCCAGCCTTTTCCGCACAGGCGGAGGCGAACCGGTGGAGCTGGTGTTGTCCCATGTGGAACGGTTCCCTGCTCCGCGCGGCGGAGGTGAACGGCTCGTCAGCACAGGACCCACAGGTTCGAGACGACATACCGGGCGATCCAAGCGGAGCGACCGTCTCGTACTGCGTGAGAGTCCCCCGGAAATACTGGTGAGCCGATGACCGCCCCCGGTTATCCTCCCTCCTCCTGAACAGACCGGGAGGTCCCTCACCATGAGCAGCACCACGTCGTCCTTTCCCGAGCGGATCGAGCTCTCGGGGGAGGGGCTCGTCCTGCGCGACTGGACGGAGGCGGACCTGGCCGCGATGCCGGAGCTGTTCGACCACCCCGACATCGCGTACTGGACGCCGATCGTCTCCCCCTTCGACGAAGCGGCCGCCCGCGCACGGCTGGACCGGGACCGGCAACTGCGGGCCGAGGGTACGGCCATCCTGCTCGCCATCACCGTCGACGGCGGCGCACCGCTCGGCGAGGTGATGCTGCGACGTGCCCCCGAGGGCACAGAGCTCGGCTACGCCGTCGGCCCGGCGCACCGCGGCCAGGGACTGGCAGTACGGGCGGTACGGGTCATGGCTGCGTACGCCTTCGAGCAACTGGGCGTGGACCAGGTGATCCTGGAGCTGGAGGCCGACAACGCCGCCAGCGTCGCCGTGGCCACCAAGGCCGGCTTCAGCCTGCTCAACGTGCCGCTGATCAAGGGGCAGGAGAAGGGGCGGCCCTACGCCCTGCAGACATGGGGCCTGAACCTCACCTGATCCTGGTCCTGATCCTCGGACTCCGTCCCCCTTGCCACACACGGCCAGTGCCCTCACGCGATCACGCTGATCGTGTGCGGTGCCGATCACGAGGTCAGTACGCGACTGCGTGGTTCGTCAACACGAGCAGGGCCTGCGGGAGCGTGGTGGCGTGGCGGGCGCCGATTCTCCTCAGTGCCCGCTCCAGCCAGTCGGCCCGGCCGACGTTCGTGCGCCTGCGCGCTGGTGACGTTCCCTCACCCACTGGGTGCCCAACCCATAACGCCCCGGCTGGTGTTGACACTCCCCACACAGTGGAGTGGTGTCTCACGTATTTACGCGTCAGAGCCGCCGGCCAGCCCCGCGGCTCTCACGCGATCTGTTCCCCGTCGGGGTAGTCGGTGGACTTCGACAGCTCGTTCCAGGCGGCTGTCTCCGCATCGAAGGCGGAGCGGGCTTCGGCGACGAGGCGGAGGGCGTCGCTGCCGAGGATGAGGTGGGTCGGCGGCTTTTCGGCCTCCACGATGGCGAGCAGGGCGCGGCCGGCTTGGGCGGGATCGCCGAGCTGCTGACCGCGCATGTCGAGGCGGCGTTCGCGGATCGGGGCGAAGAGCGGGTCGTAGTCGGCGATGGTGCTTTCTACGCGGTGCATGGAGCGGCCGGCCCAGTCGGTGCGGAAGGAGCCGGGCTCGATCGCCGTGACGTGAATGCCGAATGGTGCGACCTCTGCGGCGAGCGTGGCCGCAATGCCCTCGACGGCGAACTTGGAGCCGTGATAGGCGGCCAGGCCGGGGAACGCGCGCAGACCGCCCATGGAGGTCACGAACAGGATGTGCCCGGCACGGCGCTCGCGCATCCGGGGCAGAACGGCTTGGGTGACCGCGATGACGCCGAAGACGTTGACGTCGAACTGGTGGCGGAAGGTGTCGGGCGGGGTTTCCTCGAAGGTGCCCTCGACGCCGTAGCCAGCGTTGTTGACGAGTACGTCGATGGGGCCCACCTCGCTCTCGACCGCTGCGACGGTCGGCGCGATGGCATCGGTGTCGGTGACGTCCAGCACGCGGGCGTGAGCGCGGCCCGGAGCGAACTGCTCGAAGGCGGCGATCTGGTCCGGGTTCCGAACGGTGCCGATGACGGTGTGGCCGGCCTTGAGGGCGGCGGTGGCGAAGGCGCGGCCGAGGCCGCTGCTCACGCCGGTGATGAGAAAGGTGCGGGACATGTGTCTCTCCGTTGGAATCGGCAGTGTCGGATGGTGGAGCGCATTAGCCCGTCGAACGCAGTGCGCGCGGGCTTCTCGGCGTGCTCGTCCGTGAGGTCGTAGTGGCCGGTGAACCTGCGGAAGACGAGTGGCCCGAAGAGGATGTCGATGACGTCGTCCACGTCGGTGTCGCCGTCAACGGCTGTTCGCGGATGCCTTGTTCGCGGTGGTGACCGCACCTGGATCGGTGGAACGTTGCGGCGCCGCGGAGCCTTCCGCGGGCTTGGACCTCGCCAACCACAGGCCGGTGAACACGGCGGTGGCCAAAGTGACGGTGCCGGCAGCGAGGAAGCCGCTGTTGAGGCCGGTCTCGAAGGAGGCGCCGCCGGATTGCCGGGTGCGGACGATGGCTCCGAGCACCGCCACGCCGAGCACCGCGCCGATCTGCCGGGTGGTGCTGCTGATGCCTGATGCGAGGCCGCCTTCCTGCGGGCTGACTGCTTGGATGGCGGCTCCCGTCAGTGGGGACATGGTCAGGGCGAAGCCGATGCCGACGACTCCCAGCCGCCACCACACGTTCCCGTAGCCGGTGTCGGCGTGCACCATGCCGAGCGCCAGCAGTCCCAGGCCGGCCAGGGCCAGGCCGGTGGTAACCACGATTCGGAAGCCGTACCGGGCGGCGAGCCGACCCGCGTACGGGCTGACGATCACCATGGCGAGGGATGCCGGCAGGGTCTGCAGGCCGGCGCGCAGGATCGAGCTGCCCTGGACGTACACGAAGAACTGGGAGAAGAAGAACGACGAGCCCATGAGCGCGAACCCCACCACGACCATGGCGGTGTTGGACACGGTGAACAGCCGCTGCCGGAACAGCCGCAGCGGCAGCATCGGAGCGGAACGACGCGCTTCGACGGCGACGAAGGCGGCGAGGAGGATCACCGCGGCGGTGAAGCTGCCCAGGATCACCGGCGATGTCCAGCCGCGGGCACCACCCTCGATCAGCCCGTAGGTCAGCACCCCCACCCCCAGAACGGACAGCACCGTCCCCGGGACATCGATCGCGGGGGCGCTCGGATTGCGGGCCTCTTCAAGGCTGCGCAGACCGACCAGCAGAAGGACCGCGCCGATGGGCAGATTGACCAGGAAGATGGCGGGCCAACCGAAGGCATCCGTCAGCACGCCGCCGGCCACGGGGCCTGCGGCCAGACCTATTCCGCTGAATCCGGCCCACAGCCCGATCGCCTTGATTCGTTCTTGCGGCACGGGATAGGCGGCGGCGAGCAGGGCCAGCGAGGCAGGGCTCAGCGCCGCGGCCCCGATGCCCTGCAGCACCCGGCCGGCGACCAGCCAGCCGACCGAGGGCGCGAGGCTGCACAGCACCGACGCGATGGTGAACACCGCCACGCCGGTCAGGTACACCCGCTTGCGGCCGAACCGGTCGGCGAAGACACCGCCGGACAGCAGCAGCATGGCGACCAGCAGTACGTACGCGTCGACGATCCATTGCAGACCGGTCAGCTGAGTGTGCAGCCGGTGCTGCATATCGGGCAGCGCTGCTCCAACAACCGTGTTGTCGAGCAGGACCATGAATTGGCCTAGGCAGGTCACCGTGAGCAGCACGGCCCGGTTTGGTCGACTGCCTACGGCCGCAGGCGATGCAGCCATGGGGATTCCTCTCAATCGTCAGTTGCGCCTCTCCACGGCCGACGCGGTCAGCCTCCGGGCGCTTTAAAGCAGTCAGTGGCTGCGTTAGGTGACTGTAAGGAGGGTTGCCTCGCAAACGCAAGTCACGACTGCGTTAAGGTGGGGGCATGAACGAGCGACAGCGAGCCCGGCGGCCCGGCGGGCGCAGCGCCCGCGTCGGCGCGGAGGTGCACCAGGCCGTCACCGACCTGATCAGCGAGCGCGGCTACGGCAACTTCACCGTCGGCGAGGTCGCAGCCCGCGCGGGCGTAGCCGACAGCAGCATCTACCGCCGGTGGGGCAGCCTGGAAACCCTGCTCACCGACGTGGCACTCACCCGCCTCAACGCGCAGTCGCCGATGCCCGACACCGGGAGCCTGGCCGGCGACCTGCGCACTTACGCGGCCAACGTGGCCCGCGAGATCACCGGACCCGACGGTCTGGCGCTACTGCGCCTGTCCGTCGCCCTGTCCAGCAACGGTCGCCAGGGCCTGCAGGCGCGTGACGACCTCCTCGCCGAACGCACCCGGCAACTGCAGTCCATGCTCGATCGCGCCCGCGAACGCGGCGAGCACGCACCCGACGCGTTCGGCGTGCTGGACCACATCCTGGCCCCGATGTATATCCGCGTCTTGTTCGGCATGGGCCCGCTCACCCCGGACTACGTCGACGGGCTGGTCGACCGATTGCTGTGACCTCGACCCGGTCCCCGGGATCAGCCCTCGGACGCGGCGCCAGGGCTCCGTGAGGTGCTCGCCGGCACGCGCCCGCCAGCTCAGGCATCCGGCCCTTGGCCGGCGGGCCGTCGCCGCGGATCGGGGTGCAGTCGACGTCCAGGCGCGGGTCGTAGGCGTCGGGTTCGTCGGCGAGCTCGTGGGTGGAGTATTCGCCGAAGCGACGGATGTGCTCACGGCTCGGCGCGAAGAACAGGTGCAGCTCATACACGCTGATCAGCCGCTTGAACCGCGGATACGCGGTCCGCTCAATCGAGGTCACAGCCCCACCTCGGCCCCAGACGACAGCCCAAAGTCACCCTCAACGAGGCCGGGCTGAACGGGCGACGGGACCCTCCGCTCCCACCTCCAAGATCATCCCATGGCCCGTTTGGTGCGTATCTGGGTCACACCCCGGGTTTCTCCATCCGGCCGGAGGAGTTGCATGCGCGCGCCGATGTGTTGCGCGGGCATGCGCGGACGGTCGCGTCGCATGCCGCTGAATTCGAGTCGAAGGCTGCGGGAGTGAGCTTCGACTGAGCAACCGGATCGTCAAGGCGCCGGAGCACGGCACGGAGAAGCCAGGCAAGACCCTGGCCAAAAATGCGAGCAAGGCAGTCCAGGACCTGTACCACGGGGCGGGCGACCGGCTGAAGAAGGTCGCCACCAACCACACCGAGAACGACGCCGGACACGCCGCGGAACTCGACAAGCTCCTCAAGGTCCACCAATGCGGTGACCCGGTTCGAGTACGACACCGAGCACCGGATGACCGCCTGGGTGGACTCCAACGACTCCCGCCACGAGTACACCTACGACCACCGCCACCGCTGCACCGCCCAGTCCGGCGCCGAAGGGCATGTGGCGAACCGCTTCACCTACGGCGCGCCAGATGCGGAGAACGACCACGGCACCACCACACTCACCGACGGGCAGGGAGCCGTCGCCCGGTACCTCATCGATGACAGGCTCCAGGTCGTTGCCGTCACCGACCCGCTCGGCGCCGTCACACATTTCGTCGGAGGCGACGACTCGGCGGCTGCGGATCCGGGGCGACCTCCTGGTCGACGGAGTACTCGGTCCGGAGGTCCCGGTTCCGCTACTCGTCGGCCTCGGAGTCCACACCGCTCCGCTGCCCGTACCACGAGTGCCGACGGCCCTTGGCAGGTCCGGCGCGGCCGCCCGGGCGATCTTCCAAGTGACCGGCGTTGACGCGACGTTGCCGCACAAGAGCCCGTGTACCGGCCACGCCGAGCAGGCCGGCCGCTCCGCCAATGACCGCGGCCGGTAGAGGCCGACGCCACGGTCGATCTCCGCTTGGTACGGGCGGAATGCATCGGGTGCGGACGTGCTTCCGTCAGCCGACACGACCGAATCGGCGGCGTCTTTGACACCGAGTCGACCGAGAACTCGTCTCGACATACGCCGGCGCCATCACGCACCGCACCTGACGCGTCGCGGTACGGAGCGGAACAACCGTCGAGGACGGGGCAGGCGGCACCCTGGGGGAAGAGAAGGTGTGAAGGCGGGAGAGGAGGCGTGATGCGAACCAGCGACGAGATCTATCACCGGGTCCGCTGGGACCCGCGCTTCGACCCGGCCCGGTTCGTGCTGGGGATCAGCCAGCGCAGGGATGCCGTCGAACGCATCCCGCTGCCTTGCTTTGTGCCTGGGGGCGACATCCCCTGGCACCGGGTGGTGTACATCGAGGCGGACGGCGAGGTGGTCTGGGACCGGGCCACAGGTGTGGACCGCATCGACGCGTCAGGGGCCGGCCGGGTGCGGGCCCCGCAAGCGGACCTGAGCTTCGCCAGGGGCGAGCCCGCCGGCATCCTCGATGTGTTCCCGACGGCCCGCACGGCGGTGGCCTGGATCCCGCCTGCGGAGCTGTGGCCGCCGATCCAGGACATCCGCCGCGATCACGATCCGCAGATACACCGCTGGCCGCCGCACGTCAATGTGCTCTTCGGCTTCGTTCCGGAGTCCGACTTCGAGCGGGCGGCCCCGTTGCTCGCCGCAGCGACGGCCGAGACGCCGGTCTTCACCGCCCGGCTGGGCGGGGTGCGCACCTTCCGGCAGAGGGCGTACGTCACCGTGTGGCTCGATCCGACGGCGGCCGGCACGGCACCGTGGGCGGATCTGCACCGCGTACTGCAGCAGCGGTTCCCGCGCTGTCGTGGGCCCGCCAAGAACTTCACCCCACATCTGTCCCTGGGCCGGACCCGGGATCCGCGGCGAGTCACCGCCGACTGCGCCACCCGGCTCGACGCCATGACGGCGACGGTCTGGGAACTCGTCCTGCTCTCACGCAGGGGCGACGAGCCGATGAGGCCACGGGCCACGGTCGCCCTGCGCACGGGCGAGATCCGCTGGCTGCCCGCGCTCGGCCCCGAAGCACCGGGCCCGGAGGACACGGCATGGCTCTCCGCGATCACTGACAGATGAGGCAAGGCCAGGTGGGGCAAAGCGCCGCCCGCTGAGGCGGTGGATCTCGTCGTGGCCTTGGGCGGTACGCAGGTCTTGCCCCGCAGCGGCACGTCCCGCCAGGGCAGCTGCTTCAGGTCCTGGTGTAGGGCGGTTGGTCTTGATCAAGATGGGCTCGCCGCCGTGGACGGGCTGCCTGGCAAGCACCTCGTCTCCGGCGCCGTCACCGGCCGCGGCGGCCGCTTCGGCGGTCGGAGCCGCGGCCGCCGGTGCCGACAGCGCCACCCGTGGCTCCGCTGGCCGCCGACCGTCGGCCGGATCCGCGGACAGCCTTGCCGCAGGCAGCGCCGGTCGCAGCCCGACGGTCGGAACTGCCGCCGCGCACACCGACGGCACCCCCCGTGGCCCCACCGGATCCCGCCCGGTGGGCACAACCGCGCCCGCCGGTTGCGGAGGTGCCACCAGCCGTTGCCGACCCGGCCGCGGCCCGGCGGTCCGAGCCCCGGCCTCCCGTCCCAGTGGCAGCACCTGGCGCCGCCTTGGCCCCGCCGCCGTTTCGACGTCGGCGGCCGGATCGCCTGCCTGGCTTGGTGCCGGTCTCCCGGTCCGGGCGGGACGCCGTCGGTGTCGCCGGCTGGGGGACCTCGATGGTGACGGCCACACCGGACGGCTCGCGGGCACCGGTGATGGTGGTCAGTTCCGCGTCGCTCGACGTGATGCGGGCCGTCCGGGGACGGATGCCCGCGGCCGACATCAGCTGGGTGACGTCCCGCTTCTGGTTGGGCAGGACCAGCGTGACCACACTGCCGGAACCACCGGCGCGGGCCGTACGCCCTCCCCGGTGGACCTTGTGGTCGGTGGGGGGATCGCCGATCACCTTGGTGATCTGCGGCAGGAAGCCCATGTCGGTCATCTGGTCGGCTTCGTCCAGCACCGTGATGCGTACGCCGTCGAGCCGGCAGTCCCCGCGTTCCACGAGGTCATTGAGCCGGCCGGGAGTCGCCACGAGCACCTCGACACCGCGTCGGAGCGCACCGGCCTGCTTCATGATCGACAGCCCGCCGACCACAGTGGTCAGCCGGAGGTTCACCGCCGTCGCATAGGGCGTCAACGCGTCCGCCACCTGCTGGGCGAGCTCACGGGTGGGCACCAGCACGAGGGCGAGCGGAGCCTTGGGCTCCGCACGCAGTCCGGCCGTGCGAGCCAGGAGCGCCAGTCCGAACGCGAGGGTCTTGCCGGATCCGGTGCGTCCGCGTCCCAGCAGGTCACGACCGGCGAGCGAGTTGGGCAGCGTGGCGGCCTGGATGGGGAACGGGGTGGTCACGCCTTGTGCGGTGAGGGTCTTCAGCAACCCCACGGGCATGTCAAGAGCGGCGAAGTCCTCGACGGCGGGAAGTGCGGGTGTCGTGCTTTCCGGCAGCTGGAATTCCCTCGGCGACGACGCGGACGGCGAGGGCGACGAGGCGCGCCGGTTCGACTTCTGGAGCCTGCGGGACATGCAGTTGTTTGCCTGTCTGGAAACAGCACAAACCGGGGTCCGCACCATGACGGTGCGGACCCCGGTGAGCGGAAACGCGTCCGGCGATTAGGCGGGGACGATGTTCTCCGCCTGCGGGCCCTTCTGGCCCTGCGTGACGTCGAAGGAGACCCGCTGGCCCTCCTGGAGCTCACGGAAGCCCTGGGTCGCAATGTTCGAGTAGTGGGCGAAGACGTCAGGGCCGCCGCCGTCCTGCTCGATGAAGCCGAAACCCTTTTCGGCGTTGAACCACTTCACGGTTCCCTGTGCCATAACCATTCTCCTTCTGTAGGCAGAGGCCCCATCCGGAGATGCCGGAAAAAAATAATGCACCTGAAGGAGAAACATTCCCGTCAGGCGCACACAGATTCATGGGTACCACAACTGCAACTCCAGAACCTTAACACAGCTCGGCGGCCCGTGGTGGATCATCGAGGCGCGCGCCGGGTTCCTCAGAGCCTTTCGATCATCGTGACGTTCGCCTGGCCGCCGCCTTCGCACACGGCCTGGAGTCCGAACCGGCCGCCGGCGGCCCCCAGTGGGTGGCCGAGGGGGCGCATCCGCCGTGAAGTCGCGACCGACGAGGTCTGGCACCTGGCCGGCCGCGGCCTTCGCGAGGCCAAACCTCCTCGGCCGTGGCCGGCGGGGCGCCAGGCCCAGTTCACGAATGAGGCGGCGGACCAGCTCCGGACCCTCGGCGACGCCCCAACGGTCCAACTGGGCCTGGATGCGCCGGTGCCCGTAGGTGCCATCGGATATGCCGAAGCCAGCAATGCCTCGCACGACGCGCCCTGATACGCCTCGGCCAACTGGTGGGTCGTCGAGGTGGAGTCCTTGTGCGTATCGTCCAGCTTCTGCGCGAAGTCCCGTACGTGGGTCGCGAATTCGCGGACCTTGTCCTCGTTGATGTTCGGCCGGTTCCCCGATGAACTGAAGGGACGACACACCTCATCAGGCAGCTCAATCGCCATACGGAATCCCCCTGCCATTTACATCCCCCTTGGTGGAACGTGCCGCCTACAGGGCATCAGGCTTGCGCTGCCGGGTTCGCGACTACGACCCGCTCTACTTGCAGGATCGGTCCGCCATGAGCGCGTACGCGGACTTCCACGCACGGGCAAGGTTCCCGAAGGCACAGGCCGGGCAACGGGTCGACCTCAAGCCACACACGCTCGCACGACCAGATTTCGCCACGTTCGTGCACCTGTGCTCTGGTCACGCCCCCTCGCCTACTGGGCATCCCGACCCATAGATGGAAGGACTCTCCAGCTGGTGTTGGCGCTCCTCAGCTCAATCGCGAAGGGACAACCGGCCGCACAGGCGGAAGCGGCGCCTGGAGGCGGTCGGCTTGCCGTGCAGAGGAAGCGACTCCGACACGGCCCACAGACGAAAGAAATAGCGGTGCGCCCCGTGGCCCGGCGGAGGCATCGGACCGCCCCAGCCCGGCCGGCCGAATCCGTTCGGCCACTCCTGACCGCCGGGAGGTGCCCCCCCTTCCGCCGCACCGCTGCTCCCCGGATCGATCCCGGTGACCAGCCAGTGCAGGAACGACCCGCCCGGGGCATCGGGGTCCTCGCAGAGCAGGACCAACTCCGACGCATCGTCCGGTACCGTCGACCAGGTCAGCGGTGGCGAGAGATCGTCGCCCTCCCCGCTGTGGCGTCGAGGGATCACCCCATGGTCAGCGAACGCCTCGCTCCTGAGCTCAATTCCCGTCATGTGCGCGGCTCTACCCGCAACACTCCGGTCGACACCAGTCCAGGTACGCAGGACACCCGATCGGCCGGGTACGTCGACCAGGGGGCCGGGAACCTGTAAAGGGACGCCTACGGAGTACGAGATGCCGACGAGAATCCTGCTTGAGGGACGCCCCGGCGTGGGCAAAACGACCGTTGTCCGCCGATTGGCGGGCCTCCTGCACACCCGCAGGATTGTCGGCTTCACTACGGAGGAGATCCGGCAAGGGGGCACCCGGACCGGGTTCACCCTGGAAACGCTGGAGGGCGGTCTGCGAGCCGTACTCGCCCATGTCGACTTCCCAGGTCCACCACGAGTGGGCCGGTACGGCGTCGACTTGGGCGTCATAGAGCGGCTCGCGCTGCCACCGCTCAGGTCGGCGGCAGCGGATCCGGTACCTGGAGAGTTCGTGCTGATCGACGAACTCGGCCGCATGGAGCTGGCCTGCGCCGACTTCCAGGACGTGGTCCGGTACCTGTTCGAGGCCGACATCGACATCACCGCCACGGTCCACGCAAAGAGTGACCCGTTCACCGACGTCCTCAAGAAACGCGCCGGCATCGAACTCGTCCAAGTGACCCAGGCAAACCGGGACGCCCTTCCCGAGGCCCTGGCAGCCCGGTTCGAGAATCCATGACGACCGTCACCTGGGCACCGTCGTGCATCCACCAGCCCTGGTGCGCTCCTGTACGTCTTGCACCAGGACATCGCCTGGCAACTCCTCCCGCTGGAGCCGGGGTTCGGGTCCGGGCAGACCGGCTGGCGGCTCCTGGACCGCTGGCAGCAGGCCGGAGTCTTCGAGCGGTTGCACCGAATCCTGCTCGCCGACCTCAACGCGGCTGGCGAGCTCGACTGGACCCACGCGTGCGTGGACGGCTCCCACGTGCGCGCGAAAAAGGGGGAGCCGCGACCGGTCCGTCGCCGGACGACCCGGCCCGCCCCGACGGCGGCCGCAGTGCCTCCTGGGCGACATGGCGTACGACTCGAAGGCTGTGCGCGGTGAGCTGCGACGCCGCCGCATCCAGGCGGTGATCTCCCGCAAGGGCTCCCCGAACATCACGGGCCTGGCAAGCTCCATCCCCAAGCTCTCGGCTTCGCTTGAGCAGGGGAGACCCCATCCGTCGTCGAGCGGACCTTCGCCCTGCTCCACCAGTTCAAACGCCTCGCGGTCCGCCGGGAACGAGGTATCGAACTCCACCGCTCCTTCCTCTCGTTGGCTTGCAGCCTCACCTGCTGGAGACGCCTCAAGAAGACCGGATCATGATCGCGTTACGAGCTCGGAGGAAAGGGTTTGAGCGAGGCGGCGCCCCGCTGCTACTTTCGTGGTGGACCGTGAAGTCGTCGTATGGAGGTGAGCCCCGTGAACACAGTTACCCATGGGTGCTCCCTCAACCCGTCACGGTCCGGCGGCTGACGTTCGGTGTCGCCAGGAGCGCCTGAGATCGAGGCACTCCTGGAAGGAGACTCCGATGGATACGAAGCCTTTTGCATCTGGCCCGAGCGAGAACGCGGTGATGATCACGCGCGTCGCGGACAGGCAATGGCATGCACTGGATGACGACCTGGTGGTCGGCCGCGGGCATGCGGTGCACCGGCCCGACGGACGCTTGTTCGTCAGCATCGACGCCTGGCACGACGCCACCTTCGACCGGCTCGCCGAGGCGATGCTGGCGGAACTGCCGGCGCCGCTGTACACGGTGGTCGACGAAGCCGACGTCGAGCTGACGGCCGGCTGGCGGCGGGCCGGTTTCACGATCCGGCGCCGCGAGTGGGAGTACGTCGTGCCGACCGACCCGCGGGTCACAGGGCTCGAAGCAGTCCTGCCGCCTTCGGGCGTGACGATCGTGCCCGCCGGTCAGGCGGACGAGAGTCTGCTGCGGGCGGTGGACCGCGCGATCCGTGACGAAGTCGAGGCGACCGTCGGGTGGCAGTCGATGCCCGCGGAGGTGATTCCCCACCCCGAAGGCGACACCATCGTCGACCCGTCGAAGTACGCGGTGGCCGCGGCGCCGGACCGCTACCTGGGTCTGATCCGGGTGGTGACGGTGAACCGGCCGCGCATCGGGCTGGTCGCGGTCCGGGCCGGCGAGCAGCGCCGCGGCATCGCGCGGGCGCTGCTGGCCCACGCGCTGGGGACGCTGCACCGCTCCGGGTCCGCCGCGGCCTGGACCGAAGTCCACGAGTCCAACCAAGCAGCCTCGGCGCTGTTCGAGGGCATCGGCGCCCGGCCGATGAGCAGCAACCTGGAGCTGGTGCGATGACGAAGAACAAGAACGTCATCGAAGTCGAAGGCAAGGTCGTCGAGTGCCTGCGCAGCGC
This sequence comes from Streptomyces sp. NPDC058000, assembly GCF_042886435.1. Lineage (NCBI taxonomy): Bacteria > Bacillati > Actinomycetota > Actinomycetes > Kitasatosporales > Streptomycetaceae > Streptomyces > Streptomyces sp. NPDC058000. Next base: position 341,839 of record NZ_JBHVQS010000002.1, read on the forward strand.
CATGTTCACCGTGGAGCTCGACAACGGCCACCAGGTGCTCGCGCACATCAGCGGGAAGATCCGCAAGAACTACATCAAGATCTATCTGGAAGACCGGGTGCTGGTGGAGCTCCCGCCGTACGACCTGACGCGCGGCCGGATCGTGTTCCGGTACCGGAACTAGCGGCAGTCGGCACCTTCCGCGGTAGCTGATCCTGGGGCCCCGGTCACGACGTTTCCATGACCGGGGCCCCGATGATGGCTCGCACGGCCGCGGCGGACACCACTCCAGCCGCCGCCAGCAGGTCTGGCCCGAGCCGAACCCCGGCTCCAGGGGCAGCAGTTGCCAGGCGAAGTCGTTGTGCAGCACGTACAGGATGCCCTGTAGGCACAGCCGGTCCCGCACCGGCCGCGGGCCAGGAGCCTTCTCGGGCCAGGACGGCAGCAGCGGCGCGATCAGCGCCCACAGGTCATCGTCCACCAACACGGCCGAACAGGGCCGTTCAACAAGATCGTGTTACGAGCTCTTACCAGGGCACATATGCGAAACCGGCCGTGCGCAGGCTCGCCTTCGGCGTTCACCTCACCACCCGGCAACCGTGCCGTCCCCGGACCGCACAAGCCGCCTTGCAGTTGGTCCTCGCTGCCTACGTCGCGAGCAACACAAAGTCCCAAAGCCTCGACACTGTCGAGTCCCCTTCACCCGCACGGATTGACGCGACTGCCCACCACGCTATCCGTCCATGACAGTGAAGTCGTCTCACCAACCACCAACTGCTGGAGGTGACCATGACGTCGGACAACTGCTGCCTTCCGCCACCCGGTGACACGGCGTCATGGGCAGCCAACTGGCTCCCGGGACTGGCCCAGTGGATGCAGGTGCGGTGCCGCAGCGCAGCCTCAGGTACGTCGGCGTCGGCCGGCGCCGACGTACTTGTGAGGGTCTGAGCTGTCTTGCGGTTGACCGGATCCCAAGTCCGGGAGAGAGCCGCAGTGCCGAGCAGGCGGTGGATCTCCCGGCCGGCAAGGTCGTGGCCGAACCTGAGTCCTCGCCCAGCGCTGGTCAGCGTTGCCGGCCGGCCCGCAGCGTCGTAGGCCCATCGGCTCTCTACACCACTGGGTGTACGGCGCAAGGTGCGTCCACCAAGGCTGTCGTATCCGAACTCGATGAGTGCCGAGCCCTGTTGCTCGGCCAACAAGCGGCCTACGGGATCTCGTAGCTGAGGGCGAGCTCCGTGAAGCCATTGGCTGCCTACAGCAGACGGCCTTCAGCGTCGTAGTGGTAACGCGTTGCGCCAGCTTGCGAGTCCTCGCGAACCACGCGGTCGAGCACGTCGCGGGTATCTGGCCGCTGATACCCCGCAAACAGAAAGGATCACGATCGGCTGACCGCGACCAACGCGCACGACCGAAGGGAGGCGCAGAAAATACAAACACCCGCACCCGGCCGGAGGCCGAGGCGGGTGCCAGTTGCGCGTGCCCGCGAAGCGAGCAACATGTACAGGATGTGTCATGGTGTCCGAGGGGGGACTTGAACCATACGCACATGCCGGTGATGCGGGGCGAATTGCAATTGCCGTAGCCCAGTACGACCGACACGCGTCTATCGCGCGCCGCGCAGGAAACTCCCTCCCCCCACCGCAAGTCAGTGCTCCGCGGGCGACTGTTAAAACACTCGTCCGAGCGAATGCTCATGTCTGATACGGGCGGGTCGCGCCCGACGCGTCGTCAGCCAACCATGGCGGAATAGGGAGATCAGGAACGCGGCCGCTGTCCCCTCCTCACCGATCGGTCTGCGCACACGGGCAGAGCCCTTCCACCACGTCCCCAGCAGCACGGTAGGGAGATGACGTGCCAGCGGCAGGCCCAGGACGGGGCGCTCAGCGAAGCGCACGCGCTCTTCACCTCGTGGCCGGAGGCACGACCGCACCATGCACCCGAGATGACCGTGGTGTCGAAACTGGTACCTGGCTCGTCGGCCCGGCGCAACGAGTACGACTGGGACGACGTCGACGCCGCCGTCACCGTTCAGGATGTGGTCAAGGCCATGGAGTCGTGTGGAGCCGTTGTGTCGGGACCCTTTGGCAAAACCTGGCCAACGACACACCGGAGCGCGCTCTTCGAGTACATCGACGGCTTCTACAACTCCCCTCGTGTCCAGGAACGGCTCGGTTTCCTCAGCCCGATCGAGTTCGAGGAGAATTACCACGCTGGCCAGGCGACGGCCGAACCAACGAACCTGAACACCCGCCAACCCGCTCTGACCAGCTGATCAGCACCTCCCGCGCAACGGGGGAAGCTCACCCAGCCGGAGCATCCGACGCCGGTCACGAGTGCCGAGTCCGGCGCCGCCGCGTGTGCGATTCACCGTCACGACGGCGCCTGACGACGGTCGCAGCAGGCGCTACGGGGTCCCCAGGCACCGCTGCCCAGGGGGCCCTTCGGTGTTCAGGGCCCGGCCCTTGCCGTAGGCGACGCCACCCGGACTCAGTCGCCCCCGTCGTGCATCAAGCCGGCGGGCCCGGCGAGGTGCCACGAGCGCCGGTGCTGCGCCTGTTGGCCTGCGTCGGGTGCCGGGGCCCCGGATCGAAACCTTACTGGGGCCGGTCGAGGTACCACCTCCACCGCGCGTTTCCGTTGGTGATCTGCTTGAGTGAGACGTAAGCCTTCGTCGCGTTGTCCTCGTTCAGGCCCTCATTTGAGTGGTACGCATTCCTGATGACGACCCTCGTGCCGAAGCGAAGGATCTCACCGTTGTCACTCACCTTGCCGCTGGTGGTGATATTGCCGCTTCCGGCGTTGAGGCTTGATCCGGTGATGGCTCCGTTGTTGGCGATCCCGTAGGTGGCACCGGCCTTCAGACTGGCCCCCTGGACGGTTCCGCTGGTCGTGATGTTGCCGGAGCCGGCGTTGAGGCTTGATCCGGTGATGGCTCCGTTGCTGGCGATCCCGTAGGTGGTGCCAGCCTGCAAACTGGCCCCCTGGACGGTCCCGCTGGTCGTGATGTTGCCGGAGCCGGCGTTGAGGCTGGATCCGGTGATGGCTCCGTTGTTGGCGATCCCGTAGGTGGCACCGGCCTTCAGGCTGGCCCCCTGGACGGTTCCGCTGGACGTGATACTGCCGGAGCTGGCCTCGATCTGGACGGTTCCTGCTTCGTTGGTGATGGTGCCGTTCACGATGAGCTGGGCCATGACGATGACGTCCTCCTCGAAGGTGGTGCGGCCGTGGAGGGTGGTGGTCTTGTTGCTGCTGTCCGCGGTAAGGGTCTGGGGAACGTTGATCCTCTTGGCGGTGAGTTCCTTGGCCACGATGGTGGGTTCTTTGACGGTGACCGTGGTGGACAGGTAGTGGTGCTGGTCGAATTCCTTGGTGTCCGGGTTCGGCGTTCGCGCGTCGAGGACGAATGTGGTGGTGTCGGTGATCCCTTCGATCTGCACGCTCTGGCCGGTGACCTGCTGGGGGTCCCGGCCGTCGTAGGACAGCCAGTACTCGGTCTCGTGCTCGCTGCCTTCCCAGCGCAGCGTCGCGGTGCCGTTGTTGGGGATCTGTGGTTGTTCGCAGGAGAAGGCGCGGAAGAAGAAGAAATCGTCCACGGCCTTGGTGATCGACACGGTCCAGTCCTCCTCGTCGAGTTGGTTCGTCGCGGTGGACGCGGTGAGGGCCAGCGACGCTTCGCCGGGCAGGCGGCCGACCGGGATGGCGTCGAGGATGAGGGTGAAGTGGGCGGTGTCGGTGAAGATGAATTTCCCGCCCGGGCCCGACGGCGTGCACACATAGGTGGCCCGGTCGCCGCTGGGGGTGATGCTCCAGCTCCGGCCGCTGCTGGAGTGCTTGTAGTCGATGTTCCCGGGGTTGCTGGTGAGGTCGGTGTTGCTGTCACCCACGGGGAGGGTGACGGTGATCCGGGTGCATTCGGCATCCGGGACGCCTGCGGCCTTGGTGAACCTGAGCCGGATGACGCCGAGTTTGGTCTTGCTGGCGGTGGAGACCGAGAGGGGCGCGGGGTCGTCGGGCACGGCTTCCAGCAGCCGGTCGGCGGTGATACTGCGGGAGTTCATGGGGGACTCCTGAGGCGAGTCAACGTGGAGCGGGAACCTGCGGGGGCCGGGTCAGGCGATGACGGTGACGTCTCCTTCGGCGCGGGCGGTGAGCGCCTGCGTACTGGCGTCGTCGCTCCGGGCGAGGAACGTGTCGGTGCCGCCTTCCCGGACCGCGATCCGGCCGGTGGCGGTGAGACTTGCGGCCTCGATGTCGGGGTCGGAGACGGTCACGGTGGTGGACTGGTAGTGGTGGACCGTCTGGGCTGACGAGTTGGTCGTCTGCGCGTCCAGGACGAACGTGGTCGTGCGGCTGAGCCCGGCGAACCCGGGCAGGTCGGCCGTGTCGAAGCTGCAGTGCCGGGTGGCGGGCACGCTGATCCTCTCGGTCCGGTCGTCCCAGGAGAGGTGGTATTCGGTGTTCTCCGGGCTGCCCGTCCAGTGCAGGGTGATGTGTTCGCCGTTGCCGACGCGGGTCTGCTCACTGGAGAAGTTCTCGAAGACGAAGGCGCTGTCGGCCTTCTCGAATCCGTCCAGGCTTGTGGTGTGGTGGTCCTCACCGCCGTCGGCGATCACCGTCTGCGTGATCCCGAGGGTGGCCGCGCCGGGTGTCTGGTTGACCGGGATGCTGGACAGGATCAGGGTGAAGTCGCGGGAGCCGTCGAAGACCGCCTCCCCCTCGTCCGGGGTGCACACGAACGTCACGGTGTCGTCGTCGGAGCGCGTCTGAGCGCCTTGGTTGACCAGGAAGCGCCTGACGATGGCGTAGCCCTCGTTCGACGGATCGACGACGGTGAGAATCCTCAGGAAGCGGGCGCGCAGTGGTGGATCGAAGACGCGCTCGATGCGCGAGGTGTCCTGGACGGGATCCGTGTCGAGGTCGTCCCAGATCAGTCCGTCCATGGACGACTGCAGACGCAGCATCTGGACCTTGTAGCGGTGGTCGATCCCGGTCCTGATGTCCAGGTTGACGATGTCCTGGCCGACCCCGTAATCGACAACCAGGGCGGAGTCCTTCGGAACGAGTCCGCCGGTTTTGTAGTAGAGGTCGTCCCGGGGGTCGAAGATGTTGGCGAACCGGTGGCCGGGAGCCTCACCCCATTCGGGAGCGGTCGGCACGGGGGCAGCAGGCAGCCGGAGGACGGACCACGTCGCGCCGGTGCTGTCACGCGGGTAGTCGTCGATGAGCATGTAGTTGGCGCGCGGTTCGTCGTTGACCAGGTCCGTGGCCGCATCCCCGCGGGGCAGCGACACGCTGATCCCCGTACAGGTCACGTCCGGGGCCGCGGCGGGTTTGGCGAAGGTCAGGAAGATGCTGCCGCGCTGGACCTCGGTGGGTGTGGAGACGATGAAGCGCGTGGGCGGGGTGGTCTGTGAGGTGACCGACAGTGGTGCGTCGGAGGTGGTGGGATGCACGGTAGGTCCTCCCGGGGCGGATACGCCCGGACTTTGGGAATCGGGGTAGTCAGGGTCGGTCGACGGCAGGAAGACGGACGGCAGGTGTCAGCTCGTGGCGGTGGCCGGATCCGGACGGATCAGGACCGGCCGTCGGGCGCCCGCCGAAGGGTGACCGGCAGGTCGGTGCCGCGGCGGGTGTACGTCCCGGAGCCGGTGGCCGTTTCGTCGGTGATGCGCAGGGCGACGGTGCCGGGTGAGCCGGTCAGCGGGATGCGGTCGAGGATGAGGGTGAACGTCGCGGTGTCGTCGAAGGCGGCTTCGTGGCGCGGGTTCTCCGGGGTGCAGACGAAGACGGTTCGGTCGCTGTGGGAAGTGCTCTTGCGGATGTGCCAGGTACGGCCGCGCGGGGCGGCGTACGTGGCGTCGATGCGGTCGGGCCGGTTGGTGAGGGCCTTGGGCCCGTTGCCGGTCGGGACCTCGACGGTGATGCCGCGGCAGCCGGCGTTCGACCTCACGGCTTCGGGGTCGCGGGTGACCGTGATCTCCAGCCGGCCCTGGCGGGGATGGCCGGGGGCGGCCTGGGTCAGTACGGGCGGGAACGTGGTCAGCGTGTAGCGCAGGGGTGCCGTGACGGCGGGCTCGGTCATGCGGTGACAGTCTCCTGATGTCTCGTCAGGAACGGGGCGTGGGCTCCGGGCCGGTCTGCTGCGTGGCGGGGTGGAGCTGGAGGTAGCCGGCGCGCGCGGTGGGCATCGCGTCGTCGGGGTGGACGAGGTGGTCGGCCGGGATCAGCAGGCGCTCGTCCCAGTCGAGGTGCTCGGTCTCGGTGGCCTGCGGCTGGGCCCAGCTCCAGGTGCCGTGGCGTGCCGAGAGCGGCGGGACGACCAGGGCCGCGTCGTCGGGGGCACAGGTGGCCCGGAAGGTCCGCATGCCGAAGGTGCCGTCGGCGTCGGTGGTGAGCCGCAGACGCAGGTAACGGGCGGGGACCGGGGTGGCGAGGGCGTGGTCGTTGGCCGGCTGCCGAGTGTCGAAGTCCCGTGGTTCCCAGCTGCCGTCGTCGCCGGAGACGGACGACTCCAGGAGCGGGGTGCCCGGCCAGTCGCCGCCTCCGGCGGTTCCGGTGTGGAGGGAGTATCCGGTGAGCTGCCGGGCGGAGCCGAAGTCCAGGGTGATGGTGCTGCCGGCCGCAGGAACGTCCAGGCTGCGGAACTCCGCCGAGGGCGACGCGCTGTCGGAGATGTTGCTCAGCGGGTGGTCCGGGTCCTCGGTCATGGTGGTGCTGAGGCTTCGCCGGTTGCGGGTGGTGGCTAGGAGCGGGTTGAGGCGGAAGGAGGCACGGACGGCGGCGAGTGCCCGGTGGACGCGCTCCGGGTCGAGCCGCAGCGAGTGGACCGGGAGGATGTCGGTGGTGGCGTGGACGGGCAGGTGGGGGTGGGCGAGCAGGGTGACGTGACGCGTGAACGGGCGGGTGGTGGGCCGGGCGGGCAGGGCGAGGTCGCTGCCGTTGGTGGTCGCCCGGAGGTAGTCGTGGTCGGCAGCGGGATCGAGGGCGCGCAGCAGTCCGTAGTCGACCGGTTGGCCGGGATCGGAGCCGAAGTAGCCGATGAGCCCGTCGTCCAGGGCGTGCGGGTCGCCCAGCCGGATCGCCCAGTTCTCGTCGTACTCTGTGCCGCCGGACGGGTACAGAACGGATGGGCCCAGAACGGTGTCCCAGGACGGATCGGCCGGTAGCTGGTGGTGCAGTTCGATGTCCAGGGTGGCATGGACGAGCGCGACGGGCCGTCCGATGAGCAGGCCGGGCAGCCGGCTGTCCTCGGCTGCGGGGTCGGCGATGGCGCGAAGGCTCTTGTCGATGGTGGCGACCAGGGCTTCGAAGGCGCCGGCGGAGTCGTCGCGGTCGAGCAGGCCGGTCAGGAAGCCGGCCAGCTGCGGGTGGTCGGTGGTGAACCGGGGGTCGGTGCGACCGGTGTACGGGGAGTGCGGGAGCGGCGTGTAGGCGGTGACCCGGGTGTTGTCGCTCGTGGTGATGGTCCGCAGTTCGCCCAGGGCCTGCCCGGTCGGGCCGTACACGCCCAGGGTCCGGTCGAGGTGGTTGACCAGGAGCAGGCCCGCCAGGCCGTCGGCCTGGCCGGACGGCGCCTCGGTGATCGCCAGTCGGGTGTCCTGGAGGATGCGGGGCGGGAGCTGGACGAACCGCTCCGGGTTGACCAGCCGGGGCTCGGTGTAGAGGTCGCGGCTCGGGGCCACCGAGGGGGTCTTCAGGGGGTACTGGTCGTACCAGTTGCCTCCCGCGCCCGAGGTGACCAGGTCGGCACAGCGGCCGAAGCGGTCGACGATGCGCAGGTCGGTGAGGAAGAACTGGCCCGCGCGTACGGGCTGGAAGCGCTTCTGGTGGGGCCCGCCGGCCGGGTCGGGCACGTGGTTCTGCTGCCCTGTGAGGGCGGCGACCTCGGGCTCGGTGGGCACTTGGGCGCCGCCGTCGAGTTGCAGTAGCCAGTCGTTGAAGCCGTCGAGCGTCTGGGACAGGATGTCCAGCGGTTCGAGCTCCCTGCGCAGTGCGGCCAGGCCCGCGGTGTCGGCGCTGGGGTAATCGGCCCGGTAGCGGGCCAGTTGTTCGCGCAGCACGTAGACGGTGGTGGGGGCGAGGTAGGCGCGGGAGCGGAAGAGCCGGTTGAGGACGTCGCCCTCGCTCTCGAAGTCGGCTTTCAGGGTGCCGGTGCCGTTCCAGAGGTAGCTGTAGGAGTCCAGTCCGCTGTCGGGCGGGGGCGCGGTGAAGGTCCAGTGGTAGCCGTCGGCGGTGTGGTACGGAGTCGGGAAGTAGTTCAGCTTCCACATCAGCAGCATCGGCAGCCAGGGCTGGCGCCATGGCGCGCAGTACTCGGCCAGTGGGCCCCTGGCATGGGTGGCGGGGTTCTGGGTGATGGTGTGCAGGGCGGTGTGGCCGTTGTCGGGGGTGCGTGCGGCCTCGTCGAGGAGGGCGAACTCCCTGAGCAGGTCCGCGCAGGCGGCGGGCAGTCCGATGATGCCGGGGTCGGGCGGGCTGGCAGGCGGTTCCGTCCAGTCCGCGCCGATCTTGACCTCGGTGAGCAGGTGGGAAGGCAGCCGGCAGGGCAGCGGGTTGTCGCGGTCGCGGGTGAGCGGGACGGTACCGCCGCCGGTGCCTTCGATGAGGAAGGCGGGGTCGGACGGCTTGTAGAAGTTCTCCTGGGGGAGCCGCTTGAGCTGGAGGTGGTCGGCCAGGCCCTTCGCTGTGGCCCACGCGTCGATGGCGTCCTGGAGGTCCTGTCCGTCTGCCGCCTCGGGCATGTGGTGCCGGAGTTCGGCGAGCCGTGCCAGGGCCTCGTCGGCCTGTTGCGCCGGGCCGTCGTTGGCGGGGTTGAGCAGTCGGTCGCACTCGGCGTCGAACTCCGGGGGCAGGTCGTCCGGGCGTTCGCCGGCGGGCAGATGCCGCAGCCAGTGCAGTGCCCAGACCCGCCACTGGTCTTCCGTCAGGTGTCGCAGGACGTGGTCGTACTCGGTCTGGGCCGCGTTGAGTTCGTCCAGGGGGAACGGCTCGTCGTCCGCCGTACCCGAGCGTCCGGAGGCGGGCTCCCGGTCGTCGCGGGGGACGATCTGCCAGGTGTGTCCGCCGTCGCTGCCGGAGAACCAGCTGCGGTGGGTGACCTCGGCCAGGTCGCGGTCACCGTCGGCACCGTCGAAGGTGTCCAGCGTGCCGTGGTAGAGCGCGCTGAAGAGCTGGGCGGTGCGCGACGAGCGGGTCTGGTGGCCGATCAGGGTGGTGGCGGCCTCGCCGGTGCTGTGCCCGAACGCGATCTTGATGTGGGTGGCGTCGGGACGGTCGTCTTCGGGGGCTTCGCCGTCGCGCTGCCATTCCAGGCCGAGCGCGGTGCCGTGGTACAGGCTTCGACTCGTCTGCGGGGCGGCGGTGACCTCGAAGCGCCGCACGGCGACGGGCCCGGGCCCGGCCTCCAGCATCCACAGTTGGACGTAGCGGGCGGTGACCGGCTGCTCGGGCGTGTACTCGATGACCGGGGTGCCGGCGTCGAAGTCCTGGTGGTGAGCGGATGGCCAGTCCGTACCGTCCACGGAGGTCTGTACGCGCACGGCGGGCAGCGGGTGCCGATCGTCGGAGTCGCCCACCAGCACGTGCAGCGAGGTGACCTGCTGGACGCTGCCGAGGTCGACGGTGATGCGGTCCGAGCGGACGGGCGCCTTCTCGCTCAGGTAGTAGGTGTCGTCCTGGTGGTCGAGGGCGTTCGCCACGTCGTGCCCGGCCACGGTGCCCATGCCGCCCTGGACGGTGGCGGTGCGCCCGGCCACGGTCCAGCCGAGGGCGGCGATGACGTCGGCGGCCACGTTGCCGTCGGCATCCGGGGGCAGCAGCCCGGGGATGCCGGCCGCGACGTTGAGGATGTCCTTGTCGGTGTCGCTGTACCAGCCGACGACCAGGTAGCTCAGGGTGGCGTCGGGCGGGTAGCTGTCGCCGTGGGCCGGGTCCTTGAGGTCCTGGAGGTCGTCGTGGAGGGAGAAGACGTTCTCGTGGTAGGGCTCGAAGGCGGCGAAGCTGGGCAGGCCCGCGCCCACGGCGGTCAGGAACGGTTCCCGGTCCCCCGGCGGTTCCTGCCAGGGGCCGCCGGCGAGTTTGTGGACGCGGCCGAGCCAGTCGACCTCGGGGGCATCCGTCCTGCGCGGGTTGACGAAGCTGTTGATCACATCGTTGTCGTCCCAGAGGTCTCCGTCGTCGTCGGAGTACAGGTAGTCGCTGTGCACGACCCAGCCGACGGCCTTGGGGACACCACGCACCCAGGAGTAGCGGACGACCAACCAGCGGTTGGGCACCAGGGGAAAGTGGGTGTCCCCCTCGCCCTCGGCCACGAAGCCGTCGGTGAGCGCTTCCGGCAGCTCCCACTGGACGTGCACGCCCTCGAAGGTCTCGTCCGCGCCGACCTCCTTGGCCCCGCTGAACGCCTCCGGTTCGGCGGCACCTCGACCCTCGGCGTCCGGCAGGGTGCCGAGCATACGGTCGAAGCTCGGCTGGTAGCGGTGGAACGGGTGCAGGGTGCGCACCTTCCGGTTGGCCAGCAGGGCGTGGACCTGGACGGGCACGATCAGGTCGGTGTCGCTCACGTGGTCTCCTCGGCGGTGGGCGCAGGCAGCAGGAGCTGCTCCAGCGGGGCGTTGACGAGTTCCAGGGCGAGCTGGCCCGGCGACAGCTCGCCATCCGCGCCGCAGGCGGCGGACAGCGCCGCGACGAAGCCGTCCGTGCCGTGGAGGTCGAGGACATCAGGCAGGGCGCCGGGACGGCCGGGGCGCAGATGGTCGAAGACGGTGCGCCCGCTCGCCGGGTCGGGGAACTCGGTGCCGGTGGGGTAGCCGATGTCGTCGCCGGTCAGGTGGCGCAGGCTGACGCGCTGTTCGGAGTCGATGCCGAAGTGGATGCCCTGACCGGGCTCGCGGATGGTGACGCTGTCCGGGACGTCGTCCCACAGCACCAGCAGGATGTCGGGTGCCAGGTGGTCGCGGCGCAGCTCGCCGACCTGCTCGCCGCCCCGGGTGGCCAGCAGGTCGAAGACGGGCCAGGCGCGGACCAGCTCGGAGTTGATCAAGAGACCGGCCGCTGGGAACCGGCTGCCGGGAGCGCGGGCCAGCCGCTCGCGCAGCAGCGGGTCGAGGTCGCGGTCGACGGAGGTGTGGGCACCGACGTCGGTCGCGCCGGCCACCAGTGCCTGGATCCAGGCCTCGTCAATGCGGAAGGCCCGCAGGCTCTCCGGTGGCAGCAAGCGCGGGTCGGGTACCAGGTGGTTGAACGGCACGCCGCGCAGCAGGGCGAGACGCTCCAGCCACTCGGGCATGGTGGGGGTGCTCGCGGTGACCACCGCGCTGAGCGACTGCCGGGCGCGCGGGTCGGCGAGCAGCGCGGCTGGTTCGGCGCGGGCGGTGCGCGTCGCCGGTACGGGAACCGGTTCGGGGCGCAGGTCGGCTCGCAGAGCCTGGACCAGGCGGCGTCCCAAGCCGGCCGAGGAGAGTTCGCTCAGTGCCATGGCGGCGGGCCGGGCGTCGGGGTCGTGCCGGGCGCGGTCGGGGTCACTGCCGAGCGCGGCCAAGGTGGCGGCGCGGTCGGACAGTGCGCGCCGCGCTGCGACCGCCTCGGCGCTGTAGTCCGGATCGGCGAGCGCGATGGTGCGGCCGAGCGTCCACGCCGCCGCGTAGCTGACGTCGAACACGCCGTACTCGCGGTCGTAGATCAGCGCGTGGTCGGCGGTGGTGTGCGGGCCGTCGAGGGTCGCGGTGGGAAGGGGTGGCGTGGTGAGCGGGCTGAACGGGCCCCGGTACCAGGCGTAGGTGGCTTCCCCCGCCAGGGTGCGGTGGGCGACGGCGCTGTAGCCGTGGTGCAGCCGGGTGCGTGCGTACTGCTCCTCGGGCGTGGCCGCCGACCCGGATGCAGGAGTGTGGCGCAGCGCAAGGTTCTCCGGATCCTCGGCGCCGGGGGCGACGAGGCCGCGTAACAGCGTGCCGGGGTCGAGGGTGCCGTCGGGGGCGTTGGTGAACGACCAGGACCACAAGCTGCACAGCCGTACGTGCTCGCTGCCGGGAAGGCTGCCGGGGGCGAGGCGACCCAGGTGGCCTTCCAGGGAGACCAGGTGTACGGCGTAGGTGCCGGGGGTGCGGGGGAAGCGGTTGGCGGCGACGACGGCGTACTCGCCTTCGGTCAGCACCTCGCCGTCGTCGCGGAGCTGGGGCGCGGTGCGCACGTCGCGCACGTGAATGAGGTGGAAGAGCTCGTCCTCGCGTGGGACGACCGCGTGGAAGACGTCGACCGGCACGTCGATGGTGCGGCAGGGCAGGTCGTCGTCGATGTCTCCGGACAGCTCCGGCCCGGCGGTGCCCGCTTCGGCGGGGTTGCGGAGTTGGCCGATGGGGCGGGTGGTGAATTCGCCCTTGGCGTCGGGGTCGTCGACGGCCTCGCTCTCGGCGAGGACCAGCAGCGCCAGCCAGGGTGCGGGGACCGTGGCCCGTCCAAGCAACTGGCGCTCCCACGGGAGGATCGCCCGGTTGAGCGTGATGTGCGGCAGGACGTGGGTGTAACGGCCTGCCGCTCCGGCCGCGGGGTAAGTGGCGTGGACGGAGGTGGGGTCGAGGTGGAACCGGGCCGCGCGGATCTCGTAGCGGCCCTCGGCTCTGGGCAGTTCGGCCGTGGCGTCTACAGGCCGGCCGTCCTTGGTCAGGCGGTGTTCCACCGTGATGGTGTAGACGCCGGCTGTGGTCGCGGGTGCGAGGTGGTCGTAGAACGTGACGTCCAGGTCGGGGCGGGCTGGCACGGTGGTCACCTCGCGGCTTCGGTCAGGAGCGGGGCATCGGTCAGGGTGGTGCCGATCAGCCGGGCGGTGCGGGTCAGTGGGCCGTCGCTGCCGGGGGCCAGGCCGAGTGCGGCGAGCGCGTCGTGCGCCCGGGTGCGCCGGCCCACGGTCCCGGTCTCGGGATCGGTATCGTCGAGAGTTTCGCCGATCAGCGCGATGCTGTGGGGGTCGGCGACCGGGGAGGAGCCGGCCACCGTCTCGTCACGCAACGGCATCCGGCCGGGAGGCAGGCCGTCGACGTCCAGGGCCTCGGCGGGTACCGGTCCGACGCCGAGACTGCGGGTCGGTCCGGGCACCTGGATGGTCAGCCCGGTCAGACAGCCGTCGACCAGGCCGGGCTGGTCGAGCGCCTGGTCGGGTTTGGCGAGCGGCTTGCCCCACAGCGCCTGCGGCAGGCCCTCGCGGGTGGCGGTGACCGTCCAGCGGGCACATTCCCAGCCGTACTGGTCGCCGTGCTGGTCCAGGATCCGGACGACCTGCTCGGAGACGACGCCGGTCAGCCTCATCGGGCGGATGTCGATCCGGGCGTCGTCGCTGCCCGCGAAGAGTTTGCCGTTGAGGGTGATCTTCGAGGCGGGCAGCGCGGATTCGACGGCCACGGTGAATCCGTCGATGCGCACCAGCTCCGGTTCGGCGGCCGCCGTACGGGCCTCGGACTCGGCCTGGGTGACGTCCGGCAGCTCGCAGCCCTGCTTCAGGACGGTGCGGGAGGGTGCGGGCAGCTGGACGTGGAAGTCCTCCCATTCCGCCGGGGGCGCGCCCTTGCGGTCGGAGCCGAAGCCGAGGGTGAAGGTGATGAACCAGACCTTCACCCGGGCCCTGCCGCCGACCGGCGGCAGCCACAGCTGGAGGTCGACCCCGACCTCCAGAGAGATGCGTATCCGCACGAACAGCACCTTGACGGTGGCGGCGACGCCGATGCTCAGGCCCAGCGCCAGGTCGGCGTAGAACGGCTTCCACTGCACCAGCGCGTGTACGTAGGCGGTGAACCAGGCCCGCAGGTTGATGCCGTGTCCGTTGTCGTAGACGGCGGCCAGCTCACCGCCGGCCATGAACGCCCCGTCGGTCAGCGCCGCGTACGCCTGGGCCCGGATGGACACCGGGCCGCGCTCCCACACCAAGCCGATGCGCGGCGGCTTCGGGTAGTACGCCGGCACCCGGAACCGGGGGTGGTAACCGCCGGCCGAGAGGACGAAGCCCTTGCGGACCCCCTGGGCGGGCAGGTCCTTGCCCCACACGTAGAAGGAGATCCCGCCGGTGAGGGTCGCCTGCGGATCGAGAATGTACGAGCCTCCGGCGATCACGGTGTCCATGGAGAAGCGGCCGAGCGCGGAGTCGTAGGCGAAGACGAAGTCGACGATCACCTTGCCGAGCGGGCCGCCCAGGGACAGGCCGAGGTCCGCGGCCGGCGCGAACGCCTTGCTCTCGTCGGGAACGGTGGTGGGTGGCAGTGCCAGTGTGGTGCGTCCTGCCAGCATGGCTTTCCAGCCGGCCTCGCCCCACTCCACCAGGGCGATCGCCCTGGCCTGGATGAACCGGTAGACGGTGAACTCCATGCCGCCCGCCACCCAGTACTGGCCCTGGGCCGGGGTCACCCAGCCGCCCGGGCCGACCAGTTCGTTCATTGCCTGGGCCGGAGTGAGCTTCTCGACCTCGCCACCGGGCCCGGGCGGGCGGGCGCCCAGCCGGTTGACCAGCGGGAAGTGGTTGACCTCGCTGGTTGTGGGGATGCGTACGGTGCTGTTGATGCCGAAGCCGAGGGCGATCCCGGTGAAGGTGACCGGGCCGACGCTGAACAGGCCGTTGACGCGGTTCTTGCCGGCCACGAGTTCGGCGTAGGCGAAGATCGAGTCCCAGCCCGCCTGGTTGCGGGCCCAACTGCCGGCCAGCTGCAGGCTGATGAGGTCCTGGATCTCGATCCGGCCTGTGGCGGCGAAGGCCAGCTCGAACTTCGGGCCCAGGTCGAGGCGCGTGAACGCTCCGGCGATGGCCACCTTGGGTGGGCCCGGGCGCTCCAGGGCCACGCTCGCGCCGCGCAGCTCCGGGGTGACGTTCCAGTCCTTGTCCACCCCCAGCCCGAGCCCCAGGAGTTCCACCGTCAGCGGGCCCACCGTCATGGTGGCGTCCAGCGCGACGAAGAGACGGCCGAAGGCGTAGCCGAGCCCGGCGCGGTGGAAGCGGACCGGGCCGATGGCGAACCCGCCCAGGTCCTGATCCTTGGCGGGCTCGCCCTTTTCGGCCGCCCGCTCACGGCCCAGTACGACGATCCCGCTGCCGGCCGGTGCGTCCGGACGTCGGACCAGGGAAAGCAGCGCCACGCCCCCGGCGGTAATCGACGCGCTTATGGTCGTGCCGCGCTCCAGAGGCTGCTCCAGCAGCACGAGGGGCAGTCCCCGACCTTCCCCCGGCAGGCCCTCCATGAGCAGGTTCAGCCTCTTGACCTCGTCCACCGGCAACTGACGGGCCGCGTAGACGAAATGAAC
This sequence comes from Streptomyces sp. NPDC058000, assembly GCF_042886435.1. Classification (NCBI taxonomy): domain Bacteria; kingdom Bacillati; phylum Actinomycetota; class Actinomycetes; order Kitasatosporales; family Streptomycetaceae; genus Streptomyces; species Streptomyces sp. NPDC058000. Next base: position 357,094 of record NZ_JBHVQS010000002.1, read on the forward strand.
CGTGTCCACCACCAGATCGCGACTCGCTGGAATGCGCTCGCCCAGCAGAGGGAGATCCGACGCCCTGGCCTGCACCTTGCCTTGAACGGCCACCAGCCTCGTGGCCGATGCCCCGCTCAACGCCGGCACCGACGCCAGCACCAGCCTCACAAGACCCACTTCCGCCGACATCGCCAGCGAACCCTGTTTCGAGGTTCCGGCGGGGAAGCGGTACAGGAACGAGGCGGCATGGAAGGCCGGGACAAGAGCCGCTACGTCCGGAGGGATGTCGATCCCCATGGCGTCGGCCACGAGAGCCAAGCTCAGGGCTTCACCGTCGTCCTCCAGCGATGCGCTCAGTTCCCAGGCTCCTGAGCTCGGCTTGTCGATGGTGCCCTGGAACGCGAGCAGGATGCGTTCGCCTTCGTCGCCACTCTGCGCGGGCGCCTCCAGGACCAGGCGCGCTGTGTACTCCTGGTCGTACCCGTGGCCGCCGGACCGCTTGGTCAGCGCCACGGTGACGTCGAGGTCGGCGGTGATGTCGCCCAGTTGGAGCCGGGTGTCCACCTCCACCCGGAACCCGGAGCTTCCGACACTCCTGTCATACGCCAGCGCAAGGCGCACCACGGCGATGTCCTTCAAGAAGGGCGGCAGGTCGGCGCCGAAGAGCCCGAAGAACGCCTCAGCGATGTTCCCCTCCTTTCCGGACTCGGGCTCCACGATGAACTCAAAACTCTTCTGTCCCGCGTCGAAATCGAGCATGCAGGTGATGAGGAGCGGCTCCCCGCCCTGGACGGGGAGCTCCGCCTGGGCATAGACCTCACGGACGGCAGCCCCATCCAGCATGCGGATCTCGTAGACCAGCAGGAGGTCCTGCAATCCGATGTCGCTGAGGACCGATGCCACGGGATGATCCTTCAGCGACACGGCGATCTGGACACCGACGATTTCGGCGTCGTCAGCCACAGATTCCGAGCCATCGGCAGCAAAGAACCACAAGGAGATCGCCGGCGCATCCGGGGCAATGGTTCCGCCGAGACACAGATTCTCCGCATCCGGGTCGATTCCCGTGAGGCTCTCCCCGACGGCGAACCAGTCTGCGAGAGCCTTGACATTCACCGCTTTCTTGAGGTCCCCCAACCCGTCCGGGAGCCCATCAGGAAGAGCCAGCTCCCGCCCCGAAGAAATACCGTTCAGCCATTCCCGGAGCATGCCGACAGTCATCGCCACAGCGCATTCCTCCCGAACATTTGACCAAGCAGGGCGCGGGCCACGGTAAGCATTGAACGCGAAGCGCCAGCGAACAGTACCAGCGCCAGAATCAATCCACATCGGAGGTAATTGAGTCAGACGGAAGGCGGTAACCTCTGATGCTTTTGTCGATTTTCGCAACAGAATCTAACTATTGAGCACTATATTGACATTCAAGGCGATCTGGCAGCACTGATCCCCTCAAGGCGGTCATGGATCTGTATCGAAATAGATCGAAAAGTGGCTTCCGGAGAGCGAAGAGTCGGTAGCTGAACGTCGCGCGATGGCGTCCAAAAACGGCCTCTCGCCTTCTCGTCGAGGCTGGGGCACGATGTAGTTCCGCTCTATTCGCCTGCACCTTTGATAATTCGGGAGGCGGCTGCGCGTGCCCGTGAAGAAACGCCCTCGGAATCCGGAGCCCGAAACGAATCTCCGGCATGGTGGAAAAATGTCTGACGCCTGCCCTCGATGCCGCTATGCGAGGAACAAGAAAGCCGGAGGGAAACTGCTCCACGGCATCCCGGAGGTGACCGACAATAAGCAGTTACGCGAGGTCCTCGTCAAGATTGATCATAATCTCAGGCAGGACGAGGCGCTGATGCAGGATGAAGCCGCAACTTTCATCATGGGTGTGCTAGAGGCAAAAATCGGCGGGAAGGAGTACTTCCTCGTCGCCTCCAGTGGGCGGAATCCTGACCCATGGATCGAGAAAAAGCACCTCGCCGGCATCACCTATCACCAGGGAGCCTGGGAAACGGTGAATCCACAGGTACCCGAACGTCACACGGGTTGGTGGACCATCCGAAACGAGAACGTAGATCTGGACACAAGCATACGCAGCGTGTCAAATCCGTGTGCCGCCATGAAGCTCCTTCTTGGACTGGGCAGAAAAAAACCTTCATGGAAATCCGTCGAATATCTGCGCATGAGCGAGATGGTGTTCGTTGGCCGCAAGGCGGACGACCCCAGCAAGCGGCAGTGGCACGGAAAGGGCGCCACAAGCTCATGGACCGCCCACTCCTGCGACGCGTGCGAGGCCCGCATCCCGTACCTGATCTGTGATGTCCCCGCAAACCAGATAGTCGACTGACTTATCGCAACCCCCGAAAGAGAAAACTCCTCCACGCCCCGTCGCGCCCTCCGCCGCGGGGTGTCCGGGATGCGTACGCACGTGCCGATGCCCACCCCCAGACGCGTTCCGGCTCTGCCCCAGCTTCGCGGGACGCCCGTGGTCACCGGCCAGATCGTCAACGGCAATGGCGTGCGCGGTGCCCGGATGGAGCGCGGCGAGCGGCAGCTGGTGGCGTTGACGATGCAGGTCGACGAGGTGATCGTCCTGACCCGCAAGGCCACTCTTGGGAATCCGGCGCAGCCACAGCGCTGACTCCACGAGGCCGCAAGCCCTGAACACACATGATCTCCACGTGAGCCCGACACGCCCCCCACGACGGAGCTCGGGAGAAACGCCAGGTCAGCGCACTGCTCCGCCAAGGGCCCGCGCACCCATTTCGACCACCCATCCGACCTCTTTACGCAAAAAGCCTGGTCAGCGCACTGACCAGGCTTTTTGCGTGTGTGTCCGAGGGGGGACTTGAACCCCCACGCCCGATAAAGGGCACTAGCACCTCAAGCTAGCGCGTCTGCCATTCCGCCACCCGGACTTAGGTGATCTTCGCGGGGCGTGCCCCGCGGCGACATGGACAACAATACCAAGGTTTCGGAGTGGCTTTCACCTGCGTATCCATGCCAGGCATAAGGGGCGCTTATGAGGGCAGTGAGGGCGGAACTGGCGAGGGGCGCGTGAGGGGGTGCGGTGAGGTCGAGGGCGTGGGCGTAGGGGTGAGCGTCGGTGGTGGGCGGGCGATCACGGCGGCGAGCGTTGAGCACCACCCCGCGCCATCGCAGCATCACGACCCCACGACATCGCGCCATCACGACCCCGCGGCGTCACGGCGTCACGGCGTCACGGCAACACGGCAACACGGCATCAGGTGGTACTCGGGGAAGTTGCCTGGGAGGGGTTCGTTGGTGGGGCCTTGGGTTACGGCGTGGGCGAGGAGGTCGCCGCCGATGAAGGCGCCGCGCCAGGAGTTGCCGAAGCCGCCGAAGAGTTCCGCGCGGTCGCCCCGGGAGCCGGGCGCGTTGTGGCCCACCTTGAAGGCGCGGATCTGCGGGGCGAGGCGGTCGAAGGTCTCCTCGCTACCGCACGAGAGGGTGGCCACCAGGGCGGCGTTGCTGGCGTTCATGGCGGCGAGGAGTTCCGCCTCTGTGTCGACGAGGACGATGGTGTCGACGGGGCCGAAGGGTTCGGCGTGGCCTTGGTGGCGTTGATCAAGGGGCCGAAGTCGAGGTCGGGGAGGGGGGCGGCGGGGTCGGGGACGGCCAGCGGGTGGCCGAAGCGGATGCTGCGGACGGCGGGGAGGTAGGCGGTGAGGAAGTCGGTGAAGGCGTCGCGCTGGACGACGAAGCGAGGGTAGGCGGTGCAGCGCTGCTTGGCGTAGCCGAAGGTCTTGCGGAGTTGTGGGGTCAGGGACGGCCAGTCGGTGAAGTTCCAGACGGCCCAGGTGTTGAGGCCCTCTTGTTCGAGGACGTGGCGTTTGCCGAGGTCGGCGACGGCGGTGGCGACCCGGGCGCCGGTGTCGCGGCCGGGTCGCCACTAGCGAAGGAGACGCAGCCGATCTCCGGTGAGCGGACGAGGGAGGGGGAGAGCATGCTTCCGCTGCCGCTGACCAGGGTGATCGGGACGCCTTCGCGGGCGGCCAGGGCGCTGGCGAGGGTGCGGCAGACCAGGCCGCCGTCAGTGGGGGTCTTGGCGATGACGGCATTGCCGGCCAGGGCCTGGACGAGCATGGCGTGGACGAGGACCGACATCGGGTAGTTCCAGCTGGCGATGTTGCCGACCGGGCCGGGCAGCGGGGACCGGCCGACCAGCATCCGGTCGATCTCGGTGACGTACCAGCGGACGCCGTCGATGGCGCGGTCGGCGTCGGCCTGGGCGAGCTTCCAGGGTTTGCCGATCTCCCAGACCAGGAGCAGGGCGAGCAGTTCGCGGTGTTCGGTGAGGGCGTCGAGGGTGGCGGCGATCCGGGCCTTCCGCTCGGCCAGGGGGACCTCGCGCCAGGTGCGGTGTTGGTCGAGGGAGGCGCGTACGGCGCGGAGGGCGGCGTCCGCTTCGAGGCGGGGTGGGCCGGCGATCGGGGTGCCGTCGACGGGGCTGGTGGCGGGCTGCGGGTGACCGTCCGGGTGCCAGGTGCCGGCCCAGAGGTTGCCGACCTGGTCGTCGTAGAACGCCTCGGGGGCGACGGCCCGGCCGCGCTGCCAGGCGTCCGACCAGGAGGTGCCGGGCTTGCGGACGAGGAATGGGGCCTCGTCGAGGGCGGGATCGGGGGTGGGATCGAGCCTGGGGGCGGGGGTGGGTGCCATCGAGTGTCTCCGCTCTCGGTGCACGGCCGGAGGGGCTGGGCCGGGGGACGGGAAAGGGCAAGCGCCGGGCCGGCTGGCCGGTACGGACTGGTGGGTGGCGTGATCGCTGCGGTCCTCCGCGCTTCCCCTGGACAACGGGTGGGTGATGAGGGATAACGGAGTTCATACAGTATTCGTCGACCGAAGACTGTATACAGTCTTCAATCGGCAATCCGATCTGTAACCCGATCCGCAATCCGTCCAGGTCGAGGCAGCGGAACAGCAACCGCGGCCCGAACGAAGGGAAGCGATGCACATGCCCGAAGACGCACAGGGCACCCAGGACGCCCAGGGCGCTCTGGATTCACGGGACGCCCAACACCTCATCTCCGGCGGGCACTTGGTCGCCAAGGCGCTCAAGGCGGAGGGGGTCGAGGTCGTCTACACCCTCTGCGGCGGCCACATCATCGATATCTACGACGGCTGCGTCGACGAGGGCATCCAGGTGGTGGACGTACGCCACGAACAGGTCGCCGCCCATGCCGCGGACGGCTACGCCCGGCTCACCGGTCGGCCCGGTTGTGCGGTGGTCACCGCCGGGCCGGGCACCACCGACGCGGTCACCGGGGTCGCCAACGCCTTCCGGGCCGAGTCGCCGATGCTGCTGATCGGCGGCCAAGGGGCGCGCACCCAGCACAAGATGGGGTCGCTCCAGGACCTGCCGCACGTCGAGATGATGACGCCGATCACCAAGTTCGCGGCCACCGTGCCGGACACCGCACGCGCCGCCGACCTGGTCTCGATGGCGTTCCGCGAGTGCTTCCACGGCGCGCCCGGTCCGTCGTTCCTGGAGATCCCGCGCGATGTGCTGGACGCCAAGGTGCCGGCCGCGACGGCCCGCGTGCCACGGGCCGGGCACTACCGGGCCTCGACCCGTTCGGCCGGCGACCCCGAGGACGTCCAGCGGCTGGCCGACCTGCTGGTGCGGGCGGAGAAACCGGCGATCCTGTTGGGCAGCCAGGTGTGGACGACGCGCGGGACCGAGGCCGCGGTGGAGCTCGTCCGGGCGCTGAACGTCCCGGCGTACATGAACGGGGCCGGGCGCGGGACGCTGCCGCCCGGCGATCCGCACCACTTCCAGCTGTCGCGGCGGTACGCGTTCGCCAACGCCGACGTCATCGTGATCGTCGGGACGCCGTTCGACTTCCGGATGGGGTACGGCAAGCGCTTGTCGGCGGACGCGACGGTGGTGCAGATCGACCTGGACTACCGGACGGTGGGCAAGAACCGGGACGTCGACCTGGGGATCGTGGGTGATGCGGGCCTCGTCCTGAAGGCGGTCACCGAGGCCGCTTCCGGGCGGATCAACGGAGGTGCCGCCCGGCGCAAGGAGTGGTTGGACGAGCTGCGGGCCGCCGAACAGGCCGCGTTGGCCGAGCGGTTGCCGCAGCTGCGGTCGGACGCCTCGCCCATCCACCCCTACCGGCTGGTCAGCGAGATCAACGACTTCCTGACCGAGGACTCGATCTACATCGGGGACGGCGGCGACGTGGTGACCTTCTCCGGCCAGGTCGTCCAACCCAAGTCCCCCGGTCACTGGATGGATCCCGGTCCGCTCGGCACGCTCGGCGTCGGCATTCCCTTCGTGCTCGCGGCCAAGCAGGCCCGGCCGGAGAAGGAAGTGGTGGCGCTCTTCGGGGACGGCGCGTTCAGCCTCACCGGATGGGACTTCGAGACCCTGGTCCGCTACGACCTGCCGTTCATCGGCATCGTCGGCAACAACTCCTCGATGAACCAGATCCGTTACGGCCAGCGGGCCAAGTACGGCGCGGAGCGGGAGCGGGTCGGCAACACCCTCGGCGACGTCCACTACGACAAGTTCGCCCAGATGCTGGGGGGTTACGGCGAGGAGGTCCGCGACCCCGCCGACATCGCCCCCGCCCTGCGGCGGGCGCGGGAGTCGGGGAAGCCCTCGCTGATCAACGTGTGGATCGATCCGGACGCCTACGCCCCCGGAACGATGAACCAGACCATGTACAAGTAGGAGGGAGTCCGCCGTGTCCAAGGCACTCGACGGCATTCGCGTCCTCGATATGACGCATGTTCAATCCGGGCCATCCGCAACGCAGTTGCTCGCCTGGCTCGGTGCGGACGTGATCAAGCTGGAGGCGGTGAGCGGGGACATCACACGGCGTCAGCTGCGGGACGTCCCGGACGCCGACTCGCTCTACTTCACGATGCTCAACTGCAACAAGCGCAGCATCACGCTGAACACCAAGACCCCGCGCGGCAAGGAGCTGCTGACCGAGCTGATCGCCCGCAGCGACGTCCTGGTGGAGAACTTCGGCCCCGGCGCGGTCGACCGGATGGGCTTCACCTGGGAGCGCATCCAGGAGATCAACCCGCGGATCGTCTACGCCAGCATCAAGGGCTTCGGCGAAGGTCCGTACACCGGCTTCAAGGCGTACGAAGTGGTGGCGCAGGCGATGGGCGGCGCGATGGCGACCACCGGCTTCGAGGACGGGCCGCCGCTGGCGACCGGTGCGCAGATCGGCGACTCCGGCACCGGGGTGCACTGCGTCGCCGGCATCCTCGCCGCGCTCTTCCAACGCACCCGGACCGGCCGCGGCCAGCGGGTCAACGTCGCCATGCAGCACGCGGTGCTCAACCTCTGCCGGGTGAAGCTGCGCGACCAACAGCGGCTCGCGCACGGGTCGTTGGCGGAGTACCCGAACGAGGACTTCGGTGACGAGGTGCCGCGCAGCGGCAACGCCAGCGGCGGCGGACAGCCGGGCTGGGCGGTGAAGTGCGCGCCCGGCGGGCCCAACGACTACGTCTATGTGATCGTGCAGCCGGTCGGCTGGCAGCCGCTCACCGAGCTGATCGGCCGGCCGGAGCTGGCGCAGGACCCGGACTGGGCGACGCCGGAGGCCCGGCTGCCCAGGCTGTCGAAGATGTTCCAGCTGATCGAGGAGTGGAGCAGCACGCTCCCCAAGTGGGAGGTGCTGGCGCGGCTGACCGCCCACGACATCCCCTGCGGGCCGATCCTGTCGACCAAGGAGATCATCGAGGACCCGTCGCTGGCCGCCAACGGAATGGTGGTCGAGGTCGCGCATCCGCAACGCGGCACCTTCACCACGGTCGGTTCGCCGCTGAAGCTCTCCGACTCCCCCGTCGAGGTCCACCGTTCGCCGCTGCTGGGTGAGCACAACGCGGAGGTGTACGGCGCGGAACTGGGACTGGACGACGCGGAGCTGCAGCAGCTGAAGACGGCGGGAGTGATCTGATGGAGAGTCAAGTAGACGTGGTGCGGGGTGTGTTGGCGGCGGTGCGGGCCGAGGGGCGGGCCGTGCTCACCGCGCCCGAGGGCAAGCTGATCGCCGAGGCGTACGGGATCCCGGTGCCGGCCGAGGGACTGGCGGAGACCGTCGAGGACGCGGTGGCGCTCGCCGACCGGATCGGCTTCCCCGTGGCGCTCAAGATCGTCTCGCCGGACATTCCGCACAAGACCGAGGCGGGCGGGGTGCGGACCGGTCTCGGCTCGGCGGCCGAGGTGCGCGGCGCGTTCACCGGGATCGTGGCGAACGCACGGGCGTACGCCCCGCAGGCGCGGATCGCCGGTGTGCAGGTGCAGCAGATGGTGCCGGAGGGGCAGGAGGTGATCGTCGGGGCGGTCACCGATCCGACGTTCGGGAAGGTCGTGGCGTTCGGGCTGGGCGGCGTGCTGGTCGAGGTGTTGAAGGACGTCACCTTCCGGCTCGCGCCGGCGTCGGCCGAGGACGCCGCGTCGATGCTGGACGGCATCCGGGCGGCCGAGGCGCTGCGGGGGGTGCGCGGCGGCCCGGCGGTGGACCGTGCGGCGCTCGCCGACCTGATCGTCCGCACCTCCCAACTGGCCGCGGATTTCCCGGAGATAGCGGAGATCGACCTCAATCCGGTGTTCGCCGCGGCGGACGGGGTGACGGCCGCGGACGTGCGGATCCTGCTGAGCACGGGGGCACCGCCGCAGCGTCCGCGCCACACCCGGGAGGAGATCCTCGCGGCGATGCGGCGGCTGATGCGGCCCCGTTCGGTCGCGGTCATCGGGGCCTCCGGCACGCCGGGCAAGATCGGCCACTCGGTGCTGCGCAATCTGCTCGACGGCGGGTTCACCGGCGAAATCCATCCGGTGCACCCCACCGCCGACGACATCCTGGGCCGCAAGGCGTACAGGTCGGTGCTGGACGTGCCGGGCGAGGTGGACGTGGCGGTGTTCGCCATCCCCGCGCCGCTCGTACCCGCGGCGCTGGAGGAGGCCGGCCGCAAGGGCGTCCCGAACGCCGTGCTGATCCCGTCCGGCTTCGCCGAGACCGGTGAACACGCCCTACAGGAACGGATCGTGGCGATCGGCGCGGAGTGGGGCATCCGGCTGCTCGGGCCGAACATCTACGGCTACTACTCCACCTGGCAGGACCTGTGCGCCACGTTCTGCACGCCGTACGACGTCAAGGGCGGGGTGGCGCTGACCTCGCAGTCCGGCGGCATCGGGATGGCGATCCTGGGCTTCGCCCGGACGACCAGGACCGGTGTCTCGGCGATCGTCGGGCTCGGCAACAAGGCGGACGTCGACGAGGACGACCTGCTCACGTACTTCGGCGAGGATCCGCACACCGACTGCATCGCGATGCACCTGGAGGACCTCAAGGACGGTCGGGCGTTCGTCGCGGCGGCCCGGGAGACCGTACCGAAGAAGCCGGTGGTGGTGCTGAAGGCGGGCCGCACCAGCGCCGGGGCGCGGGCCGCCGGTTCGCACACCGGCGCGCTGGCGGGCGATGACGCGGTCTACGACGACATCCTGCGGCAGGCCGGGGTGATCCGGGCGCCGGGCCTCTCCGACCTGCTGGAGTACGCCCGGGCGCTGCCCGTCCTGCCCGTCCCCCAGGGCGACAACGTGGTGGTCATCACCGGCGCCGGCGGGTCCGGGGTGCTGCTGTCGGACGCGCTCGTCGACAACGGGCTGCGCCTGATGGACATCCCGGCCGATCTCGACGCGGCGTTCCGTCGCCTGATCCCGCCGTTCGGGTCGGCCGGCAACCCGATCGACATCACGGGCGGCGAACCGCCCGCCACCTACGAGGCGGCGCTCCGGCTGGGGCTGTCGGATCCGCGGATCCATGCGCTGGTGCTGGGGTACTGGCACACCATCGTCACCCCGCCGGCGGTCTTCGCGGAGCTGACCGTGCGGGTCGTCGAGGAGTTCCGGGCGCGCGGCGTCGAGAAGCCGGTGGTGGCGTCGCTGGCCGGGGACACCGAGGTCGAGGAGGCGGCCGCGCGGCTCTTCGCGCACGGGGTCGTCGCCTACCCCTACACAACCGAGAAGCCGGTGGCGGTGCTCGGCGCGAAGTACCGCTGGGCACGGGCCGCGGGGCTGCTGAGCACCTGAGGCCGTTCTCCCGGAGCACGAAGAGATCGAGCAGAGGGCGCGCTGATCGGGTTCTTTCAATACCGAGGTGAACGGTATGGAGCACAGCGGACGGGACAGCACGGGAACAACAGGGATCACGTATCGGGAAATCACCGACGGAAAGGGGCGGGTCTATCGGATCGGCGAGACCGACCGGGAACTGCTCGGCGGCCACTCGCGGAAACTGATGGTGTATCTGCCGTGGCTGGCGATGATGGCCATCAGCGTCTCCGAATACGCCTACGGATCGGCCGAGGACACGCTGTCGCACGCACACGGCTGGTCCCAGAGCGACACCTTCTGGATTCTGAGCGTGTGGGTGTTCTTCCAGGCCGGAATCGCCTTTCCGGCCGGCTGGTTACGGGAGCGGGGCACCCTGACCGCGCGCCGGGCCATGTTCATCGGGGCGGTGCTGACCCTGCTGGGCTTCGTGGCCCTGGGGCATCTGCACCACGTACTGGCGGCGATCTGTGGTTTCGGGGTCGTGGGCGGCATCGGCTCCGGGCTCGTCTATGCCACCTGCATCAACATGGTGGGCAAATGGTTCCCGGAGCGGCGCGGTGCGAAGACCGGATTCGTCAACGGCGGATTCGCCTATGGAGCGCTGCCGTTCATCTTCGTCTTCAACTACGCCTTCGACACCTCGGATTTCGATGAGGTGCTGGACGGCATCGGAATCTATGTACTGATCGTGGTGGCGGGTTGTGCCTGGTTCTTCAAGGACCCGCCGAAGAATTGGTGGCCCGCCGAGGTCGATCCGTTGAACACCGGCGGGTCGGGGCAGCGCACGGTATTCCTGGCGAAGAACCCGCCGGCGGTCCGGCAGTTCACGCCCAAGGAGGCGGTCCGCAGCGGCATGCTCCCGCTGATGTGGGTGAGCGTGGTGCTGACCGCCGGCGTCTCGATCTTCGGGATCTCGTTCCAGGTGGACTTCGCTAAGGAGGTGGGATTCGGTCCGATGGTCGCGGCGTCGTCCATGGGGGTGATGTCCGTCGTCAACGGCGTCGGCCGGGCCGTGGTCGGCTGGTTGTCGGACCTGTGGGGCCGGAAGACGACCCTGGTCTTCGTGATCGTCGTCCTGGGACTGGCCCAGTTCGGGGTGTTGTGGGCCGGGGACCTGCACAGTCAGTGGCTGTTCCTGTTCTTCGCCTTCCTCTCCGGATTCGGCGGCGGTGCCTTCTATCCGCTCTTCGCGGCCCTGACCCCCGACTACTTCGGCGAGAACTACAACGCCACCAACTACGGCCTGGTCTACAGCGGGAAGCTCATCAGCGGCCTGTTCGGCGGCGGACTGGGCTCGATGGTGGTCAGTGCCTGGGGGTACAACGGCGCGTACCTGCTGGCCGGCGGCGTCTCCCTGGTGGCGGCGGCGTTCACCCTGCTGTTGCACCAGCCGGGACGGACCCGGTTACGCGATGTGGCGCCCAACCCCCGGCCGATCAGCCGGGAAATGACCTGAGCGGGACGACGACACGTTCGGGTGCTTTCCGAAACAGTTGGGAACCGTGCCGTGTCCTGGGGGCGGCAAGGCCGTTTGGGTGAGTGCCGACGGGGAGCGTGCCGTGCGCGACAGCACACGGCCGGTATGACCGTCGCGCCGGCGGAAGACACCGCTCGTTCTCTGTATCAGAAAGGGACTGTCCACCATGACGTATTCCAAGGCCGCTGCGGTTGTTGCCGGCGCGGTGATGGCACTGGGCGTCGCCGCCCCCGCGTTCGCCGACGGCCACCGGGGGGTCGCGGGAGCGGCCGACAACCTGCTCAACAACAACACGGTCTCCAAGGGCGTCGTCAAGAAGCCCAACGTCAACATCGACGCCGTGGTCAACGCCGTCGCCAAGACCGCGGACAAGCTGAAGTCGCCCCAGGGCGGCACGGCCAGGAACGTGGTCGGCCGGGCCGGTCATTCGCACCGCTGACGGTCATACCGCCGATCGGCGACCGAACGACGGACGCCCCGTCCCTGCTACGGCAGGGGCGGGGCGTCCGCGCGTCGTGCGGCCGGAACCGGGCCGCGACGCTCGCGTGCGTCTCGGTCGGTGCGCGGTGCTACTCGGACTTCGCCTCACCGTTGGTCACGGCCCGATCGGCGATGGCGCGGTGGTGTTGGACGACTTCTCCGATGATGAAGTCGAGGAACTACCGAGGCGGACAGCCAGCCCCCTCTGTACCTGCCTCGTAGCGATGAGATCCCAGCTCGCAGCCCTGGTTCCTCGCTCCCCCGGGTTCGCTCCCCCGTTCAGGCCACGTTCCCGCCCGTTGTGCTCACGGCTTCGGAACTCGGCCCGGTCTCCCAAACATCTCCCAAACGATCACGAGAATGCTGCAGGTCACCCCTAAAGGTTGTCCCGTAACGGCGGGGCGCAAGTGAGATGATCTCTCATGCCGTCTGTATGCTCGCGACCACTGACAACGCCCGCGGCGGCCCAGTAACGCCCATCTGGACCTGACCCGGGCGGGCGGGGACCACCGGCGGATGCTGGCTATGCTGAGAATCCCGGAAGGAAACGGCTGACCCCGGGCGCCCGCCGAAGGCCCGGCCGACGCCGGGGCGGCGAAAAGGTTGGTGTGCGGGGCCGGCGGAACCGGGTAACGTCTTTGTCATGTTCTTCCAGACGCCGATTTACGAGTGAGCGTGATGGGCCCCTCCTGACGTCCTTCGACGTCGCCGCCCGTCCCCCCACCGATGAATCCGTAGATCACTTCACATCAATACCGGGAGAACCCGTGACCGTGAGCAAGAACATCAACAACCCCGTGGGCATGGGCGGCGGCCAGCGCAAGAAGCTGTCCCGCACCGAACGGCAGAACAACGGTCCGCACCGCAACCTCGACCGCCAGGGTGCAGCCGAGCAGAAGGCGGAGCTGGTGCGCAAGATGCGCGAGAAGGCAGCCGCAGCTGAGGGCGCCGGGCAGGCGGGCGACGACACCGCACAGAGCTGACGCACCGCCGCAGCAGAGCGGCACCGTACAGGGCAGGGCCCGGACCGCGACACGCGGTCCGGGCTCTGCTGCCGTACCGGGCGCGGCCGGTCCCGATCAGCTCTCGGCCGACCACCCGCGTCTCAGCCGACCACCCGGGTCAGCCGCAGATTCAGCAGCCCCGCCACCGCCGCCACCCCGAGCTGCACCAGGAGCGTCACCACCAGCGCGTTCCCCGTGCCCAGCCCGGGCGACACCGCAGCTATGGGTTGTCCCGTAACTGATCTTCGAGTCTCCACGGGCGCACACGCCGTGTGCCCACTGGGTGAGGAACCCGTCGGTGGCGGCGACCTGCTGGCTTTCGTGGACTGACGAACGCGCCATGCACGTTCTCGGGGTCAAGAACCTTCGGGGAAGTTGGTCTCCCGGTTATCGCCCAAATGATCAGCTGGCAGCCGTCGCGGAACCCTTGGCCTCTCCCCCGCCGCTGGTCACGGCCCGGTCGGCGATGGCGCGGTGGTGTTGGACGACTTCTCCGATGATGAAGTTGAGGAACTTCTCGGCGAACGCCGGGTCCAGGCGGGCCTCTTCGGCCAGGCGGCGCAGGCGGGCGATCTGGGCGGCCTCGCGGGCCGGATCGGCGGGCGGCAGGCTGTGCCGGGCCTTGAGTTCGCCGACCTGCTGGGTGCACTTGAACCGCTCGGCGAGCAGGTGCACCAGCGCGGCATCGAGGTTGTCGATGCTGCTGCGCAGGTAGAGCAGCCGCTCGCGGGCCGCCTCGTCCGCGACGGAGGCCGCGTCGCCGGCCGCCGGTGCTGTCCCTTCGCTCATGTGCGTCTCGCCGTTTCTGGTCGGGTTCAAGGGGCTTCGTCCGTGATCAGCTGGTGCGTGATCGCCTGCACCCTACCCGGCCGGGGGCAGGTCATCGCCGCTGGTCTCGCGGATCGGACGGGGCCCGGACCGGTAGGGGCGAGGATCGGCCACCTGCGGTCGCGGCCCGGATCAGGCGTCCTCGCCGTCGAGTTCGTGATACGTCCGCCGGGTGTGCTCGGTGTGCGCGCGCATCACGGAGGTGGCGCGGGCCTCGTCGCCGTCGGCGATCGCGGCGATCAGGTCGCGGTGCTCGGCCCAGGACCGCCTGCCGCGCTTGCGGGCGACCGGGGTGTAGTACCAGCGCACCCGCCGCCCGACCTGCGCGGCCAGTTCGGCGAGCACGGCGTTGCCGGCCAGCTCGGTCACCTTGGCGTGAAACGCGGCGTTGAGGGCCACCGCGGTCTCCACGTCGTCGTCCTGGACGGCGCGCTCGCCCTGCTCGCAGAGTTGCTCCAGCTCGGCGATGCCGGACGGGTCGGCATGGACCGCGGCGAGCCGGGCGGCCTCGGCCTCCAGCAGTGTGCGGACCGTCAGCAGTTGGTCGGCCTCCTCCTCGGTGGGCTCGTGGACGAAGGCGCCCTGGGCGGGGCGCAGATCGATCCAGCCGTCGGTGTTGAGCCGCTGGAGCGCCTCGCGGACCGGCTGGCGGGAGACCCCGAGATGGCCCGCCAGTTCGCTCTCGACCAGGTGTTGGCCGGGGCGGAGCGCACGGGTGGTGATCAGTTCGAGCAGTGCCTCGTAGACGCGCTCGCGGAGCGGGCCGGGGCGTTCGAGCTTCGGTACGGCGCCCTGCGGCAGTCCTCTGGACAGCATCGGGGTCCCCTCCCTAATTGGCTATCGTCTACAGTCTACTGAGCGCGCCCGCTCCTCCACAGACCGCCGCGGTGATCCGCAGGGCGGTCCGCACCGGCGGCGCCGGGTGAACGCCCGTACCGGACAATGGACATCGGCGAGCGCGGCCACCACCGCAGACAGAACCGGGGCTGATCAGACATGGGACGGGTCACCGAGCGACGCCGCGTCATCCGGATCCGCGACGGTGCGGTGAGCAGCCGGCCGGACACCCTGGTCGCCGAGGAGCCGATGGAGATCAGGCTGAACGGCAAGCCACTGGCGATCACCATGCGGACCCCCGGTGACGATTTCGCGCTGGCCGCGGGTTTCCTGGTCAGCGAGGGCGTCCTGGCCCGCGCGGACGAGCTGGCGACCATCGTGTACTGCGCGGGGGCGACGGCGGACGGCGCCAACACCTACAACGTCGTCGACGTCCGGCTGGCCGAGGGGGTCAGCGTCCCGGACCTCACCCTGGAGCGGAACGTCTACACGACGTCGTCCTGCGGGCTGTGCGGCAAGGCCAGCCTGGACGCGGTGCGGACCACCGCCCGCTGGACGCTGGACACCGCCCCGGAGCCTGCGCTCCGGATGGACCCGGAGACCCTGGCGGCCCTGCCCGACCGGCTGCGGGGTGCCCAGCGGGTCTTCGACCGGACCGGCGGTCTGCACGCGGCGGCGCTCTTCACGGCGGACGGCGAACTGCTCGACGTCCGCGAGGACGTGGGGCGGCACAACGCGGTGGACAAGATCGTCGGGCGGGCGCTCCAGGACGGCCGGCTGCCGCTGTCGTCGTGTGTGTTGATGGTCTCCGGACGGGCCTCGTTCGAGCTGGCGCAGAAGGCCGTGATGGCCGGCATACCGGTGCTGGCCGCGGTCTCCGCACCGTCCTCGCTGGCCGTCGACCTCGCCGTCGAGACGGGACTGACGCTGGTCGGCTTCCTGCGCGGAAGGTCGATGAACGTCTACGCGGGCGCACACCGGTTGGCGCTGGACGCGGCGGCCGCCACGGACTGAGGCCGCCCGGCGCGCGCCCCGACTCACTCCCCCGGCGCCACGATCCGGGTCAGCAGGGCGACCAGTTGCGCGCGCTCCTCATCGTCGAGCGCGGCGGTCAGCTCGGCGTTGGCCTCGTCGCCGAGCCGTTGGGTGCGGCGCAGTCGCCGCTCCCCCTCCGCCGAGATCTCGATGGCGTTCTTCCGCCGGTCCCTGGGGTCGGGGGTGCGGGTGACCAGCCCGTCCTTCTGGAGGTCGTTGACGACCGCGACGATGTCCTTGGGGTCGATGCCGACGGTCCGGCCTAGTTCCGCCTGGGAGACGGGGCCGAGTTCGGCGACCGCGGCGAGCACGGCGTGGTGCATCATCCGCATGCCCTCGGTGGCGAGTGCCTCGGCGACGAGCCGGTGGCCGCGGGCGGCGGCGCGGCCCAGCAGCCAGCTGGGGAGGGCGCGGATGGGGCTGGGGGCGTAGGGGGCGGGGGTGTCGGCCATGGGGGCACCGTACCCAGAAATCCATGGGTTCCACCAACGTAGGGATTGCCAACGAAAAACCATTGGCAGCCCCAATGGTTTCTGTTTATCGTTGGGGCATCCAATGAAACCGGCCGCAGTGCGGCCCGTTCCCCCGGAGGTGACGGCCCGTGCGCCGTGTCCGATTCCATGCCTACGGCGGCCCCGAAGTCCTGCGCCTGGAGGAGGCCGAGGACCCGACCGCCGGCCCCGGCGAACTCCTCGTCCGCACCGAGGCGATCGGCGTCACCCTGCCGTCGGTGCGCCGGGTGCGCGGCGACGGCAAGGGCGGCGGCGATCCGCTGCCCGGTGTCATCGGCGGCGAGATCGCGGGCGAGGTCATCGCGCTGGGTCCGGACGTCACCGGCTTCGCGGTCGGCGACCGGGTCACCTCGCTCACCCTCACCGGCTCCTACGGCGAACTCGCCCTCGCCCCCGCCTCCCTGGCCAGCCGCATCCCCGACGGCGCGAGCGCGGTACAGGCGGTGGCACTGGTGCGCAGCGGTCACGTCGCGCTGGCCGCGCTCAGCACCGCCGCACCGTCCGGCACCGAGTCCGTGCTGATCACCGGCGCGGCCAGCGGCACCGGGCACCTCGCCGTCCAACTGGCGAAGCTCCAGGGCGTACCGCGGGTGGTGGCCGCGGTCAGCTCACCGGCCAAGGCGGAGTTCCTGTACGGGCTGGGCGCCGACGAGGTGGTCACCTACGACCAGGAGTCCTGGGGCGAGCCGGTCGACATCGTGCTGGACGGGGTGGGCGGGGAGCTGCTGCCGCGCGCACTGGCCGCCCTCGCGCCCGGCGGGCGGCTGATCTTCTTCAACTCCGGTGGCGGCACGGTCCCCGCGTACGAGCTGCTGGCCGGCGCGAAGACCATCACCGGGCTGACCATGCGACGCTTCGCCACCGTCCACCGGGAGCGGTACGAGCAGCACCGGGCGCAGCTGTGGGAGCTGGCCGGGGCCGGCCGGCTGCGGGCCGCGGTCCATGCCGAACTGCCGCTGGCCGACGCCGCGCAGGCGCACGAGATCATCGAGGCGCGGGCCAACCTCGGGAAGGTGGTGCTGCGGCCGTGACGCGCCAGGAGTGCGGGCCGGCCTGCCGGGCCGCACCCAGTTGCCCCACCGGCCCCAGGTGGCGCACACGGCGCAGCGCCCCCGGCCCGGGAGAGTGAATTCCGGGCCGGGCGCGGAGAACCGACGCAGGCTCCTTGTCGCACCCACCGCACGGCAGTAGCTTCCGTCGCATCTGCACATAGGACGTTGGATGTCCTGATGACCCGACCCGATGCCTCGAAGGGCAGGCCGGACCATGACGTCAGATCTCCGCGCGCACCCCCGCCCCCGCCGCAGACCCCGGCGCCGCCGCGCCCCGGCAGCCGTCGCCGCGCTGACCGCCACGGCACTCGCCGCCCTGGCGACCGCCCCCGCCCGGGCCGCAACCGACGCCCCCTCAGGCGGCTTCGACCAGCAGGTCCTCTTCAAAGCGGCCTACGAGAAGGGCTACTTCTGCTTCCGTATACCCGCCATCGTGCGGACCGTCCGGGGCACCCTCCTCGCCTTCGCCGAGGGCCGGGTGCACGACTGCGGGGACGCCGGCGACATCGACCTCGTCGTCAAGCGCTCCACCGACGGCGGCCGGACCTGGGGCCCCCTCCAGGTCGTCAACCACGGCAACGGGGACACCCACGGCAACCCGGCGCCCCTCGTGGACCGCCGCACCGGCCGGATCGTCCTCGCCGAGACCTACAACAAGGGCCGCGCCGACGGCCTCAGTTGCGACGTCCCCTGCGACCGCACCCCGCACCTCCAATACAGCGACGACGACGGCGCCACCTGGTCCGCGCCCCGCGACCTGACCCGCAGCCTCCGCCCCCGGCAGTGGAACTCCTGGTACGCCACCGGCCCGGTGCACGGCATCCAGCTCACCCACGGGCGGCACCCGGGGCGCCTGGTCTTCGGCGTCAACGCCGAGAGCTACGCGGGCAACCGGATCACCGCCAACCACGCCGCCCTCGTCCACAGCGACGACGACGGCACCACCTGGAAGGTGGGCGCGCTGGACAGCTGGCCGCTCGCACCGGACGGCACCTTCCGCCAGAAGCCGTCCGAGATGACGCTCCTGGAACGCGCCGACGGCTCGATCTACGTCAACGGCCGCGAACAGGACGGCACCGACCTCGGCAACCGCACCGCCGCGGTCAGCCGGGACGGCGGGGACTCCTTCACCGCCCCGTTCCGCGCGATCCCCGACCTCTACGCCCCGATGGTGCAGGCGTCGGCGCTGCGCCTGCCGCGCTCGTCGGCCGCCGGCGGCCGCAGCCGCACCCTGCTCGCCGCACCCGCCGACCCCGACCGCCGCCGCACCATGACCATCCGCTCCTCCTACGACGAGGGCCGCACCTGGGAGGGCGTGGACCGGGGCGCCCGGGTCACCGCCGACTGGTCCGGCTACTCCGACCTGGTCGCCGTCTCCCCCACCGTCACCGGCCTGCTCTACGAGGGCGGTGCCGCCGACGCCCGGGACGAGATCCGCTTCGCCCGCTTCACCGAGCAGTGGCTCGGCCCGCGCCGCGGCCCGGACCCGACCACCCCCGACCTGGCCCGCGGCGCCCGGCCGGCCCTGGTCCTCGGCGGCGCCCGGCTCACCGACGGCCCCTTCGGCCGCGCGCTCTCCTTCGACGGCACCGACGACGCCGTGCGCCTCCCCTACCGCGACTCGCTCCCGCTGGGCAGCCGGGACTTCACCTGCACCCTGTGGTTCCGCTACCGCGCCACCACCGGCGAACAACCGCTGCTGTGGATGGGCGGGGTGGGCAGCCGCTCCCCGCAGGTCGCGATCGAGGGCGACCCCGCGCACGGCCGGATCACCGCGCACCTCACGGCGGTGGCCGGCGCCCGGCCGCCGGCCACCGCCCAGGTCGCCACCGGCAGCGCCGACAACGACGGGAACTGGCACCACCTGGCGTTGCGCCGCACCGGCGGCCGACTCCTGCTGACCGTCGACGGCACCGCGGCCGCCGCCACCGCCGACGTCCCCGGATCGGTCAGCAGCACCTCGGTGTTCGGCGTGCACCTGGGCCAGCGGCCGGACGGCCGGGCCCAGTTCACCGGTGCGCTGGCCCAGGTCCGGGTCTACCGCCGGGCCCTGACCGACGCCGAACTCTCCCGCGTGCGCGGCGGCGACGCCTCGGTGGCCGGCCCGCTGGTGCTCGGGCTCCCGCTGGACCGGGTGGACGGCGGCCGCTGACCGGACGGGTCGGGTCCGGAGCCACCGGACCCGACCACCGGCTGCCCGTCGGCGTCCAACTGCGCCGCGTACCGCTTGGCGAGCACCGCACACACCATCAGCTGCATCTGGTGGAACACCATCAGCGGCAGCACCGCCAGCCCCGCCTGGGCGCCGAAGAGGACGCTGGCCATCGGGAGCCCGGCGGCCAGGCTCTTCTTGGAGCCGGCGAAGGTGATCGCGATCCGGTCGGCGCGCGGGAAGCCCAGCTTCTTCGAGCCGTACGAGGTGGCCGTCAGCATGGCCGCCAGCAGCACCGCCTCCACACCCAGCAGGCACAGCAGCCGCAGCGGGGAGACCTGGTGCCAGATGCCCTGCACCATGCCGGCGCTGAACGCGGCGTAGACGACCAGCAGGATCGAGCCGCGGTCGACGTACCCGAGGACCTTCTTGTACCGGATGAGGAACCCTCCGACCCAGCGCCGCAGCAACTGCCCGGCGAGGAACGGGAGCAGCAGCTGGCAGACGATCGACACCAGGGAGTGCGCGGAGAAGCCGCCGCCGTTGCCGGACAGCACCAGTCCCGCCAGCAGCGGGGTGATGACGATCCCGACGATGCTGGAGAACGAGCCGGCGCAGATCGCCGCCGCCACGTTGCCGCGGGCGATGGAGGTGAAGGCGATGGAGGACTGGACCGTCGACGGGACCAGGCACAGGAACAGCAGGCCGGTGTACAGGGCGGGCGGGAGCACCAGGGGAACCAGGCCGCGGGCGGCCAGGCCGAGCACCGGGAAGACCAGGAACGTACAGGCCAGAGTGGTCAGATGGAGGCGCCAGTGCCGCAGTCCGTCCATCGCCTCCCGAGTGGAGAGCCGGGCCCCGTAGAGGAAGAACAGCAGGGCGACGGCCCCGGTGGAGGCGCCGTCGGCGACGGTGGCGGCGGCGCCGCGGGCCGGCAGCAGGGCGGCCAGCCCGACCGTGCCGAGCAACGCGAGGATGTAACCGTCCACGGGGAGCCAGGAGGGGAGGCGGAACACAGGGCGGCGCATGGTCTCTCTTCGGGTTCGACGGCTCACGGACGGTGGCATGGACGGTGCCCTCTCCAGACTGCCGGGCGGAACGGCAATCGGGAACCCCTCTTACTGTGGTGACTGTCATCATGAAGAGCGATAACGCGCGATACTGCGCGACATCACGTGAGGAGGCGTCGTCCGTGTTCGAGCCCGCGCAGCTGCGCACCTTCCTGGCCGTGGCGCAGACGCTGAGTTTCACCCAGGCCGCGCACCGGCTGGGGCTGCGCCAGTCCACGGTGAGCCAGCATGTGCGGAAGCTGGAGGAGGCCGCCGGGCGGCGGTTGTTCGCGCGGGACACCCATGCCGTGGAGCTCACCGAGGACGGCGAGGCGATGCTCGGCTTCGCGCGCACCATCCTGGAGGCCAACGAACGGGCGGCGAGCTTCTTCGCCGGGACCCGGGCTGCGCGGGCGGCTGCGCTTCGGCGCGTCCGAGGACTTCGTGCTGACGCGGATGCCGGAGGTGCTGGAGGGGTTCCGGCGGGACCACCCCGAGGTGGACCTGGAACTGACCGTGGAACTGTCCGGCACCCTGCACGAGTTGCTGGCCGCCGGTCGGCTGGATCTCGTCCTGGCCAAGCGGCGGCCGGAGGGTCGGCAGGGGCGGCTGGTGTGGCGGGACCGGCTGGTGTGGGTGGGCGGTGAGCGGCTGCGGTTGGATCCGCAGCGGCCGGTTCCCCTGGTCGTTTTCCCGCCACCCGCGGTGACCCGGGCGCGGGCCCTGGAGGCGCTGGAGCGGCAGGGCCGGGAATGGCGGATCGCCTGCACCAGCGGAAGCCTGAACGGGCTGATCGCGGCGACCCGGGCGGGGCTGGGCGTGATGGCGCACACCCGCGGGATGATCCCGCCGGGCCTGGTGCGGATACCGTCCCGGGCCGGGCTGCCGGAGTTGGGCGGGGTGGACTTCGTACTGCTGCACGGGGAGCGGGCGGGGGCGGCGCGCGGCCCGGCGGAGGCGCTGGCCGAGGCGATCCTGGCGGGCGGCGACCGGCTGCACCTCCCGTAGACGCCCCGGCCCTGGGGCCGGTCCTGAGGATCACGGCCGGGTCCGGGGCGGAATCCGCCGTACCGCTCGGGCCCGCCGCACCCTCCCCGGGCGGCGTCGGCCGGTCGGACGGCGCCTGACCGGGATCTCCCGAGAATCTCCCGCGGATCGTCGCAGCGCCTCGGGATATCCCTCCGACGTGCTCTGACGTGGAGACAGATGCAGAGATTCGGTGCAGATCCGGTCCCGGCACGGTGTTCGTCCGGCCACGGATCGACTGGGTAATGTCCGCGGTTACCCGAAGTAACCCGATTTCCCGGCCTGGCCGGTTCCGGCTGCCCCGGCGCCGCGGCGTGGTACCGCACTCCCACCCGCCTTCCCCGTGGGGTACGGTCGCGGCCTTGTGAGAAGCACCACGAGGAGCTGGGTCATTGCGCGAGTTCACCGTCCCCCCTTTGGCGACCGCGCCCCGGGTCGGCGGGCTGGCCGACTCGGTGTACGACAACGCGGAATCCGACCCCGGACGGACCGCGCTGGCACGTAAGGACGCCGCCGGGCAGTGGCGAAACGTCACCGCCGGGCAGTTCCGCGACGAGGTCACCGGGCTCGCCAAGGGCCTCCTCGCCCAGGGCGTCCGGTTCGGCGACCGGGTCGGCATCATGTCCCGCACCCGCTACGAGTGGACGCTCTTCGACTACGCACTGTGGTCGATCGGCGCCCAGTCCGTCCCGCTGTACCCCACGTCGTCGGCGGAGCAGGTCTTCTGGATGCTGCACAACGCCGAGGTGTCGGCCTGCCTGGTGGAGCACGAGGACCACGCGATGACCGTCGGCTCGGTCATCGGCAGGCTCCCCCAACTGCGGAAGTTGTGGCAGCTGGACGCCGACCCGGTGGCCGAGCTGACCGCGGCCGGCGCGCACATCGACGACGAGGTGGTGCACCGGCACCGGATGGCGGTCACCCCGGAAGCCGTCGCGACGATCATCTACACCTCGGGCACCACCGGCCGCCCCAAGGGCTGCGTGATCACCCACGCCAACTTCATGGCCGAGGCCGACAACATCGTGCTCCGGTACGACAAGGTCTTCCGCTCCAAGCCGGGCGACGAGGCGGCGACCCTGCTCTTCCTGCCGCTGGCGCACGTCTTCGGCCGGATGGTGCAGGTCGCGGCGGTCCGCGGCCGGGTCAAGCTCGGCCACCAGCCGGAGCTCTCGGCCCGTGCGCTCCTCCCGGACCTCCAGGCGTTCCGCCCCACCTTCATCCTGGCGGTGCCGTACATCTTCGAGAAGGTCTTCGCCGCGGCCCGGCGGCGGGCGGAGGCCGACGGCAAGGCGGGCCCGTTCGACAAGGCGGTCGAGGTCGCGGTCCGCCATGCGGAGGCAATGGAGCACAAGGCGTTCGGTACCGCCTCCGGCCCCAGCGCCGCGCTGCGCTTGCAGCACCAGCTGTTCGACAAGCTGGTCTACAGCAAGGTCCGTGAGGCGATGGGCGGCCGGGTGCGGCACGCCATGTCCGGCGGCTCGGCCATGGAACGCCGGCTGGGCCTGTTCTTCGCCGGCGCCGGCGTGCGGATCTTCGAGGGCTACGGGCTGACGGAGAGCACCGCGGCCGCCACCGCGAACCCGCCGGAGCGGACCCGCTTCGGCACCGTCGGCACACCGGTCCCCGGCACCACCATCCACATCGCCGAGGACGGCGAGATCTGGCTCTACGGGGGCCAGATCTTCCAGGGCTACCACAACGACACCAAGGCCACCGACGCGGTGCTCCAGGACGGCTGGTTCGCCACCGGGGACCTCGGCTCGGTGGACGAGGACGGCTATCTGACGATCACCGGCCGGAAGAAGGAAATCCTGGTCACCTCGGGTGGCAAGTCGGTCTCGCCGGTGCCGCTGGAGGAGCGGGTGCGGGCGCATCCGCTGGTCGCCCAGTGCATCGTCGTCGGCAACGACCGGCCGTTCATCTCGGCGCTGGTCACCCTGGACCCGGAGGCGATCGCCCACTGGCTGGCGATGCGCGGCAAGCCGGAGATGCCGCCGCGCGACCTGGTGCGCGACCCCGATCTGGAGACCGAGATCCGGCGCGCCGTGGTCGCCGCGAACACCCTGGTCTCGCAGGCCGAGTCGATCCGCACGTTCCGGATACTGGCCAACCAGTTCTCCGAGGAGCACGGCCTGCTGACGCCCTCGCTGAAGCTCAAGCGCAAGGCGATCGAGACGGCGTACGCGGCGGAGGTGGACGCGCTGTACCGGGGGTGAGCCGACACCCCAGGAGAGCGCCGGCCGGGCGCGCGGGTGAACGGCCAGCGGGTTCGTCGGCGTGCGCGGGAATGTCCGGGGACGGATGATCGTTGTCATCCCAGAACACGAAAGCCGACGTAAGGATCGAATCCCCCGTGAGCACGGTTCCGTCCATCACGCTCAACAACGACGTCACGATGCCCCAGCTCGGTTTCGGTGTCTGGCAGATCCCCGACGACGAGGCGTTCGCCGCCATCGGCCACGCCCTTGAGGCCGGATACCGCAGCATCGACACCGCGGCGATCTACGGCAACGAAGAGGGCACCGGCAAAGCCCTCGCCGCCTCCGGCATCCCGCGCGAGGAACTCTTCGTCACCACCAAGCTCTGGAACTCCGAGCAGGGCTACGACTCCACCCTGCGCGCGTTCGACACCTCGCTCGCCAAGCTCGGGCTGGAGTACGTCGACCTGTACCTCATCCACTGGCCGCTGCCCTCCCGCGACACCTACGTCGACACGTACAAGGCGTTCGAGAAGATCTACGCGGACGGCCGCGCCAAGGCCATCGGCGTCTCCAACTTCTTCCCCGCCCACCTGGAGCGGCTGCTCGGCGAGACCTCCGTCGTCCCGGCGGTCAACCAGATCGAGCTGCACCCCCAGCTCCAGCAGGCCGAGTCCCGCGCCTTCCACGCCCGGCACGGCATCGCGACCGAAGCCTGGTCGCCGCTGGGGCAGGGCAAGGGCCTGCTGGCGGACGCGGCGATCGCCAAGATCGCCGCGAAGCACGGCAAGACCCCGGCCCAGGTGGTCCTGCGCTGGCACCTCCAGCTCGGCAACGTGGTCATCCCCAAGTCCGCCACCCCGTCGCGGATCCGGGAGAACTTCGACGTCTTCGGCTTCGAGCTGGACGACGCCGACCTGTCGGCCCTGGCCGGCCTGGACTCCGGTAAGCGCCTCGGCCCCGACCCGGCCACGTTCGAGGTGGCCTGAGGCTCGATCGCGGCGCGACCTGGGGGCGCCTCCCCCGGGTGTCCGACCCGGGGCCTGGCCCGGTGTCGCGTGCGTGGTGCGGTGTGGCGCCGTCCGTCCCGTCGGGGGCGGGCGGCGCCGCCGTATGCCGGGGCGGCCCGGGTGGCCGGGGCGGTGGGCGGCGTGGCGCCGCGCCGGAGCGGGCCGCCGGGACGCGGCCCCGAGTGGCGGGGTCGGCGGGCGGCGGCAAATGTGGAAAGGGGCGGCCGCAGCGGAACCGGCCGCCGGGGCGGCTGCCGCTGGGCAGCTACCACTCCGCTCCGAGGAGGCACCGATGCCCGACGTCACCACTCCCTACGCACCCGGGACGCCCTGCTGGATCGATCTCGCGGCCCCCGACCAGAAGGCCGCCATCGACTTCTACTCCGGCCTCCTCGGCTGGACCGGGGAGATCGGTCCTCCGGAGACCGGCGGTTATGCGGTCTGCCAGCTGAACGGGAAACCCGTGGCCGGCATCATGGCCGCGGTCGCGATGGGCGACCAACCCGCCCCGCCGACCGTCTGGACCACCTATCTGACCAGCGCCGACGCGGAGGCCAGCCAACGTTCGGTGGCGTCCGCCGGCGGCACCGTGCTGATGCCCGTCATGGACGTGATGTCCCTCGGCCGGATGTTCATCGCCGCCGACCCGACCGGGGCGGTCTTCGGCGTCTGGCAGCCGCTCGACTTCCCGGGCGCCGGGGTCGTCAACGAGACCGGCGCGCTGATCTGGAACGAGCTCAGCACCACCGACCGGTCGGCCGCTTCCGCCTTCTACCGCGCGGCCTTCGGCATCGAATCCGCCACGATGGAGGGCGCCGAGCACTACTACGCGCTCCAGGTGGACGGCCGTCCCGTGGGCGGCATGCAGCCGATGCCGGAGCACCTGCCGGCCGATACGCCCTCGCACTGGCTGACGTACTTCGCGGTGGCGGACACCGATGCGGCGGTCGCCAAGGTCGCCGCGGCCGGCGGCAGCGCGATCATGGAGCCGTTCGACATGATCGCCGGCCGGATGGCCGTGGTGACCGACCCGCAGGGCGCGGTCTTCGCGATGATCCACCCGAAGCCGATGGAGTGAGGCCGGAGGACGGCCCTCCCACCGACGGCACGGCCCTCTCGCCGACGGGACGGCAACGGTGCGCCACGTCGTCGTCTTCGTCGTCATCGTCGTCGTCTTCGCCGGCTTCGTCTTCGGTGTGTGACGTCGATTCGGCGTTGCGCGGGACGCCGAGATAGTGCGTCAACTTGGCTTTGGTGAGCCGTAATTGATGGTGCGTCAGGCGGTGTTCGGGGCCGGGTCCGGGTCGGGTTCGGTGATCTCGCGGACACTCGGGGGCGCTCGGCATACCATCCGGGCAGACGCGCTCATACGTTCGCACGTTCGGATTCCGGGACGTTCGCCTGTCCGGGGCGTCCGAGCGGCGGTACGAGACGTCCGGTGGTGTGCGCGGACGGGGAAACCAGGGGGAGTTGGCGATGTCGGGGCGGACCAAGCGGTGGATGGTGGCCGTATGGGCGGTGCTGGTGGTGGCCGGGGGTGCGGGGACGCTGATGTTCACCGAGCCGGCGGGCGGCCGGGGCGAGGGGGCGCGGGTGAAGCCGTCGCCCGCCGCGTGGCCGCACGGCGGCGGCCCGGGCTCGCCGTCCAGACACTGCCCGCCCACACCGTCGCCGACGCCCACACCGGCACCGCCGCCGACCGCCGGCACCGGGTCGCCTTCGTCGACGGCGACCTTCCCGTCGCCGGGGCTGGTGGTGGTCTGCGTATACACCACCAAGCACAGCTGACCGGGCGGTCGACCGCCGGCGCTACGGCTGCTCCTGCGCGCGGGCGGTGTGCACGGTCTGCGCGGAGAGCAGGAAGACGTCCGGGCGGCGGGTGATGCCGGCGGGGTCGTAGGGATCGGTGAGTCGGGTGAGGGTGCTCAGGTCGTCGGGGTCCAGTTGGTCGCCGTAGTGCTCGGTGGCGCGGCTGAGATTGGCCTGGATGTAGTGCCGGACGTCGGCGGCGAGCGGCGCCGGCAGGTCCAGCAGGAAGCTGCGGGTGCGCGGCGTGCGCAGACCTGCGTTGGCCAGGAAGGCGGGCCAGTCCTCCAGGGTGTCGGTGGCGTCGGGCAGAGCGGCCCGCATGTCGGTGAACCAGTCCTCGGCGGCCGCGTCCAGCCGGGCCTGGAGTCCCGGGCGGCCGATGCCGATGTCGCGCGGCAGGAACCGCGGGGCGAGGCCGCCTTCGCAGACCGCGAGCAGTCCGCCGGGCCGTAGGTGGCCGGCGAGGGCGGCCACCGCGCCGCGCTGGTCCCCGATGTGGTGCAGCGCCTTGCTCGACCAGATGAGGTCGGCGCCGCCGAGCGAGTCGAGGCCCTGCGGGACCTCTGCGCAGTGGGTGTGGATCCGGTCGGCCAGCCCGAGCCGCCCGGCGCGGGCGCGGGCCCGGGCCAGCAGGGCCTCCGTGGCGTCCACCGCGCACACCTCGGCGTCCGGGAAGGCCCGGGCCAGCAGGCAGCTGACGACGCCGGGGCCGCTGCCGACGTCCAGGATGCGGCGGACGGTCACCGTGCCCGCCGGACCATCGTCGGGGCCGTCGGGGGCGAGCAGTGCGCGGAGCCAGGCGGCGGCCTGCTCGTAGAGCGGCGTCTGGATGGCGGCGCCCCGTTCGAGGTGCGGGCCGAGCACTTCCCAGTCGATGGCGGCGCCGTCCTGGTCGGCGGCGCGGTGCAGCTGCCCGGGCACGGGGTGGTCGTGACTGCTCATGGCATCGAGCCTCCGATACGGGGTGGTCTCCGGCAAGCGGCCGGCCCGGTCCGGCGGCCCGGCCGCGGCCCCTGGTTCCGGCCGGGGGCGGGGTCACCGTAGGGTCTTGGCCTGTGGGTACTCCGGGATGGATGCCGCCGACGGAGACCGAGCGGCGGCTGTACGAGGCAATGGCACGTGGGGACGGGGACCGACAGGTCGCGGCGATCGCCGGTGAGGATCTGTATCTGGCGGTGCCGCAGCAGGGGCAGGATCCGCTGCCCGTCTACGACGATCCGGTGGCGGGCGGTAAGTGCATTCCCGTGCTGACGCGCGGCATGCTGCCGCCCTGGGAACCGCAGCGGTTTTTCGACCGGGTCTCGGTCGAGGAGCTGGCCCAGGACTGGCCCAACGACAAGTGGCGGCTGGCGATCAATCCGGGCACTCCGTTCGCCTCGTACCTGTTCGCGACGCCGGCCCACCGCGCCGGCTGGCTGCGGATGCGGGCGCAGGTGGGGGTGCGGCCGGGCGGGCTGCTGGTCACCCTCCACGGAGGGCCGCTGCACGGTCCGGTGGCGCAGGGACTGGCCTGCGGGGCGCCGCTCGCAGTGCACCACAGCGTGCCCTGGAACGAGTTGGGGACGGCGTTCCTGGATTACTCGACGGACGCGGAGACGCTGCGCGCGCAGTGGTCGGTGGTCGATCCGGTGAGCTGGCAGCAGCGGTTCGACCAGTTGCTCGGCGGGCAGTTCGTGCCGGCGGAGATCGAGGCGGCGCTGCGCGCCCGCGCCGGGGGGTCCGGCACGGGGTCCGCCGGGGACGCACCGGCCGACGGTGGTGCGGCGCCCGCGGTCCCGGAGCTGGTGGACCGGTACGAGGCGCGGTTCCGGACGGACGGGCTGCTGCCGGCCGAGGGCCGGGTGGGGTCGCTGGCCGCGCTGGACCTGGCGCATGCGGTGGGCCTGGTCCGCTGGGGCCTGGGCGCGCAGCTGTGCGCGCCGCCGCAGGCCGAGCAGGCGGTGACGCGGGTGGCGGCCCGGGCCGCGGAGGTCTACGGCTCGTGGGAGGAGTTCGCCGCGGGCTACGCGCTGGGGCGGGCGCTGGCGTTCGACAACGGCTGGTTCGGGCCGGCGTACGCCGAGGCGGTGCACCTCCACCGGGTGCTGACGCAGGATCCGGCGTCCCCGTGGCGGGCCCTGCCGTTCGGCTGACGTGGCCGCGGCGGCGCCCGCCGGGCGACCGGGCGGCCCTCTCGTCGCTGGCGGCCGCCGCGCCGGGGCATGATGCAGGACCGGGGACCGGGACGATGCCGGACCAGTACGGCACAGAGGACGGATGCGACATGGGCGGGAGCGGTATGGCGGGCGTCGGGCGGCGGCGGACCGGGGCGGCGGAGGTCCGGCATGGGGGCTGAGGCCGCACCGTCCACGGCCCCGGTGCGGACCGGGCCCAAGCTCCCGGCCGGCCGGTCGCGCTGGAGGCGGTACCGCACGGCGCTGCGCCGGACGCCGCTGTCCGTCTGGCACGACGACGTAACGGACTACGCGGCGAGCCTGACGTACTACTCGGTGCTGGCGCTGCTGCCGTCGGCGATCCTCACCATCTCGCTGATCGGGCTGGCCGATCCGGCCGGTACCGAGCAGTTGATCAACCGGCTCAGCTCGATCGCGCCGGCCGAGT
The DNA here is from genome assembly GCF_042886435.1 of Streptomyces sp. NPDC058000. Lineage (NCBI taxonomy): Bacteria > Bacillati > Actinomycetota > Actinomycetes > Kitasatosporales > Streptomycetaceae > Streptomyces > Streptomyces sp. NPDC058000. The sequence goes on from NZ_JBHVQS010000002.1 coordinate 386,245, forward strand.
CGGGGGTGACGGTCCGGCACGCGCTGGTGGTCATGGCGCACCAGCGCACCGCTGCCTGGGTGGTGGTGGGCGGTGCGGCGGTCAGTGCGCTGTGGTCGTCGTGCAGTTATCTGGCGGTGTTCCGGCGGGCGCTGCACGCGATGCACCGGACGAAGGACGACCGGCCGCCGTGGCGGAAGGCGCCGCGGATCATCGTGACCTCGCTGCTGCTGATGGCGCTGCTGATCTGCAGTGCGGTGGCGCTGCTGGTGAGTGGTCCGGTCGCGACCGCGCTGGGCCGGGCGCTGGGGTTCGGCGAGGTCGGCGAGACGCTGTGGAACGTGTTCCAGTGGCCGCTGTTGTTGGTGTTGGCGACCGTGTTGGCGATGGTGCTGTTCCGGTCCGGGCCGCCGTATTCCCGCGGGGTGCGGCGGGCCGGGCCGGGCGGGGTGCTGGCGGTGTTGCTGTGGCTGGTGTCGTCGGCGGGCTTCGCGTTCTACGCGTCGTACGTCGGCACCTTCAACCGGTTGTACGGGTCGCTGGCCGGGCCGGTGGTGTTCCTGATCTGGCTGTGGTTCTCCAACCTGTCGCTGCTGTCCGGTGCGCAGTTCAACGTGGAGCTGGCGCGGGCCGGGCGGGTCGTCAGGCCGCGCCGTCCGAGCTGACTGCGGGCCGGTCAGCGGGCGCCGTGGCCCGCGGCGATCTCCTCGATGCGGCGGGCCAGGCCGAAGTCGAGGTGGGTGATCCGGCCACCGATGCTGTGGGTGTTGACCGCGACGGTGACCTGGTTGTAGGTGAGGGTCAGGTCGGCGTGGTGGCCCAACTCCTCCTGGATCTGGGCGATGTGGATGACCATCGCGGCGGCCTGGAAGTGCCGGTCGAAGCGGTAGCTGCGGTTCAGCCGCTCGCTGTCGACCGTCCAGCCGGGGAGATCGATGAGGCGGTCCTCGATCTCCGCGTCGTCGAGTGGTTCCACCTGCGCGTTCATGACGCCTCCCGCCGTGTGCCGGTCGCCGCCGCTGGGGTCGCGGCAGTTCCAGCCTGGCATGCCGGGGGCGGTTCCGCGTCCGGCCACCGGGGGCGGGTGGGGCGGCCGGTGCGCCGCGGGCCGCTGCGCCGGCCGCCGAACGCCGAAGTTACCGCAGGTAACGCCTGGCAGGTCGGCTACCGTCGCCCCCATGACGACTGCTACGGCGTCCGCGCCGGAAACCACGGGTGTGGGCACCCTGTTGCGGGAATGGCGCGACCGGAGCCGGATCAGCCAGCTGGAACTGGCACTGCGCGCCGACTCCTCGGCCCGCCACATCAGCTTCATCGAAACCGGCCGCTCCCGCCCGAGTCAGGAGATGGTGCTGCGGCTGGCCGAACACCTCGACGTACCGGTCCGTGAGCGCAACGCCCTGCTGATCGCGGCCGGTTACGCCCCCGCCTTCCCGGAGACCCCGCTGGACGACCCGTCGATGTCCGCGCTCCGGGCCGGCATGGAGCGGCTGCTGGCCGGCTACGACCCGTACCCCGCCCTGGTGGTCGACGGGATGTACCACGTGCAGGCGACCAACCAGGGCCTCGGCGTGCTGCTGGACGGCGTCGATCCGGAACTGCTCCGGCCGCCGGTCAACGCCCTGCGGCTCACCCTCCACCCGCGCGGCATGGCCCCCCGCATCCACAACTTCCTGGAGTGGCGGGAGCATCTCTTCGCCCAACTGGACCGGCAGTTGGCGCTGATGAGGTCGGCACCGCTGCGCGCGCTGCACGACGAGCTCCGCTCCTACCCGTTGCCGGACGGCGGACGGGAGCCCGCGACCACGGGCGAACACCCGCCGTTCGCCCTGCCGCTGGTGATCGAGCACCGCGGCACGGTGCTGTCCTTTTTCTCCACCATCGCCACCTTCAACACACCGATGGACGTGACCGTTTCGGAGCTGGCGCTGGAGGCGTTCCTGCCCGCCGACCCCGAAACGGCCGCGCATCTACGGAAAGTGGCCGAGTAAGGACGTTTCAGGCCGCCGGTACGCGGTCCAGGAAGCCGAGCACCGACGCGATCCGGCCGTCCCCGGCCAGCCGCACCACGTCGAACCCGGCGACCGGCGCCGACCCGTCCGGCGCGACCAGCTCCCAGCCGAACCGCGCGATGTCGTGGTGCCCGTCCACCGCACCCAGCGGCCGGAACACGAAGCCCGGGAACTGCTGGTGCGCCCCGGCGATCAACGCCGCGAGCCCGTCCTGCCCGGCGACGTCGGCCAGCGGGTCGGTGTAGGTGGCCGCCTCGGTGAAGGCCGCGGCGACGGCCTTGTCCCGCGCGCCCTCCTCGGTGGCGTTCCACGCCGCCAGGTACCGCTCGACGGCGGCCGCGTGGTCGATGGCCTGCTCGGGGGAACCCTGCTGCACGTTCTGTGACATCTCGAACTCCTGGCGATATCCGTCGGGTATCCGGTACGCATCCGGTTCGGATCCGAACCGGACTCGGTACGCATCCGGCGCGAATCCGGTTGGCATCCGGTTGGCATCCGGCCGACACATGACTGACGGGGTGTCAGCAGTGTCAGCACCGGTTCACGGGCCGGAGTGCGCCGGTCCGTGAACCGATGCCTCGACTCTGCCGGAGCGGCGGGCGCGGGTCGATTACGTGCAAAGTAATGCCCCTGGTCGCAGCAGTGCGGCCAGGGGCAGTACGGTCCGGGCGGGGCCGGTCGGGGCGGCTAGTTCGCCGCGGCGCCGGCGCTCACGGCCGGCTCCGCCGGGGCGGCCTCGGATGCCTCCGCCGCCGGCTCCTCGGAAGCGTCCGCGGCCGCGTCCGCCCGGCGTTGGCGGTCCGCCGAGCGGCGGGCCGCCATCAGCGCGTACACCAGGATCCCGGCGAAGAGGAACAGCACGCCCTGGTAGATCGCCGCGTAGCCGGCGCCGGCCACCAGCCAGAAGGTGAAGCCGAAGGCGATCAGCGCGAGGGCCAGGTCACGGGCGAAGCGACCGGGACGGACCCGGTCGCGGCGGCCGCTGAGCAGGAAGTAGATCTGCGCGCCGGCGGCGAGGAGGTAGGGAACGGTGGCCGAGAAGGTGGTGATCAGCACCAGGATCTCGAAGACGCCGCCGCTGCCGATGAAGTAGTTGATCACGGTGAGGGCGGTGGCCAGCACGGCGGCGGCGAGCACGCCGAAGGTCGGCACCCCGCGCCGCTTGGTGAGGAAGGCGGCCGGGAAGAGCCCGTCCTTGGCGGCGGCGTACGGGGACTGGGCGCTCATCAGCGTCCAGCCGTTGAGCGCGCCGACGATGGAGATCACGGCGGCGGCCGCGATGACCGTACCGCCCCAGTGACCGCCGAACATCGCGTCCACGGCGTCGGAGAACGGCGCCTTGGAGTTGACCAGCTTGTCGTGGGGGACGGTGCCGAAGACCGACACCGTGCCCAGGAGGTACACGACGGCGGCACCGATGGTGCCCAGGACGGTGGCCCGGCCCACGTTGCGCTCGGGGTCGCGGACCTCGCCGGCGCTCATCGCGGCCGATTCCACGCCCACGTAGCTGTAGAGGAGGATCGCGGCCGCCGCGGACAGCCCGCCGAGGGTGCTGCCGCCGCCCTCGTGGAAAGCCCCGAGCTTGTGCGGGTCGAAGAAGAACAGTCCGACGACCGCGATGAACAGCAGCGGCACGAACTTCAGGACCGTGGAGACCAGTTGGACCACGCCGACGTACCGGGTGCCCGCGAGGTTGGCGAGGGCCGGCAGCCACAGCGCGCCCAGCGCCACCATCAGGTCGACGCCCCGGGACGCGTGGCCGGGGAGGAGCACGTGGACGTAGCCGACGGCGGCCACCGCCAGCGCGGCGTTGCTGACCCAGGTCATCGTCCAGTACGACCAGGCGGAGAGGAACCCGGCGAAGTCGCCGAACGCCTCGCGGGCGTACACGTAGGGCCCGCCGGTGTCCGGGTGGCGCTGGGCGAGCCGCCCGAAGACCAGGGCGAGCGAGATCGCCCCGAGGGTGAGGACGCCGAAGGCGACCAGGCTGATGGTGCCGAACGGGGCGACCGAGGCCGGCAGCAGGAAGATGCCGCCGCCGATGATGTTGCCCATCACCAGGGCGGTAGCGGTCATCAAGTTCATCCGGAACGGACGCTTTGATGAATCGTGCAGGTCAGAGGCGGTAGGGGTGGCCTCTGCGGTGGGATCGCGGTGCATGGTGTGTGACGCGTCTCTCATCGTGCTGGCTCGCCGGGGTGCCGGCTGGGCCTATCGTCACCGGCGGCGCGCACCGCTCAAAATCGCCGCGAATCGTCCTGTCAGCCCCGCCGGCCGGGCGAATATCTTCGGTGGCGGCGCGTGACTGCCGGACGGACGATGCCCGAACCGGCGAGCGGTCCTCGGCCCCGCTGGGTGCCCGCTGGGTGCCCGCTGGGTGCCCGCTGGGTGCCCGCTGGGTGCCCGCTGGGTGCCCGCGAACGTCGTCCTGGCGGCTGCGGTCACCGCTGTGCGGCGGACGCGGTCCGGGTGGGGTCCCTTTCAGCCGTGCCGGGACGAGGTGCACAACGCGGCCCGTAGGACGTCGCTACGGTGCGCAGGCGCCTTCGGGCGGGCCGGACTTGCGCCGCAGGCCGTTGGGCTCCGGTTCGGGCGGCCGGTGCGGCTCCTCCGCCGCCGCGCCGACGGGCAGTTGCGGGCCGTCCACCTCCCGCAGCCAGCGGCGCAGCACCTGGTGGACCTGCTCGGCGCCGGTCAGCGGCGCCCCGTCGGGAACCGGCGGGGTCAGTTCCGCGGGCCAGAGGAGGAAGGGCCGACTCTGCGGGCCGCCCAGCCCGCCGTGCGAACCGATCTGTTCCTCGAAGGCGTGCACCGCGCCGGTCGCCGGATCGCAGGCGGAGTTGATCATGAGGTCGGCGACGTGCGGGAACCGATCGGTGCGGCGGACCGCGTCGACCGCACCGGGCCCGAAGGGCGCCAGCGGGTCGGCACCGATGACCCGCCCGGTGTCGAGGTGGTGCTCACCGCCGTCCGGGCCCAGCGCCACCGCGCCGTGCACGGCCGACCGGACGAGGACGAAGCCGACGCCCGGGTGGCCGGCGAGGGTGCCGAGCAACGCCGGGTGGCGGCTGTCCAACTCCTCGCGGGTGATCCGGTCGGGGACGTCCGGGAAGGACACCAGGCCGAGGTTGCCGGAGGCCAGGACGACCGGGTGCGCACCGCGCCGGTCCCCGTCCGCCGCGCCCTCGGGCCGGCCCAGCGCCGCCCGCGCGGCCTCCCGGGCCTCGGCGCCGCTGGGGGTGCGCCCGGCCCGCCGGCGGACCGGCAGCCCGCACCCGGCGCGGACCAGGTCGCCCAGGGTCAGCCCGTAGCGGTCCCGGAAGGTCGCGCCGGGGCTCTGGCCGTGGTCGGAGAGCAGCACGATCCGGTACGGCCGGGGCGCGTGCCGGGCCGCCTCGGCGATCAGCGCGATGCACCGGTCGAGTCGGCGCAGTACCTGGTGGGTGTCGCGGTGGGTGGGCCCCGAGTGGTGGGCCACCTCGTCGTAGGCGACCAGGTCGGCGTAGACCGCCGTACGGCCGGCCAGCATGTCGCCGACGACGGCCGCCACCACCACGTCCCGCTCGACGACGGTCGCGAAGGCCCGGATGACCGGGTAGAGGCCGCCGCGCTTGACCCGCGGGCGCTCGCGGCGGCAGCGGCTGCGCAGCGCCTGGCCGATCTCCCGGAGGACCTCGGCGCCGAACGAGACCGCGGTCCGGGTGGCGTTGGCCGGGTCGGAGAAGTACGCGAAGTAGCCGGCCCGGGAGCGGTTGTACCGGCCGCGCCGGGCAGCCACCGACATGACCAGGGCGACCTGGTCGGCGCCGCCGCTGAAGAGGTTGCCGCGGCTGGCGCCGTCGTACGCGAGCAGCCCCTCGTCGCCGGTGCGGGCGACGGCCCTGCGCTGGAGTTCGGCGGCGCTGCTGGGCCGGTTGCTGACGATGAGGTCGCCGGACTCCTTCTCGTACCAGCGGAAGGCGGGCAGGTCCTCGTTGCTGCCGTGCAGGATGGCGAGTTGACTGGCGCCGGTCTGGCTGGACCAGTCGGTGTGCCACGGGGTGAGCCGGTGGGTGGTGTCGATCCAGCGGGCGACGTGCGCCATCAGCGGCCGCTCGCCGCGGGTCGCCGCCCGCAGGACGTCGTGGCCGACGCCGTCGAGTTGGAGGAAGACCGTCCCCGGCGTGGCCGGTCCGCGGTCCGCACCGGCCCGCCTCCCGCGCCGGCCGGCCAGCCGCACCAGCCGGCGCCGGTACGCCTCGTCGTTGCGCACCGCAAGGAAGGTGGAGGTCGCCGACGACGCCGCGGACATCACCGCCGCGACGATCACCGCGGTCTCCGGCGTGGTCTGCCCCCGCCCCTCCGGAATCACGTCCAGCGCGACCAGCAGCAACGAACCGTTGAGGAAGAACACCAACAACCCGAGCACCAGCGCCGGCACCAACAGCAACGCGCGCACCAGCAGCGGCCACACCAGGGCACTGAGCAGGCCGAACGCGCCGGCGCCGAGCACCGCGGTGAACGCGGTGCGGGTGAGACTGTCACCGCCGGCGGCCTGGAGCCGGAAGTCGGGCAGCACCACGGCCAGGGCGAGCAAGGTCAGACTGGAGACCACCCAGACGGCCAGCACCCTCAGGAGGGCGCCGCCGAGGGCCTTCCACCGCGCGGTCCGCACGCCGTCCCGTCCTCCGCACTCCGGCCCGCCGCACCGGCCGGGCGGGCATTCCGGCCAAGGGTGTCATCAAAGCGGGCGGGTGTCATAAAACGCCTGGGGGTCATAAAGCGGCCGGGTGTCATAGAGGGGTCGGGTGTCATAAAGCTGTGGCGGGGTGCGGGCGTTGCCGGGGGGGGCGTGGTGCGGTGGGCGGTGCCGCGCCGGAGGGACGGCGAGTGGGTGGTGGCCCCGGCACCTGTTTCCCGAGCGATGAGGGAGGACCGGTAGGGACCGGCAGGGACCGGTAGGTGGGGAGCGGTAAGGACCTTGCGGATGCCTTCATCACCATCCGCAGTCTCATCCGTCGCTCTTGGGCCGACTACCGCTGGATTCATCGCCCCGCCCGTCGCCCGTAGACCCCACGCCCGTATGGTGAGATGCAGTTCTTGCAATGCGGGATGGTGCGGGGCTTAACTCAGGTGGTGGCACAAGCCCGGAGCGATCTTCGCTCCCGAACACGGTGGAGAATCCATGGACTTGAGGATTTACGACAGAGTTTTCCTGATCACCGGCGGGACCAAGGGCCTTGGGTTGGCCGCCGCCCGCACTCTGGTTGCCGAGGGGGCTCGGGTGGTCGTCTCCTCGCGCAGCCAGGACGCGGTGGACGAGGCTGTGGCGATGTTGGGCGGCCCGGAACACGCCCTGGGCATAGCCGCCGACAATGCCGACGTCCAGGCCGCCGACCAATTGGTAGCCGCCGCCCTTGATCGGTTCGGCCGCCTGGACGGCGTACTGATCAGCGTAGGCGGGCCGCCCACCGGCCCGATCACCACGATTACGGATGACCAATGGCGGGACTCCTTCGAGTCGGTCTTCCTCGGCGCGTTGCGCTTCGCCCGCACCGCCGCACCAGTACTCCCGCCTGACGGGGCGATCGGTTTTGTGCTGTCCTTGTCAGTGAAGTCCCCCTGGCCGAACATGAGCGTGTCCAACGGCCTACGCCCAGGGCTCGCCATGGCAGCCAAGACACTGGCCGATGAGCTCGGGCCGCGTGGCATCAGAGTCAACGGCTTCGTCGTCGGCTCCATAGCAACCGATCGCCTCAAAAGCCTGGAGCAGGCCAACGACGATCCGCAGCGAGCACGCGCCGAACGGACAGCCGAAATCCCACTGCGCCGCTACGGCACGCCGGAGGAGTTCGGCCGCATGGCTGCTGTCATCCTGTCGCCGACAGCGTCCTACATCACGGGCACCATGATCCACATCGATGGCGGCGCCCTACGCACCCTGTGACGCAACTAGCAACTGCGCAACATCGGCGACGGCATCCCGACCACGCCCATCTGCGCAGCCTCTGAGCGGGAACAGCGGCCGCGGGCACGGAGCGGCTACAGGCACATCGGACGTCGGGGCGGCAAGCGGCCGGCCTGGCCGGGAGGTGGACGGAGCGTGTCGGTGGAGGTCACCTGGTGGGGACATGCCACCGTGACGGTCGAGGACTCCGGTGTACGGATGCTGACCGACCCGCTGTTCGTGGCCCGGCTCGCCCACCTGCGCCGCCGGCGGGGCGCACTGCCACCGCCCGAGGCGGCCCGCGCCGACGCGGTCCTGATCTCCCACCTGCACGCCGACCACCTGCACCCGGCCTCGCTGGCCCGGCTCGCCCCCGGCACCCGGCTGATCGTGCCGCAGGGCGCGCCGGCCGCCGTACCGGGCCTGCGCCGGGTGGCGGCGGCCAGGGGCCTGCCGGTCATCGAACTGCGGCCGGGTGAGGAGTGCCCCATCAGCCCGGCCCTGGAGTCCCCGACCGCAGGTCCGAGCACCACCGTCGTGGGCCCTGCCGGCACGACCACCCCCCGCACTCTGACCATCCGCGCGGTGCACGCCGCGCACGACGGCCGCCGGCTCCCCTACGGGCCGCACCGCGTCCCCGCCCTCGGCTACGTCATCCACGGCACGGCCCGCACCTACTTCGCCGGCGACACCGGGCTGTTCCCGGAACTGCCGGACGAGGTCGGGCCGTGCGAGGTGGCGCTGCTGCCGGTGGGCGGCTGGGGACCGTTCCTCGGCCACGGTCATCTGGACGCCCGGCGGGCCGCGGTGGCCGCCGCCCGGCTGGCACCGTGCAGCGCCGTGCCGGTGCACTACGGCACGTACTGGCCGATCGGACTGGACGCCGTGCGGCCTCACGAGTTCCACGCGCCGGGCCAGGAGTTCGAGCGGCAGACCGCGCTGGTCGCGCCGGAGATCACGGTGCACCGGCTCGGGCACGGCGAGTCGGTGCGTCCGAGGATCACCCGATGACGCCCACCGGAAGCGCACTGACCGCCGCGACACTGGCCAGCACGACACTGACCGGGACCACACCGGACGGGACCACACCGGCCGGCACGACGCTGAGCAGCACGATGTTGAACGGCACGACTCTGAACGGCGCGACGTTGAACGGCTCGATGTTGAACGGCACGATGTTGAACGGCACGACGCTGGCTGACGACCTCCACCAGGTGCTCGCCCACGTCCCGCCGGAAGCGACCCAGCAGGCGGTGGGCTACCCGTCGCTGTTCCTCCTGGTGGTGCTGGGCTCACTGGTGCCCGTCGTCCCCACCGGCGCGGTGGTCAGCTCGGCCGCGGCGGTCGCCTTCCACCACAGTTCGCCGCTCGCCCTGCTGTTCGTCTTCGTGGTCGCGTCGTGCGCCGCGTTCCTCGGGGACCTGGGTCTGTACTGGCTCGGGCGGCGCGGCTTCCGCTCCCGCAACGGTTCGCGCTGGCTGGCCCGGCTACGGGCCCGCGCCGCACCGGAACACCTGACGCAGGCCCAACACCGGCTGCGGGAGCACGGCGTGCTGGTGCTGGTGGTCTCCCGCCTGATCCCGGCCGGCCGGATCCCGATCATGCTGGCCTGTCTGCTCGCCGCGATGCCACCCCGGCGCTTCGCCCGCGGCGACCTCCCGGCCTGCCTGGCCTGGGCGGCGACGTACCAGTTGATCGGCCTGCTGGGCGGCTCCCTCTTCCGCGACCCCTGGCAGGGGGTGGCCGCCGCGATCGGCCTCACGGTGCTGTTCGGCGCCGCACCGGCCGCGTGGCGCCGCCTCCGCCCGACACCGGCGGACAGCGAGGGCCGGACAGCTGAAGAGGACGGCTGACGCGAACGGGGGGGAAGGGGGAGGGGGGAGAGAAGGTGGTGGGGTGATGGGCGAACGGGACAGCGGGGCTGGTCGCCGGAGACGTCGGGGCGGGGTGCCGGCCGAGCCACCGCCTCACCGGAGCCACCGTGAGCTGAACCGCGAGAGCCCTCAGCGTTCCTCCAGCACCCGCGACGCCCCCACCGGGAGGTCCCACAGGTCCGACCGCGGGCGGCCGGTCGCCGCCCAGGCGGCCCGGATGCGGTGCAACGGCTCCAGCGGCGGTTCGGCGGAGAGCAGGAACGTCGACCAGTGCATCGGCGCCAGGAACCGCGCGCCCAGGTCCTGGCAGGCCCGTACGGCCTCCTCCGGGTCGGTGTGCACCGGCCGCAGCATCCAGCGCGGGTCGTACGCCCCGATGGGCAGCAGCGCCAGGTCGATGTCCCGGTAGCGGCGACCGATCTCCTCGAACCAGTGGCCGTAACCGGTGTCCCCCGCGAAATGGATCCGCCGTCCATCGGGGGCGGTGAGCACCCAGCCGCCCCAAAGGGAGCGGCAGGTGTCGGTCAGCGTCCGCTTGCTCCAGTGGTGTGCGGGCACGAAGTCGATCCGCACCGGGCCCTCGGGGCCGGGCAGTTCCACCGCCTCCCACCAGTCCAGGTCGGTGATGCGGGTGAAGCCACGCCGTCGGGCCCAGGCCGCCAGCCCCGCGGGGAGCAGCAACGGGACGTCGCGCGGCAGCCGCTTCAGCGTCGGCGCGTCCAGGTGGTCGTAGTGGTTGTGGCTGACGACGACGGCGTCGATCGACGGCAGGTCCTCCCAGCGGACCCCCACGGGGGTGACCCGGGCGGGCGTACCGAGGATCTTCCGGGACCAGACCGGGTCGGTGAGGACGGTCAGTCCACCGATCCGGATGACCCAACTGGCATGCCCGGCCCAGGTCAGCGCGATGGTCGCGGGCCCGACGTCCGGCATCGGGCCAGGCTCGAAGGGGAGTTGCTGGATCTGCTGGAGCGTCTCGGGAGACGGGCGCAGCTTGCCCTCCCGCGCGATCCGGGCCAGTGCACGGACACCGGGCAGCGGCGCGGTCAGCCGGTCGGTGAAGTCCCGGGGCCAGGTGCGGGGCTCCTCCAGGGGGCGCGGCTCGGCGAGCGGCGGCGCGGTATCCGGGAGCGCCGCGGTCGCGGTGTTCCCGGCTGTACCCGCGACCACTCCACCACCGACCCCTTCTGTAACGGCGTTACGGTCACCGACAACGACGCTACGGTCGCCGGCGGACCGGTCGATGACGCCGCGGTCGCTGGCACTGCGATCGTTGACGCCGTGGTCGATGACACTGCGATCGCTGGCACTGCGGTCGCTGGCACTGCGGTCGCTGGCATTGACGCTGAGATCGCTGGCGCTGAGCTCGTCGGCGGGAAGGGCATCGGCGTGCGGGGCGTCGGCGTGACGCTCAACTCCGTGCCGGTCAACGGCCTGGCGGGTGCCGTCCTGACGTTCGTCGGCACCCGCACGCTGCTCGGCGCGGGCGGGCTCGTCCAGGGAGCGTCCGGCGGGAGAGCGCTCGGTCTGTTCGGTCATCCAGGGGCTCCATTCGATGGCCGGGCGGAACCGGAGTCACGAGGCGGGCGGGTGAGCTGCGGCGGGAACACGGAGACGAAGACAGAGGCGAAGAGGGAGAGGGAGACGGAAACAGAGGTGGGGAAAGAGATGGGGACAGAGGCGAAGGCGAAGGGGAAGACGAAGGTGAAGGCAGGAGCTCGGGCAGAAACGGAAACTGAGGTGCGATCGGGCAACGAAAGGCCGGGAAACCGGAGCGGCAGCGGCGCCGCACCGCTGCCCCGGACACCGCTGCGGCCGGCAGATCAGCTGTCCTCGCCCCCCTCCGCGTTCAGCCCCCGCCCCTCGGCGAACCGCTGCCCGTCCGGACGCGGCCCGCCCAGTTCGGCCAACGTCCGCTCCAGATTCCGCAACCCCACCCGCACGTGCGGCAGTGCCAGGGGATCCGCCGCGTCCAGCACCCGCTGTCGCAATTCCATGTCGGCGCCGAGCAGGGCGGCCGCCCCCAGCCGCACCCGCAGGGCGTCCGAGGCGTCCTCGAAGCGGTGGCCGCCGCGGGCCGCCCACGGCGCCAACTCCCGTTCCAACGCGGCTGATCCGGCAATCCCATGGGCGCCGAGCGGCCGCCGCAACGGTTCGAGGTCGGCGTAGACGTGACTGCCCGCATGCGGCGGGCGGCAGAGCGCACCGGCCCCGGTGAGCGTGCGGTACAGCGCCCCGGTGAGCGCCCCGTACACCCGAGCGACGGCCGCGGTCCGCTCCCGTACGGCATCGGGTTCACCGAGCGCATGAGTGACCGCACAGACCAGCGGCCCGGAAAGCGGGGTGTGCAACCGGGCGAGCGTCCGGAACACTGCGTCCCGTAGGACGGCGCCCCGGCGAGTGCCCGGAAAACGGGCCAGCGCAACGGGCCAGGAGACGGGCAGCAGCGCGGCCCGCAGATCGGTCAGCACCACGACCTCGCCGGGCAACATCTCGGCGGGGCTGAGCACCACGGTGTCGTGCGGATCGTGCAGCAGATCCCGCCGCGACTCGTCGCTGATGACCCACAGCCCCTCCTCGGCCGCCGCCTCGCACACCTCGTGCAGTTGCTCCGGCGGCGGGCAGGTGCCGGTCGGATCGTCGGCTACGGAGAGCACCAGAACGCGCGGGGTGTCGCCGTGCATCCGGGCCCGTCGTACGGTCTCCAGCAGCGCGAACGGGTCCGGCAACCCACCCGATTCGGCCGGCACCGGCATCAAGTGGACCGGCCGGCCGAGCAGCCGGGCGGGCGGCGCGTACCACTCGGCACATGGCCGCGGCAGCAGCACCGCACCGTCGGCCGCGGCGTACAGCGCGAGGAGCAGAACGGCCGCCCCGGGGGCGGCGAGCACCCGGTCGGCGGGGGTGAACAGGCCGCGGCGCTCCCAGTAGCCGCAGGCGGCGGTGCGCAGTGGTTCGGAGCCGCCGGGGGGTTCGAGGGCGGTGCGACCGGCGGCGGCGGAGAGGTACGCGGCGAGTTCCGGGAGGACCGGCAGGCCCGCCGGCGGGGCCGGGTCCGGCTCCCGCTGCGGATCCGGTGCGGTCCGCTGCATCCGTACCTCCACTCCACGGCGGCCGGTCGATCGTGGGCCCATCACATGATGAACGGCCCCGACCACCTTCGCAGATCACGGGGTGGCGACCGGGGACGACACGTCAGCGGACAGCGACCACTGGGACGGACGGCCGGCTACGGCCAAACGGGGCTGACTACGACCAGACGGACCATCGCCTCGCCCGGCAGTACATGTGGCGATACGTGCGGCAGCACGTGCCCAGCCGGTATCGCGGCACGCGTGGCAGTGCATATCGCGGCACGCATCAAAGTCCGCGACGCCATGCATGCCTCCGTACGTGCCTCATACGTTCCGCCGTACGTACCTCCGTACGTGCCGCCGTACGTGCCGTGTCGCAGTCCGCGCCTCCGTACGAGCACCGCAGTGCACGTCACACGACGAACCGCAGGGCGGGCGCAGGAGGGCGGACGCAGGAGGACGGGCGCAGGACGGATCAGGAGGCCGGCGGATCGCTCAGCAGACGAACCAGCAGGCACCCTCACCCCGCCCGCCCCCTACGAACCCGCCTCCCGCCCGCCCTCCGGCGCCTCGTACCGGTGCACCGCCACCTCTTCCGTCGCGCCGGACACTCCCCACTCCTGCCGCTCGGTGCCGCGCCGCACCCAGCCCCGGCGCTCGTACAGCGCAACGGCCGAGGTGTCGGAGGTCTTCACCTCCAGGACGAGCCGCACCCCGCGGGCTGCCGCCTCCGCCTCGACAGCAGCCAGCAACCGCGCGCCGAGACCGTGGCCGCGTGCGCCTGGCGAGACGTAGAGCCGGCTGACCTCGCTCCCGCACAGCGCGGCATGGCCGAGCACCACCCCGCCCCCCTCGGCGACCCAGGCAGCAGTCAACCCGTCAGGAGTGAGCCATCGCACCGGTTCCTCGGGCCAATGGTGGGGGTAGCCGCTGTGCGCATGCACTTCGGCAAGGACCGCCGCACAGGCACCGAGATCAGCATCGACCCGCCTCCGAACCACCCACGGCACCCGTGCATCCACCCCTGCCGCGCCGCCCCACGCCCCGTTCATCGTCTCCCCCTGCGCATCCATCCCCGCCTCATCCTTCATCCCTCAGCCGTCATCCCTGCTTCCACATCTTCTTCCGCCCCCTACTCCCACACCAACCACACGCTCCACACAGGGCTCATCCCCCCAGCCCCCGACAGTGCCCCACTCACAAACACATCCGCACACGCCCACATCCACGCAGAAGAACGCCCCCCAAACCCAAAGCCCGAAACCGGGAACTCCTGACCCGGAACCCGGAACCCGGAACCCGGAATGCGTAACCCGGAATGCCGAAAGCCCGACCCGCCACGCCATGCCCCATCAGGTGCCCCCGGCCTGCCCCGCCCGTCCAGGGGTACAGGTGACCCAAGCGAACGCGAACGCTCCTCACCAACCTCGACCGGTGAGCGTTCGACCGGATCACCGCACGCGAATGGCCGGTCGCCCAGCGCGCACTCCCCCGGCTGACCCGCAGCGCCAATCACGGACTCCTGCGGCTCAGCGTCGCAGTTGGATCGGCAGCCCTCCGCCGCACCCCTGAGCCTGGAGATCAACGGTGAACGGCGCACCGTCTGGCGGCTGTTCGTCGGCAACGGTCAGTACCGCGGCCTGGGCACCGCTCCCGTACGCCGGCACGACCTTGCCGACGGCGTACTCGACGTTCGAGTGGTGCACGGAAGCCGACTGGCCCGCACCCGACTCCTCGGCGCCGCCCTCCCGGGCACCCCGCGCAATACCCCGGTCCTGGGCGAGGCCCGCCTGCCCCGGCTACGCATCGGTGGCCTCCCGGACGGCACCCCACTCGCCTACAACGGCGAAGTCTCCACAACCCCCGGCAAGTTGACCCTGGAGAAGAAAACGAAGCCCTAACCGTCTACCACCCCCTCCCCACCTGACCGACCCGCCACCCAACACGGATTCCGCCCCACCCCGGGGCTCCAAACACCGCCCCCTCTCCCCCCCCCGCCCCACCCCCTCCCCACCCCTGACCCACCCTCACCCGCCAGCCCTCAGCCCTCAGCCCTCAGCCCTCAGCCGAACCCTCGCACCCCTCCCCCAAGCCCCTCCCACACCCCGCACCCACCCCTCTCCCCACCTTCCCCCGCGTCCACATCACAAGACGCATCTCTCGCGATACGAGACGCCGGCGTACGGTGTGAGGGCAGCACACCGCAGGGCATCCGCACCCGGCCGTGGCCCGTCATGGCCTCGTGCGACAGCCCCCGTTGTCCACGAAGGAGCCGACCCATGCCACAGGAATCCGCCGTATACACCCACGGCCACCACGAGTCCGTACTGCGCTCTCACACCTGGCGCACCGCCGCCAACTCGGCCGGGTACCTGCTGGATTCACTGCTGCCCCACATGCAGATCCTGGACATCGGCTGCGGCCCCGGCACCATCACCGCCGACCTGGCCGCCCTGGTGCCGGACGGTCAGGTCACCGGCCTGGAGCACGCACCCGCCGTACTGGACCAGGCCCGCGCCACGGCCGCCGCCCGCGGAGTGGAGAACATCCGCTTCACGGTCGGCGATGTCCACGCGCTGGACTTCCCCGACGACACCTTCTGCGTGACCCACGCCCACCAAGTCCTGCAGCACGTGGGCGATCCCGTGCAGGCTCTGCGCGAGATGCGTCGCGTCACCAAGCCAGGCGACATCGTCGCCGTTCGCGATTCGGACTACGCAACCATGACCTGGTACCCGGAGGTTGAAGGGATGGCCGACTGGCTGGACCTGTACCACCGGGTGGCCCGGGCCAACGGCGGCGAGCCGGACGCCGGACGCCAGCTGCACGCCTGGGCGCGCCAGGCCGGCTTCCCGCAGGAGAACATCACCGCGACCGCGAGTGCCTGGTGTTACCGGACTCCGGAGGAGCGGGCCTGGTGGTCCGAACTATGGGCGGACCGCACGACTTCCTCCTCCTACGCCAAGATCGCGGTCAACGGCGGACATGCCACCACGGACGACCTGACCCGCATCGCCGCGGCGTGGCGGGAGTGGGGAGCTCAGGAGGACGGCTGGTTCGCCATGCTGCACGGCGAGATCCTGTGCCGGGTGTGACGTAGCGTCAGTTCGGCATTTCCGCCACCCCGTCTCCATTACGTCGGCACGTCACGGTCACACCGCCATCCAGGGTTCGCGCAGCCGCAGGGGCCCAACTAGGCTGTTTCCTATGGACATTCTGGGGACCTCACTTCGGGTATGTGTCGGCGACCTCGATGCCGCGGTCAACGTCTACGAACGGTTGACCGGTGCCGAGGCGATCCGCTTCCAGCGGGGCGGGGTGGCGGTCGCGGCGGTCGGGTGCTTCTTCCTGATGAGCGGCCCCGAGGCGGAACTGTCGGTACTGCGAAAGATCGCCGCGACCATCGCCGTGAAGGACGTCGATGAGGCGGTGACCGACCTCACCGCGGTCGGCGCGGACATCATCGCCGGGCCACTGCCCACCCCCATCGGTCGCAATTTGATTGCCCGTCACCCGGACGGTTCGGTCTTCGAGTATGTCGACCGCAACCCGGGCGCCTAGGAGCAACCCCCGTGGCATAGGGGCCAGTTCGACCGCCTGATGTGCGGAGGCGTTGCCTTTCGGCGGACTCGGCTACCGATGAGTCGCTGGCACCGCGCCTAGGTATCGTCGCGCGGCGCCCCGCGTCATCCGCATGTCGGTCACACCTCCAGGATGATCTTGCCTCGGGTGCGGCCGGCCATGCTGAGACGGAACGCCTCGGCGGCTTCTCGCAGTGGGAACACCGCGTCGACCGGCACGGCCAGCTTTCCCGCGTCCGCGAGGATGGCCAGTGCGGTCAGGTCGGCGCTGTCCGGTCTGACCCACACCATGTGGCCGCCCTTCGCCCGGACTTCGCCGTCGGCGATCGACACCACGCGACTGCGGTCCTTGAGCACCTCCTGCGAGACGTCCACGGCCCCGCCGCCGACGAAGTCCAGGGCGACGTCGACGCCTTCGGGCGCCAGGGCCCGGACCCGGTCCGCGAGGCCGTCGCCGTAGGTCACCGGTTCGGCGCCCAGGGATCGTAGGAAGTCGTGGTTGCGCTCGCTGGCCGTGCCGATCACGCGGGCCCCCTCGGCGACCGCGATCTGGACGGCCAGTGAGCCGACTCCGCCGGCGGCGGCGTGCACCAGCACCAGGTCGCCCGCCTTGGTCCGGGCCCGCTTGAGTGACTGATAGGCCGTCAGTCCGGCCAAGGGTAGGCCGGCGGCCTGTTGCCAGCTGAGTGAGTCGGGTTTGCGGGCCAGGGTGCGCACGGGCGCGGCGACGAGTTCGGCGTAGGTGCCGTGTTGCACCTCGTCCTTGCGGACGTAACCGATGACTTCGTCACCGACCGCGTACTCGGAGGCGTCGGCGCCCACCGCCTCGACCACCCCCGCGACATCCCAGCCGGGGATGAGGGGGAAGTGGACGTGCATGATGTCGTGCAGGTAGCCCGCGACGATTTTCCAGTCGACCGGATTGACGCCGGCGGCCTTCACCCGGATCAGCACCGAGTCGGGTCCGACTTTGGGGTCGGGTTGCTCGGAGTGGGTGAGAGCTTCGGGGCCGCCGTAACTGTTCGTGGTAATTGCTTTCATGACCGTCACAACGCGTGACGATCCGTGAGGATTCCGCGTCCTCGCGATCTTTTCCAACTGGCATATGCCAACGCGGTGCGCGGCGCGAACCGGGCGGTGTCGGCGGCGCCGCCCGGCCCGCGCCGCGTCCGCTACGCCGACTCCGCCGGCCGCATCCGGAACTCGTACCGCTCCGGCAGCGGATGCTCCGCACGGGCCCGCGCGGCGATCTCCGCGGTGACCGGGCCGTCCCCCGCCACCAGCCGCTCGGCGATGGCGTACCAGGTATCGCTCAGCACTTCGGCGCCCTCCCGTAGGTCGGCGATCTCGAAGCCCTCGTCGAAGATCTCGCGTGCCGCCCGCGGCTGTCCCTGGTCGAGCAGGACCTGTGACGCCAGCAGACGGAAGCGGCCGTCCGCACGGTCGGTCGGGCGCAGTGCCGCGAGCATTGCGGCGGCCTCGTCGGCCCGGTCCGCCGCGAGCAGCGCGGGAACCGCCGTGCGGGCGAGGGCCGGCAGGGTCTCCCGCCAGATCCGGGCGGTCGCCGGTTCGTCGGACGCGGCCGACTTGGTGGCGCAGGCGAACGCTTCCGAGAACCGGTCGGCGGCGCGAGCGGTCTCGCCCGCCACGCCCTCGGCGACGGCCAGGCAGTACAGCGGCAGGCAGCCGGCGCCGTGTGCCAGCGCGCGCTCCCAGCTGCGGACGGCCTGGGCTCGGTCGCCGGCGTGCCACTGGGCGAGTCCGAGGTGGTACTCGGCGGCCGGTCCCGGACGGGCGGATTCCAGCAGGTCACGCCAGGCCGGGGAGACCGGCGCCGGCCCGGGGACCGGGCCCGCGGCCGGCAGTTCGCCCGTCCGGAGCAGCGTCAACCAGGGCTGTTGCGCGGCGCCCAGCGTGGCCGGGTCGAACGGTGTGCCGGGGAGGTCCAGGCCCGCGCGGACCGCTTCGAGGGCGCCCCAGCCTGAGCCGGTGGCCAGTTGCTCCTTCGGTTCCTGGTCGGCGTACGGGAGCCAGGCGGCGTACGCGGCCTCGACGTCGGCCCGTGGCAGCACCGTCGACAGCCGGGTCTCGACGGCGTCGCGCGCCGCCGTCCAGTCCGCGCCGTGCACCGCGGCGGGGTCGGCGGCCAGTGGCCCGTACGCCTCCAGCCAGGTGAACTCCCCGCCGGCGTCGAGCGGGACGTGCTCCAGTTGGGTGCGGGCCAGGCCCGCCTGGATCTCCGCGTAGCCGGCCGTGCCAGGTTCGGTGAGCCACCGCTGCCAACGTCGGCCGGCTCGCCCGGATCCCCACAGGAAGAGCTTGCGGCCGGGCAGGGTGTCGGTGGAGGTCTGTACCAGGCCGTGGCCGTCACGGTCGAGGGAGGCGATCCAGGGGCGTGCGCCCTCGGGCAGGTCGTAGAAGTAGTCCGCGGGGTATGTGCTGCGCAGCGGGTAGGTGCGGTCGTCCCCGTCGGACTCCGGTACGGGAACGCGGCGCAGGGTGCGTTGGTATCCGAAGTGCCAGGCCGCCTCGGCCGGGGCCAGTACGCGGGTGTGTGCGTCCTCGGGGACGGCGGTGTTGGACCACCAGTAGGCCGGGACGGTGTGGTGGTGCGGGTTGCGGATCCGCACGCCCACGTAGAGGAACTCCGCGCCGTCGGGCAGCCACAGGTCCACCTGGAACGGCAGATCGCGCAGCCGCTCCCACTCCCACAGCCGCAGCATCACGCCGCCGTCGGGGGCCGGCACCCGGGCTGCGTGCAGCGGGGCGCACGCGAGGGTGGTGTGCCCGGTGGCGCCGATGTTCCACTCGATGCCGCCGGAGAACCACGCCCCGTTGAGGGCGAAGGCGGCGGGTTGCAGCACCGGGTTGCGGTAGAGGAGTTCGCGGCCGGTGGGCTTGTGGTGGAGGGAGTACACGCGGCCGCCGAGTCCGGGCAGGACGGTGGCGCGCAGCCGGTCGTTCTCGATCACCAGCGCGTCGAGGTCGGTGGGCCGGCGGTCGCGGCCGTAGCCGTCCCGCATCCGGGTGGGCTGGATCGAACGCAGTGGTTGATAGCCGATCTGCCGCGCCATGTCGGCGGGCAGGGCGGTGTCCCGGGGGATTTCGATGCGGTGCGCGTCGCCGGCGTCGTGCAGCGCGGGCAGCGGGTTGTCCGGGCCGAGGGCGGCCATGGGAAGGGTCAGGGTGGTGCGTCGCACGCTCGTGGCCACGGCTGCCTCGCAAGATCGGACCGGACCCCCTCGGCTGCGGCGGCCCCCTGTTGACCATGGAACAACGTGATGGCCCGTCTGAACAGGGCACCTGGTGACCGGGTGGGGTCAGGGTTGCGCAAAGACGCCCGCAAGGAGGTCGGCCAGCAGCACTGCCCCGGATCCGTCGGGGTCCCGGTCCGGGTCGTAGATCGCCACGGTGATGCCCACGCAGCGTGGGGAGGCCGCCAACGGGGCCAGAAGTGCCCGCAGTTCCTCGGTGAACAGGCCGCCTGGGTCGGGGCTGTCCACCGCCGGCATGACGGTGGGGTCCAGCACGTCCGCGTCCAGGTGGATCCAGAAGCCGTCGAGCGGGGAGTTCTGGAGGTGCCGGAGCGCTGCCCACGCGACCGTTTCCGGGCCGCGCCGCCGGATCTCGCCGACGTTGGTGCAGCTGATGCCGAGTTGGGCCAGCTCTGCTTGGTCCTCGTCCGCATCGCGGACCCCGAGGAGGCTCACGTCCTCGTCGCGGACATACGGGCGCAGCCCCTCGATGTCGGTCAGATCGGCCTGGCCGCGGCCGGTGATCTGCGCGACGCCCTCGCCGGCGGCGGCGCCGACGGGGCCGGACACTTCGGTGTTCCCCGGGTGCCGGAAGTCGCCGTGTCCGTCCAGATAGGCGACGCCGTACCGCCCCGACCGCCGCAGTGCGAGCACTGCCCCGAGCAGGATGCTGCAGTCGCCGCCGAGGACGACCGGGAAGTCGCCGCTGCGTACGTGGCCCTGTACCCGGCGGGCGAGCCGCGCGCTGTACGAGGCGATCGCCGGGGCGTGGAAGTCCCCGTCTCCCTCGCGCCACTCCCCCAGGCCGTAGCGGGGCGGCACCACCACCCCGCCCTCCAGTGCCCCGAGGCGCCGCAGCAGTCCCTGTTCCCGCAGCGCTCCGGCGAGCTTGTAGCAGCCGGGCACCGTACCGGGCGCGGGTGGTCGCAGTCCCAGGTTGGACGGGGCATCGATCAGCACGTTCCGGCGCATGCGGCGATCGTAACGGGCGGCGTGCAAACGGCCCGTCGTTGCAGGGGGTTGCACCGTAATACCCGGGCGGTGCGGGTTTCGAGCGCATAGCCTCTACTGCTGCACACGGGAACGGCCGAGCAGAACGGAAGCGGTGGAGATGGCCACGCAGCACACCTACCGAGTGATCGTCCGCGGCAAGTGGGACAACCTCACGGAGGAGGACCGGGCGAAGCTGCTCGCCGAGGTGGAGGAGCACGGGCTCGCGCAGATGCGGTTCACCGCCGAGGGCTCGTTGGCCTACGACACCGCGTTGCACGCCTTCAGTTACCGCTACGTCATCGTCGCGGACGCCGAGTACGGCGAGGAGATGGCCGCTGCGCTCGGTGAGGAGAAGGCGGAGGGCGCGCTACGGGCGGCGGGGCTGGGCTATCGGGAGCTGCGGTCCACCGCGACCGACATGGACACGATGAAGATCAACCGGAAGGGCCGGTAGCGACCCTCCCGGTGGCACGTCTTCTGTTGGTGCGTCTCCTGTCGGGGCGTCTCCTTTGGTGGGTGTTACTTCCCCGGTTGCTGCGGGAGCGGCTCGTTGAAGCGGAGCCGATTGCCGAAGGGGTCGGTCAAGGTGAGGCAGGTGCCGAACTCGTCCTCCTCCAGGCCGGGCCGCAGGTAGGGGTAGTCCTTGGCGGTCAGTTCGGCGTGCAGGGCTCGCACCCCCGTCAACTCGACGTAGACGGTGGAGCCGGGGGTCGCATCGCCGTGGTGTTCCGAGAGGTGGAGGACCAGGCCGCTCCGGGAGACCTGGGTGTAGAGCGGCATACCGGGTGCGAAGCGGTGTTCCCAGTCGATGGTGCAGCCGAGGTAGTCGACGTAGAAGGCGTGGGCCTTGGCCACGTCGAAGATCCGGAAGATCGGTACCGCGCGTCGGACCGCGACGTCCCCCGTGGCCAGGGATTCGCTCACTCCGCTTCACCGTCCCTCTGGACGTCCCGATCGGCCGGGTCTGCCTCCTGGTCCGCCTGGTCTGGCTGGTCTGGCTGGTGTTCCTCGTCCGCACGGACCATCTCGCGGGTGATGGCCCAGCGTTCGTGATCGCGCCAGGCGCCGTCGAGGAAGAGGAAGTCCGGGGAGAAGCCCTCCAGGCGGAAGCCCGCGCGCTCGACCAGGGAGATGGACTGCTTGTTGGACGGCTGGATGTTGGCCTCCAGGCGGTGC
Organism: Streptomyces sp. NPDC058000; assembly: GCF_042886435.1. NCBI lineage: Bacteria > Bacillati > Actinomycetota > Actinomycetes > Kitasatosporales > Streptomycetaceae > Streptomyces > Streptomyces sp. NPDC058000. The sequence goes on from NZ_JBHVQS010000002.1 coordinate 408,114, forward strand.
AGGCCCAGGGGGCCGAAGGCGTGGCGGAGCACCAGTCGCAGGCCCTCGCTCATCAGGCCGCGTCCGGCGGCGGGGGCGAAGGCGCCGTAGCCGATGGCGCCGCTGCAGAAGGCTCCGTGCACGATGTTGTTGATGGTGAGGTAGCCCGCGATGCGGTCGCTGTCGTGCTCGCAGATCAGGAAGCCCTCGCGGAGGGGTTCTTGAAGTCGCGCCAGGTAGCCGTCGAACGCGGCGTCGCTGTCCGGGGGGAAGAGCCAGGGGCGGTGCAGATCGGCGCTCTTTCGGCTGAGCGCGGTGAACTCCTCCCGGTCGTCGGCGGTGAAGTGCCGGATACCCACCCGGGGGCCCCGCGCAAGATAGCGGTCGGTGCTCGTCATCAGCAGATCGTACGAGGGGTGGTGGCACCGGACCAACCGTCCCCTTCTTGCGGACGGCGTGCCGCCCCGTGGGCTCCGGGCGGCCGTTGACCGGTCCGGAGGCCACGGGTTCCGTCCGGTGCGGGACGGAAGGGTGCGGGTCCGTTCAGCGCCATACGGGTGCGTCGGTGCCCCAACGACCCGGCGGCGTCGCCCAGTTCACCGGGCCGCCTTCGAAGGACGCCGGGGGGAGTGCGTGCTGTATCCGGCCTACGGGGCTGTCGGTTTCACGGAGGTAGCGGGCGGGGTCGTAGTCCGTAGGGGAGGTGGGGTCTGTGGTGTCCTCGGGGGTGGTCGGCTCGGGTTCGTCCTTCAGGTCGTGCGTCAGCCAGCGCGCCGTACGGGCGAGTGCCAGTGTCGCGAGGCGTGAACCGCCGGTCCGGGACTGCTCGGTCAGTGACCGCAGTACCGCGGCGGCCAGCAGGTATCCGGTGCCGTGGTCCAGCGCCTGTGCGGGCAGCGCGCCAGGGGTCCCGTCCTCGCTCGCCTCGATGGCGGCGATGCCGGTCGCGACCTGTACGACGCTGTCGAATCCGCGTCGGCCGCCCCAGGGGCCGTCGTCGCCCCAGGCGGAGAGCCGGGCCACGATCAGGCCGGGGCGGCGTTCGGCGAGGCTCTCGGGGGCGAGCCCGAGGCGGTCCAGGGCACCGGGCCGGTATCCGGTCACTACGACGTCCGCCTCGGTGAGCAGCGCCTCGAAGGACGCGCGGCCGCTGCGGGACCCCAGGTCCAGCGTGGTGGAGCGCTTGCCGAAGCCGGTGTCGCTGTGGGCGTCCTGGCTCTCCGGGAGCTGCGGGGCGTCGATGCGCAGGACGTCGGCGCCGAGGAGGGCGAGCGTCCGGGTGGCGACGGGGCCGGCGATCACCCGGGTCAGGTCCAGGACGCGCAGCCCGGCGGCGGGCAGCACGGGGTCGCCGGCGCGGGCCGGCAGCGGGCGCGGTGCGGTGCCGGCGCCGAGGGTCTCCCGCGTCAGCAGCGGGTGCCGGGCGACGGTGGCGCCCTGCTCGTGGGCGGACCACTCCTCGGGGGTGCGGGCGGCGACGGCCAGTCCGCCCGCCGCGTAGACGGCCTCCTGGAGTTCTTCGGACCGTCGCCCGGCGATCGTGGCCTCGGCGTCCGCGGGGCCGGCGGTGTCCGGGAGGCCCAGTGCGCCGAGCAAACGGGTGCGGTGGTGCGGGTAGTTGGCGTGGGTGCGCAGCCAGCCGTCGGCGGTGCGCCAGAAGCGGGAGAGCGGCGCGAAGGTCGAGGGGGCGCGGCCGTCGATCCGCAGGTGTCGTTCACTGACGAAGGCGGTGGCCACGGCGGCGTCGTCGACGTGCACGGCGGGCCGTGGGCCACCGTCGCGCTGTGCGGCCAGTTCGGCCGCGGCGAGTGCGCAGACGGCCACCGTGGAGCGGGCCAGGGCCATGGCCGGGAGGCGGGCCGCCAGCAGGCCGGGCGGCCCGCCGTAGGTGATCCGCCGCGTGAGTGCGGGGTCGCCGCCGAGCGCTGCCCATGCCTGGTCCGTACCGGCGGTCTGCCGCCGTGCCGTGTCATCTCGTTGCACCATCAATCAAGTGTGGCACTGAGTGCCACCAATGGCTAGTAGTTCGGGTCTTCGTCAGCGATCTACGGGGTGCTGCGCCGACCAGCGTTCCCCGGCGCCGGGCGCGGCCAGCGCCAGCTTGCGGTGGGCCCGGCACAGCACCCCGCGGACCACGATGGGGTGAATCCGGCGGATCGCGGCCAAGTAGAGGCGTCCGCCGTGGTGGTGGGTGTGGACCACCGTGCCGAGGGTGACCAGGTCGTCGGCGACCAGGAGTGCGGCGCGGAAGTCCAGGTGCCCGGCGTTCTTGCCGAGCAGGGTCTCGTCGCCCTGTCGGGCGAGGACGGGGAACGGCGCCTTGCGCAACGCCCGTTCCCACGCTTCGGGCTCGCGTGGCATACCTGGACGCAGTGGCATCTGCCAGGCGTCCTGGAAGTCCGTCCGAGGAAAGGCACTGCGTGCCAGGCGGGCGCCCGCCGGGAGGGCGACGACCGACGGCCGGTCCCATTGGAGGCGGTTGAACAGCCGCACCCGGGGCGAGCGGCGGGCGGGGGTGCGGAGGTGTCCGGTGGCCGCGCGTTCGAGGTTGTCGAGGAGTTCCTCGGTGACGGTGCCGTGGACGGCGCGGATCGCCAGGTGCCAGGCGAGCCGGCGGGCGAAGGGGAGCCGGGACTCCAGGACATGGTCGACCCGGCAGCGGTCCGGCCCCAGGGGGTGGACGGTGAGTTCGTGGTAGCCGGCGCTCTCCCCGGAGCGGCCGGGGGTGAAGGCGAAGCGGATGCGGCGGCCCGGTTCGTAGGCGACGACGCGATAGCGCACGGATCCGTGGCCGCCGTCGGCACCGACGCCCAGAGGGCGGTCGAAGCGCAGGGGCGGCCAGGCGGGCGCCGGGAAGAGCGGGTCGGACTCACTGCCCAGGTGGTCGAGCAGGGCCCCCACGGCATCTGCGGGGGCCTGGACGGTGCGGGTATGGCTGTCGCGGACCGTGTGCACGGAGCACCTCCATACGGTGGCGTATGTTTTCACCATACGGTACCGTATGGTCATGGTGCGAGAGCGAGCGAAGGGGACCGGCGGCGCCGCACGGCAGCGGCTGACCGTGCAGGACTGGGCCGACGCGGCCCTGGCGGCCATGGGGGAGGGTGGCCTCGCGGCGGTCGCCGTGGAGCCGTTGGCGGCCCGACTGGGCACCACGAAGGGCAGCTTCTACTGGCACTTCGCCAACCGCGACGCGCTGATCGAAGCCGCCCTGGACCGCTGGGCGGAGACCCGCACCGAATCCGTGATCACCGAGCTGGCCGACGAGCCCGACCCCGGCGAGCGGCTCCGCCGACTGTTCCTGCGGGCCACCCGCCGGGCCGCCGAGGACCCGCTGGAGGTCTCGCTGCTGGCCTCCGCGGCCGATCCCCGGGTGTCGGCCGCGCTCGCCCGGGTGACCGACCGCCGTATCGGCCATATCGCCGCGCTCTTCGCCGAGTTGGGCTTCCCGGAGGACGAGGCGCACCGCCGCGGCCTGCTCGCCTACACCGCCTATCTGGGGCACACCCAGCTCAGCCACTCGGTCCCCCGGTCCCTGCCGGCCGGCCCTGCCCGCGAACGCCACCTGGACGCGGTGTTGGAGACTTTGTTGCATCCGGCGGGAACACCCGGGACCGCTCCGAACGTTCGACAATCGAACCCGCAGCACCGAGCAGCGGAGCCCACTGCCGAGAGGGGGTGAAGGCGCCCGACGCGGCACCCAACAGGACCGCCACCGCGCCATGTCGGCCGGCCGGCGAGCGGTGTCCGGTACAACCACACACGGAGATCAGCGCGGCGCACACGGCTCGCCTCACGGCAGGCACGTGACACGGCAATCGGCGGTGACGTCCTCCTGGCGAGCGACTCACCCCACCCGCACGGGAGGAACCGTGACCGAAACCATCTCCTTCCCCCAGGACCGCACCTGTCCCTACCACCCCCCGACGAACTACCGGCCGCTGCGCGAGTCCGGTCCGCTCTCGCACGTCACCTTCTACGACGGCCGCAAGGTCTGGGTGGTGACCGGGCACGCCGAGGCGCGGGCGATGCTGGTCGACCAGCGACTGTCGTCCAACCGGCAGAATCCGGGGTTCCCCATCCCGATGAAGCGGCTGGAGGGCATCCGGCGGGTGCGGACCCCGCTGATCGGCATGGACGACCCCGAGCACAACACCCAACGCCGCATGCTGATCCCGAGCTTCAGCGTCAAGCGGATCGCCGCGCTCCGACCGCAGATCCAGCAGACCGTGGACGACCTCCTGGACCGGATGCTGGCACAGGGCCCACCCGCCGAACTCGTCTCCGCGTTCGCCCTGCCGGTCCCCTCGATGGTGATCTGCTCGCTGCTCGGCGTCCCGTACGCGGACCACGAGTTCTTCGAGGAGCGGTCCCGCCGCCTCCTCCGCGGGCGTTCGGCCGAGGAGAGCGAGGAGTCCCGGGTCGAACTGGAGGGATACCTCGCGGAGTTGATAGCCCGTAAGGAACGGGTCCCGGGTGACGGCCTGCTGGACGAGCTGATCGCCGAGCGGCTCCAGGCCGGCATGCTGCAGCACGAGGAACTGGCCCGGCTGGCCATGGTCCTGCTGGTGGCCGGCCACGAGACCACCGCCAACATGATCTCGCTCGGCACCTTCGCCCTGCTCGAACACCCGGACCAGCTGGCCCAGTTGAGGTCCGACGAGAGCCTGATGCCGGCCGCGGTCGAGGAGTTGCTGCGGTTCCTGTCCATAGCCGACGGCATGCTGCGGGTGGCGACCGACGACATCGAGATCGCCGGCCACACCATCCGCGCCGGCGACGGTGTGGTGTTCTCGACCTCCCTGATCAATCGGGACGAGACGACCTATCCGTCACCGGACGAACTCGACTTCGACCGCTCGGCCCGCCACCACGTCGCGTTCGGTTTCGGCATCCACCAGTGCCTGGGACAGAATCTGGCCCGCGCCGAGTTGGAGATCGCGCTGCGCTCGCTGTTCCGACGCATCCCCGATCTCCGACTCGCCGCGCCGGCTGCCGCGATTCCGTTCAAGCCGGGGGACACTCTCCAAGGAATGATCGAACTGCCGCTGGCCTGGTAGCGCCGATCGGCACCACCGGAGGCGGCACGCCAACGAAAGGGGTCCGGCAATGCGGATCACCATCGACACGAATCGCTGTATCGGCTCCGGGCAGTGCGCGCTGACGGCGCCGTCGGTCTTCACCCAGGACGACGACGGGTTCAGCGCGCTGCTGCCGGGCCGGGAGGACGGCGGGGGCGACCCGCTGGTGCGGGAAGCCGCCCGCGCCTGCCCCGTGCAGGCCATCGAGGTTGCGGAGGACTGACGCCGGCAGGGGCCACCCGCGGACGACACGGATGACGCCCGCCCCGACCGACCACCGACACCGGGCGGCCGCGGCGCGCACAACACGTACCGCCCCTGACTCTCCCCCCTACGGCATCCACCCCATCCGCTACGGCACAACCCCCTGGGTGACGGGGAGTTCGAGGACCCCGGTGTCCTCGGGCGCGCTGGTGACCGTCACCCGCTTCACACCGCGATTGCCCACATAGGCGGAGTCACTCGCGGCGATCACCAACCGCAGCCGGTGCCCCGGCTGGTAGCGGTGCACGATGCCCGGGAGTTCCACGGTGAACTTCCCCGTCACATCGGGCACCCTTGCCGGGGCCACCAACCGGTGCACCAACGTCTTCTGCCCGTCCGGCGCGACGTCGTAGAGCTTGGCGAAGAGCACCAGCTTGTCGGCCGCGTCCGAGGAGTTCTGCACGCGCTCGGCCTGCGGCGAGACGACCTTCAACGTCACCTTGGGTGCGCCCACCACGTCCAGCGGCCCGCCCGCCACCGGAGCCGAGGTCCAGTCCAGGTAGGTGCCCTTGATGTCGTACGGCTGCGGGTCGGGGAGCCCCAGCATGCCGGCCAGCGAATCCTCGGAGTGGCTGGTGGGCACCCGCAGATTGCGGTATTCGCGACTGCCGCGGGCCACCTTGGCGCGGTTGTCGACGAGCTTGCCGTCCCCGGACAGATACAGCCGGCGACTGCCGCCCGCCGGGTAGGCGGACGCGGTGGCGTAGGTGGGGCCGCTGCTCACCCAGTCCCGGTAGTACGCGAAGGCCGGTCCGGTACCGGTGCCCGTCCGGTGCTGTAGATAGCGGTCGAACCAGGCGAGGATCCGCTGCCCCACGTAGCTTGAATCCAAGTTGCCTTTTCCCAGGTCGAGTTCGCCTTCCGCCGGGTCCTTCATCCCGCCGCTGTGACCCCAGGACTGCCAGATCATCTTGACCGGGGTGCCCTGGTTGGCGAGGGTGCGGTAGGTGGCCGCGGCCTCGTTGAGGTTGAAGAGGGTGTCGGCCTGCCCCTGGACGAGCAGAGTGGGTGCCTTTACGGACTTCAGATAGGAGACCGGGGAGACGCTGCGCGCGTACTGCAGCATCGCCTGGGTCTCGTCGGCCGGGTACGTGTGGGAATCCAGCAGACGCTTGGTGCGACACGCCGACGCCACGAAGTGCAGGCAGCCCGCGCCGCCGGCCCGCGACAAGTCCAGCCCTGGGTGGAGCAGTCCCTGCGCCTCACCGATGAGGAAGAACCCGTTCGTCCATTGGTACTTGTAGACCCCGGGGACCGGGCCGCTGACGCCGTCCGTGCGATCGGCGTTGTTCGGGTCGAGGGAGTAGGAGAGGTCGTTCCAGGTGATCAGCGGGACCAGCGCGTCGACGCGGTGGTCGACCGCGGCGGTGGCCATCTGGATCGCCCCGCCGTACGACCCGCCGATCATGCCGACCCGGGGATCGCCGGGGCGGTCCTGGGTGACGAAGTCGATGCGGGTGCCGTCGTCGGCGGTGCGCGTCCCGGCCAGCAGGTCGATCAACTGGCTCGCCGCCCTGCCGTCGATCTTGGGATCGTCGAGGGAGATGGGGCAGCCGGTCTTGCCGAAGCCGAGGCCGGAGTAGGCGAGCGCGACATAGCCGCGGGTGGCGAACGCCCGGGCGGTGGCGTCGGTCGAGCCGTCCGCCTTGCTGCCGCCGAAGCCGTTGGTGGTCAGCACGGCCGGCGCCGGATGCGCGGCGTTGACGCCCGACGGGCGGTAGAGGTCCGCGTCCACCGCGCAGTGGTGACCGCCGGCCCGCACGGTCACCTTCACCGCGGTGACCGTATACGGCGTGGCGGCGGACCCCGCGGCGGCAGCGGGGGCGCTCAGGACGAGAGGCGCGGTGAGGGCGGTGCCGGTCAGCAGGGCGAGGGACATGCGGAGCACGGGGCGGGACACGACTCGGGACACGCTGGGCACGCAGACCTCCAGAGGACACGTCGTACCAACCAGTCGGTAACGGCGCGCTCATGTTGTGACACGAGTAACGGACATGTCAACGCCCGTGACACGCGTTGGTGATAGGACGTCAGTTCATTGCAACTGGCGGAGAAATGAAGCGATGGCCTGCCATCTGAGCGGCGAGCAGAACACGGTTACAGCCACGGGGGCAGGTGCGGACACGGCATCCGACGTGGGTGCCTTCCTGACGCACCATCACTGGATCGGCGTGCCGTGAGCCGCCGGCCGGGTGTGCGACTGCGTCGCGAACTGCCGCACGCCTCCACCGGCGGAACAGTTCCCCAGCCCACCGGCGTCATACGTCTCCGGTCCGCAGCCGCACCACACTGTCGCCTCCGCCCCGACGAGGGTCGTTCCGGGGCGTACCCGGCCGTGCCCCGTCGGCCGGGTAAGGCACTGCGTCGTCAGCTGGTCGCTCGTCGGCGCCCCGGCACACTGCGCAGGAAGTGGTCGAGGACCCGGACGCCGAAGTGCAGGCCCTCCACGGGGACCCGTTCGTCCACGCCGTGGAAGAGTGCCTGGTAGTCGAACCCCTCGGGCAGCTTCAGCGGTGAGAAGCCGTAGCCGACGATGCCCAGCCGGGAGAACTGCTTGGCGTCCGTGCCGCCGGACATGCAGTACGGCACGGCGTGGCCGTCCGGGTCGAACCGCTCGATCGCGGCCCGCATCGCGGCGAACGACGGGGAGTCGACCGGAGACTGCAGCGCGACCTCACCGTGGTGGTAGTCCCAGGTGACATCAGGCCCGGTGAGCTCGTCCAACGTCGTACGGAACTCCGCCTCGCCGCCCGGGACGACCCTGCCGTCCACATAGGCGACGGCGGATCCCGGGATCACATTGACCTTGTAACCGGCCGCCAGCATCGTCGGGTTGGCGCTGTTGCGGACCGTCGGTTCGACCAGCTTGGCGGCCGGACCGAGCTTGTCCAGCAGCGCATCAACGTCGAAGTCGGGCCGCTCGGGGTCGACGTCGATGGCGTGCAGTGCGGCGAGCTCGCGCAGCGCCGCCCGGACGGTGGGGGTGAGCCGCACCGGCCACTCATGCGCACCGATCCGGGACACCGCGTCGGCCAGCCGACTGACCGCGTTGTCGCGGTTGACCTTCGAGCCGTGCCCGGCCCGGCCCAGGGCCGTCAACTTCAACCAGGCGGTGCCGCGCTCCCCCGCCGCGATCGGGTAGATCCGCATCCCGCCACCGGCGTGGAACGTGAAGGCCCCCGATTCACTGATGCCTTCGGTGCAACCCTCGAAGAGGTCGGCGTAATGGTCGGCGAGGAATCCCGAGCCGTCCTCGGCGCTGGCCTCCTCATCGGCGGTGAACGCCAGCACGACGTCGCGCCTGGGCCGCACTCCGCTGCGCGCCCACTGACGGACGACGGCGAGCATCATCGCGTCCATGTTCTTCATGTCGATGGCGCCCCGGCCCCAGACCGCACCGTCGCGGACCTCCCCCGAGAAGGGGTGGACCTGCCAGTCGGCGGGCTCGGCCGGAACCACGTCCAGGTGCCCGTGCACCAGGAGTGCGTCGGCGGACGGGTCGCTTCCCTCGATGCGGGCGACGACATTGGTGCGCCCCGGGCTGCGCTCCAGCAGCACCGGCTCGATGCCCACCTCGGTCAGCCGCTCGGCGACGTACTCCGCGGCCGGGCGCTCCCGGCAGCTGCCGTCTCCGGCGTTGCTCGTGTCGATGCGGATCAGATCCGAGGTGAACCGCACCACCTCGTCGAGCGCCTGCTGATCGACCGTCTCGGCACCCGGGCCGGAGGTGTGCTCCGCCAGCTCAATCTCAGCCATATTGTTCCTCCACGGCGGACGAGACGACCGTGGTGACCGCCTTGAAACACCGGATGGCTTCGTACATGTCCTGACTGGTATACGCGACGCGGCGCTCACCGCAGCGCTCCACGCCGGGCACGCATGTCGCCGCTCCCACCAGGTGCTCGGCGTCGAACTCCAACTCGAACCGGAACGGGCCGCCACGGACCGGATCGTGACGCACCGCGAGCGCCGCGCCCTTGCAGGCCGCGGCCTGGATCTCGGCCGCCGTGCGGGCCGGCGGCCGGCACACCGCCGCATACCGCGAGACATAGTCCTTGACCGCCACACCGGGCGCCTGCGGGGTATACCCCTGTGCGTCCTCGCAGGTCCGATCGTCGCCCGTCACCAGCACCACGGGCACCCCGTACTCCGCCACGACGAGGGAGTTGAGATACCCCTCGCTGGCGCGTATGCCGTCGACCCAGACGCCGGTGAGCGTATTGGCGAGATAGGTGTGCGCCAGCACGCCCTCCGTCCCGGCACCGGTGTGGTAACCGATGAACGCGATGCCGTCGACGTCACCGCGCTGCACGCCCTCGACCATGCTCAGCACCTTGTGGCGGCCCGTCAGCATCTCGGCGCGTGCGTCGAGCTGTTCCAGCAGCAGGTTGCGCATCGTCCAGTGGGCCTCGTTGACAAGCACCTCGTCCGCCCCGCCGTCGAAGAACCCGGCGATGGCCGCGTTCACATCGGAAGTGAACATGTGGCGGCAGCGCTCCCACTGCGGTGTGCCCGGCAGCACATCGGCGGGCCACGTCACGCCCGTGGCACCCTCCATGTCCGCGGAGATCAGGATCTTCACATCTATCAGTCCCATCGCAGGTGAGAGGTCGCATGCACAGCCCTTGACCGATCACGTTACGCGGGCGTGAACACACCGACCAGGGCTGTGGATAACTCCGGAGGTCCAGACCACTGAAGATCATCTACGCAGCTGGTACGCGCCACCTGCCACGCGCGTTCACACGCCTGACCCGGCCCGCCCGCCCTCCCCTCCAGACCCGCCCACCCCCCGAAGGGGGGTGGGCGGCGGGGAAAAACTAGAGGGTGAGGGCGGGGGGGAACTAGAAGGGGTCAGGGCAGGGGGGAACTAGAAGGGCTGAGGGCGAGGGGGAAGCTAGAAGGGGCGAGGGCGGGGGACTGCGGCGAGAGGCGTGCCGGCGAAAGACGTGCCGGTAAGAGGCGGGATGGTAGGAGACAGGACGGTAGGAGGCGGGCCGGTAAGAAGCGGGGCAGCACTGGAGGCGGCGGCAAGAGGGGTGCCGACGAGAGGAACGAGGGCAAGAGAGGTGACCGTGAGAGGGGCGAGGCCCGGAGGCAACACCTCCAGGAACGCAGGCGGCGAATCGCCCCCCTCCCCCACCCCGGGAATACCGCAAGTACACGGCCCACAGCGCAACGCGCGCAGGGCACGAGGACTACAGCCACATGCCACACCGGACTTCAGGACCAGCGCCCTACTGACCTACCGGCCTATAGACGCCTGCCACTCCGCACGACCACCACAGACCATCACCATCACGATCACAAACCACCCCACTACGCGCACAGCACACACAGCAGCGGACCAGCGGGCCAGGCAGCAGGCAGCGTCACGGATGCCAGCCGCGCCCCATCAACAACACGGGACCGCACGCCATCACACGTACCCGATTCCTCATTCGAGTTCCTCCTGGCAGCGCTCCAGCCACTCCAGGTCCGCCTGGATGTGCAGCATCGCGCCCTCTATCAGCAGGTGCGCGACCCGGTTGTCGCGGTCTTCGGAGGCGGCCAGACGGGATAGTTCCCGCATGCGCTTGAGGTAGTGCCGGCGTTGCTTGTTGATCAAGGCGACCTGGTTGGTGGTCCCGGCGCGGGAGGCGAGCGCCAGTTTCATGAAGAACTCGTCGCGGGCCCGCGGCTCGACGGTGGCGTCCTCGAACCATGCGCCCACCGCCTCACGGCCGGCCGCAGTGATCCGGTAGATCCGCTTGTTCGGGCGGTCCGGCTGCTGGACCTCCTCTCCCTCGATGAGGCCCGCCTTCTCCAGCCGACCGAGGGTCACGTAAATCTGACCGACGTTCGGTCGGGGGTAGGCGGCGCCCAGGAGTGTCTCCAGGGCCTGTTTGAGTTCATAGCCGTGCGCGGGTCCGCTGACCAGCAGCGCCAGGAGTGGCAGCCGCACGCTCTCCCTCTCCGTGAGCCCTCGACGCCCATGATGCGACGCCCCTTGCTCAATGCCCGTTGTCCATTGTCCGTTGCTTGGCGTCTGTTGCCTGTTGCTCGTTGTCTGTTGCTCGATGTCTGGTTCCTGTAGTGGCGGTCACCGCGGTGGCCGTCCGGTCCGGAGCGGGTTCGGCCGGTTGCTGTCCCGTCTTGGAGGTTTTCCCCGGGAAGCCTTGTCTTCAAGACCTCGTCCGGAAGCTCTTCCTACGGCTTTGCCAACTAGCCCTCTCCGGAATGGCTAACAGGTATACAGGAGCGCGGCAGCGGGGCGGATGCCGGGGCGCGACCGGATCGCGTTCCGCAGGAGGGGCACTTCCTCACCCGCGCCCCGACTGCCAGCCCGACCAACCGGCCAACCGGCAGCCCGGCCGCCCATTCACCCACCTGTCGCCCTACTCCCTTACCTCATACGGGAGTTGGGTGACAGTCGGACACCCCCCGATGACATTCCGCACAGGATCCAGACGCCATACCCTACAAATCCGGGCACGTACCGTTCGACTTTCGTCATTCAGTTGACACCGAAAAGATGCGGCTACCTAACATGCATGCATAACAGCAACTCGCAAGCCGCCACGCCGACTTGCACCGTAAGAAGTGGATCCCGGTAGATGTTCACAGCCACCGCAGATCGCGGCCACCCGACCCCCGCCCAGGACACGGCCCAGCGCTGGTGGCGCGACGCGGTCATCTACCAGGTCTACGTCCGTAGCTTCCGCGACTCCACCGGAGACGGTACCGGAGACCTGGCCGGGGTCCGCGGCGGTCTTCCGTACCTCAAGAGGCTTGGTGTGGACGGGATTTGGCTCAGCCCGTTCTTCCCGTCCCCGCAGCACGACCACGGTTACGACGTGGCGGACTACCGCGACGTGGACCCCGCCTACGGCGATCTCAACGAGTTCGACCGGCTGGTGGCCGATGCCCACCGGCTCGGCCTGAAGGTGTTGTTGGACATCGTTCCCAATCACTGCTCCAGCGAACACCCGTGGTTCCAGGCGGCGTTGGAGGAGGGTCCGGGCGGCCCGTCGCGGGGGCTCTTCCACTTCGCGGAGGGGCGCGGGGAGCACGGTGAGCTGCCGCCCAACAACTGGCGGGCGATGTTCGGGGGGCCCGCCTGGTCCCGCATCGCCGAAGAGGACGGATCTCCCGGGCAGTGGTACCTCCACATGTTCACGCCCGAACAGCCCGACCTGAACTGGCGCAACCCGGATGTGGCGGCCGACTTCGACAAGGTGCTGCGCTTCTGGCTGGACCGTGGGGTGGACGGCTTCCGCATCGATGTGGCCGCCGGGCTCTTCAAGCACCCCGAGCTCCCCGACTCCCCCGACCCGGCGGCCGACGAGCGCACCCGTGACTCGGTCAACCCACTGGCCTGGAACCAGCCCGAGGTGCACCAGGTGTGGCGCGACTGGCGGGCGCTGTGCGAGGAGTACACCGCCCGGGACGGTCACGACCGCCTGTTGGTGGGCGAGGTCTCGGTGCGTACCCCGGGCGAGCAGGCCGCGTACGTGCGCCCCGACGAGCTGCACCAGGCGTTCTTCTTCCACCTGTTGACCGCACGCTGGGACGTCGACCTCTTCCGCAAGGTGATCTCCGAGGCGCTGACCGACATCGCGGACACCGGGTCCACCGTCACCTGGGTGCTCAACAACCACGATCAGGTCCGGACCGTGACCCGTTACGCGGGTGAACCGGGCACCCCGGCGGGCGCGTTGGGACCGGCCCGGGCGCGCGCCGCGGCACTGCTGATGCTGGCTCTGCCCGGTGCCGCGTACGTCTACCAGGGTGAGGAGTTGGGCCTGCCGGAGGTCGACGACCTGCCGGACGAGGTCCTCACCGACCCGATCTTCCACCGCACGGGCAGCCGGCAGCACATCCGGGACGGCTGCCGGGTGCCGCTGCCCTGGTCGGGGGAGGCCGCCCCGTACGGCTTCAGTGCGGCCGGGGCGACGCGGACCTGGCTTCCGCAGCCCGCGTCGTTCGCGGGGCACACCGCGGAGCGGGCGATGGCCGACACCGGGTCCTTCTGGCACCTCTACCGCGAGGCGCTCCAGTTGCGCCGGGGCCTTCCGCAGCTCGGCGACGGGCCGCTGCGCTGGCTGGAGTCGCCGCCGCAGGTGCTGGCGTTCGTCCGCGGCGACGGGCTGGTCTGTGCGGTGAACTTCGGCACCGGGTCGGTGCCGGCGCCGGTGGCCGGTGTGCCGCTGCTGGCCAGCGGCGCCTGTCCGGCCGGGACGCTTCCGGGGGCCACCGCCGCATGGTGGATGGACCCGGCCCAGCCGTTGCTGCCGTAGGCGGGCGGCAGTTCGGCGCGGTACCGGGGCGTCGGACGTCGGGGCGGTGGCGTCGGTCGGCGCCCCGATGGCGGTCAGTGCGGGGTACTGGGGAAGGGCGAGGACGGGGGTAGGGACGGGTGGGGACGGGCACCGCGCGGGGCACCGCACACGATGCCCCTGATGCCCTTGATGGGCCTAATAGCCCTAATAGACCTTTGGCGCATATCACACCCGTTCGCTCTTTTCCCATCGGTCGATCGGCCCGCATCCTTACGGGGTGCCCGCTATCAGGGCACGGGGCGTCGCTTGATTGCCGTAGCCGGTGGGATACCGGGTGGGCTCCCCAGGGGATGCCAGGCGGGCGACGCACACAGTGGGACAGGACACACCACCTCATGCACGGATCACGCACGGCACGTCGGAGCACCGCACGCTGCACACGTCGCGGACTGGCCGCCCTGGTGGCCACCGGAGCGGCGCTCACGGTATGGAGCGCGGCGGCGCCCGCCTCGGCGAGCTCCGGCAGCGACACCGTGGACGACGCCCAGGTCGTCTGCACCTCCGACCGGCCGGGACTGGCCCCCGCCCTGTCCCACGACATCGCCGGCGCCCTCCAGGGACGCCAGGGCACCTCGGCGGTCGCCCTCTACGACCGCCCCTCCGGGACCAGCTGCGCGTTCCAGGCGGGCACGTCTTTCGACTCCGCGAGTGTCGTCAAGGTCACGGTCCTGGGGGCGCTGCTGCGGCAGGCGGAGGAGGCGCACCGGGTGCTGACGCCGCACGAGGTCACGCTGACCACCGCCATGATCACCAAGTCGGACAACGCCTCGACCGATGCCCTGTGGCACCAGGTCGGCCGGGCCGGGATCCAGCACTTCCTGGACCTGGCCGGTATGCGGCACACCGTGCCCGGCCCCGGCGGCTCCTGGGGCCTCACGCAGATCACCGCCGCCGACCAGCTCACCCTGATGCGGCTGCTGACGACGGACAACGCGGTGCTCGACGCGGCGTCCCGGGACTACGCCCTCGACCTGATGCAGAAGGTCGTCCCCGAACAGCGGTGGGGCGTGCCGGCGGGGGCGCCGTCCTCGGCGACCGCCCACCTCAAGAACGGCTGGCTGCCGCGCGCCCACCAGGGCTGGCGGGTGCACAGCGTCGGTTCGTTCAGCGGCAGCGGCAACGACTATGCGATGGCGCTCCTCTCCACCGGGAGCGACACCATGGGCTACGGGGTGGCCACCGTGGAGGCGGCCGCCAAGGTCATCCACCGGGACCTGGCGGGTGCGGCCGGTGGCCAGGACACCGGGCAGGTCCCCGGCCCGGCGTCCGCGGCGGCGTCCGGAACCTGAACGGAACCTGTACGTTCCGGCCGGCCTCCCGGCTCCGCCTCGGATACCGGGGGGCGCCGGTAATACTGGCCGGGTGACCACTGCCCGCATTCTGGTCGTCGAGGACGATCACGGCCTGCGCGATGTGCTCGTCCGCGGACTGCGCGACGAAGAGTTCGACGTCATCACCGCCGCCGACGGCGCCACGGCGCTGCGCACCGCCGATGCGGCGGTGGACGCGGTGGTGCTGGACATCGGGCTGCCCGACGCGGACGGCCGGGACGTGTGCCAGGCCATGCGCGGCGCGGGGATCACCGCCCCGGTGATCTTCCTGACCGCCCGCGGCAACCTCACCGACCGGCTGTCCGGCTTCGCCTCCGGAGGTGACGACTACCTGGCCAAGCCGTTCCACCTGAGCGAGCTGGCGGCCCGGATCCGGGCGGTGCTGCGCCGCCGGGGCGAGACCGCCGCGCTCGTCGACCGTGCCGATGGGCTGCGGCTGGACCCGGTACGGCACTCGCTGACCGCACCCGGCCGGACGGTGCCGTTGACGCCGACCGAGTTCCGGCTGCTGGCGTGCCTGATGGCGGAGCCGGGGGCGGTGGTCCGCCGGCGGGCGCTGCTGCGGGCCGGTTGGCCGGAGGGCGCGCAGGTCAGCGACAACACCCTGGACCAATACCTGGCCCGGCTCCGGCGCAAGCTGCGCGAGGCCGGCACCCCGCACCGGATCGGCACGGTCCGCGGCGTCGGGTACCGCTTCGCATGAGGTGGCTGGGGCGCCCGGGGCTGCGGACGCGGGTGGTGCGGTGGTTGCGGGACGCGTTTCGTCCGTTCACGGTCCCTCGCTTCTCAGTCCGTCCCTTCGCGGTCCGTCCCTTCGCGATCCGTCCCTTCACAGTGCGTCGGTTCGCGGTCCGTCCGTTCGCGGTGCGGACGCTCCGGGGGCGGCTCGCCTTCCTGGCGCTCGTCACCAGTGCGCTGTGGGTCGCGGTGCTGACGGTGGCCTTCAATCTGGCCCTGGAGAAGCGGCTGCACGAGGAGACCGACGGCACCCTGCGGACCCGGGCGGAGGCGGTGGCCGCCACCGTGGACGCCCGGCCGGACGGGCGGCTGGCGGTCCACGAGCCGGTCCGGGACGCGGCGCTGGACAGCGGTGTGTGGATCTTCGAGGGGGGCCGCGTGCGGGAGCGGCCGGCCGGCGCACCCACCGCCCTGGGGGAGCACGCGGCCCAACTGGTCGGCCGGGGCGAGGTATTCCAGGACGTTGAAGTGGAGGGGCCCGGTGCGGGCGCGGTGCGGCTCTACGCGTACCCCGTCGCCGCGACTGCCGGGCGCGGTCAGGCCGGGACGGTCGTCACCTCGGTCGGTCTCGACCCGTACCGCAGTACCGCGGACATCGCGCTCGTCGGTTCGGTCACGCTGTCCGTGCTGCTCCTGGGGACCATCTATCTGGTGACCCACCTGGTGGTGCGCCGGGCGCTGCGGCCGGTGGCCTCGATGAGCGCCCAGGCCACCCGGTGGAGCGAGGTCGGGGCGGCGGAGCGGTTCGGGGCGGCCGGGCGGCCCGCCGAGCTCGCCGCGTTCGCCGCCAGCCTCGACGGTCTGTTGGACCGGCTCGCCGCGGTACTGCGCCACGAGCAGCAGCAGGCCGCCGAGCTCTCCCACGAGCTGCGCACCCCCCTGGCGCGGATCACCGCGGAGACCGAATGGCTGACCAGCCGGCCGCGCAGCGCCGCGGAACGGGCCACCTCGCACGAGGCGATCGCGAGTGCCGCGGCGACCATGCAGCAGATCTGTGCGTCGCTGCTGTCCGAAGCCCGGACCCGTGGTGCGGCGGTGCCGGGCAGGTGCCGCTTCCCGGATCTCGCGCACCAGTTGGCGGGGCGGATCGCGGCGGACCACCCCGATGCGCCCGCGGTGACGGTGGCGGGCGACGCGGCGGCCGTGGGAGTGCCGGCGGCGGTCGTGGAGCGGATCCTGATGCCGCTGCTGGACAACGCCCGCCGGTACGCGGGGAGCACCATCGGCCTCACGTGCACCGTGCGGCCCGGTGTGGTCATCCTCCACGTCACCGACGACGGGCCGGGGGTGCCGCCGGAGTTCGCCGGTGCGCTCTTCGAGCCCGGGCGGCGGGCCTGTCCGGAGGACGGGCACGACGGCGCGGGCTTGGGGCTGGCGCTCGCCCGGCGGTTGGCCCGCGCGGCCGGCGGCGACATCGTGCTGGACGGCACCGGCCCGGGGGCGCGGTTCGCGGTCACGCTGCCGGCGGGCTGACCTCGGCTTCCGGGTCGGTCGGCAGGGCGTCCCGCTTCGACCGGGTCAGGTACACCACCAGGGCGAGGATGACGGCCAGGAAGAGGGCGCTGGTGCCGACGGTGCCCAGGCCCAGTCCGCCGTCGCCGGACGGCTGGGAGAGGTAGTCGCCGAGCGAGGCGCCGAGCGGGCGGGTCAGGACGTAGGCGATCCAGAACGCCCAGACGGCGTTGAGGTCCAGGGCGAAGCGGGCCAGTGCCACCGTGCCGATGAGGACGGCGAAGACGACCGCGGAGAACCAGTAGCCCAGGCTCAGCCGCTCGGCGGTCAGGTCGCCGGCCGAGGTGCCCAGCGCGAAGGTGAACAGGATCGCCAGCCAGTAGAAGGCTTCCCGGCGCGTGGTGCGGATGGAGTGGATCGACAGGGTGCGTTCGCTCAGGTACCAGGCGCCGAAGGTCAGTGCCAGTGCCACGGCGAAGACCGCGGTGCTGACCTCCAGCGGGACGCCCAGGTTGTCGGTGAGGTTGTCGCTGATCAGCGTGCCGACGACGCTGATCAGGACGACGGCGAGCCAGTACCGGGCCGGGCTGTAGGAGCGGGCCCGGAACTGGAGGGCCAAGGCGGCGATCAGCAGCGCGGTCATCACGTAGGAGGTGCGGGTCAGGCCCATGCCGAGGTTGCCGTTGAGCAGGTCGGCCGCGGTCTCGCCCACGGTGGTGCACAGGACCTTGATCACCCAGAAGTGGACGGTGATCTGGGGGACTTTGTTCAGCAGGTGGCGTGGGCTCCGCGTGGGTGGCCCGGTCAGGGGCGTGCGCGCTTCGGTGGTCACGGTCGGGCACGCTGCCAGGGGTCACCTGAACGCTTCCTGACCGGTTGCGGGGCACGGAGCCGCGGCTTTCGGGTCGGTCGGAGGTGCCGGCGGGTCGGTGCGCCGCCCGCGCCGGGCCAGGGTGGAGTCCGCGCAGCCGGCGAGCACCTTCTGCAGCAGGCTGTACGCCAGGATCGGCAGCAGGACGTGCGGGTGGTCGGGGAAGCGGGTGGTGGCCAGGACCGCGCCGGCGCTGCTGTTGTTCATGCCAGAGGTGAACGTCAGGGCGACGGTGTCGGCATGAGCGGCTTTCAGGGCGCGCGCCAGGCACCAGCCGAGGAGGAAGGACGCCGCGCACATGACCGCCGCGGCGAGCGTGGCGAGGGTGAGCAGCGCGGGCCGGGGGCGGGCGATGAGGTCGGCGAAGGCACCGCAGGCGTTGAGGTAGGTGAGCGTGAGAGCCGCGGCCAGGGCGAACAGTTTCAGCCAGGGCATGGCCGCGGCGGCCCAGCGCTCGGGCAGTGCGGCGCGGACGGCCAGCCCGGCGAGGCAGGGCGCCACCACCGCGGTGGCGGCCAGCATGCCGCCCGACACCTGGGCCATCCTGGCGAGCGCCGCGGAGTAGTTGCCGCTGGTCACGGCGGAGGCGCCGGCCAGGGTGAGCGGGATGGTGAGCGGGCTGAGCAGCGTGGAGGACATCACCAGCCCGACGACCAGGGTGTGGTTGCCGCCGGCCCGGGTTCCCCAGACGGTGGCGCCGCCGGCGACCGGCATCGCGGCGATCAGTGCGAGCCCGGTGAGCAGGCCGCTGCCGCCGTCGGCGTCGGGGAGGAGCAGGAAGGTCCCGGCGAGCAGGATCAGGACGAGTAGCGGAAGGGCGGTGTTGGCGGCGGTTCCGGCGGCCAACAGGCCGGGGCGGCGCAGCAGGACCGTCAGTTCCCGTACGTGCACTTGGAGGGCCGCGGTGAAGAGCACGTAGCCCAGCAGCAGGGTCTGTGGTGTCAGGGTCGTCTGGCCGCCCGGCAGCGGCAGGGTGCCGCAGGGGAGGTTGCGGGCCCACTGGCCGGCGCCGGGCAGCACCGCCGCGGCGACGTAGGCGAGCGGCATGGCCCAGGTGAGGTGGCGTTGGGCGTGGGCGAGCAGGTGTCGTCCCCTGTGGGGGTGTGGTGCTGCGGTCGTCACCGGGGCGTCGTCCTCCGTTCGCGACAGCGACCGTCTACAGCCTTGTAGACGGTCTATGTCACCTTAGACGCCGGTGCTCCTGGCGGCAGTTGCGCCGCACCTGTACGAGAAGGGGTGACATCTCACCGCCGTACGAGAAAGGGGCGAATTCTCACCGTCAACTGAGGGTTGACGATCGGAAGATCGTCAACCTATGGTTGACGCATGACAGATTCCGTCCGCATGACGCATCCCGTCCGCCTCGACGATCTGATCGAGGCCATCAAGAACAACCGCTCGGACGTGCTGGAGCAGCTCTCCGACGCCGTGATCGCCGCGGACCACCTCGGCGAGGTGGCCGACCACCTCATCGGGCACTTCGTGGACCAGGCCCGGCGCTCCGGCGCGTCCTGGACCGACATCGGCAAGAGCATGGGGGTCACCAAGCAGGCCGCGCAGAAGCGCTTCGTGCCCAAGGCCCCGGGCGCGGGCTCGGACCTCAACCCCACCCAGGGCTTCAGCCGCTTCACCGAACGGGCCCGGAACGTGGTGGTAGGGGCGCAGAACGAGGCCCACGCGGCCCGGAACGACGAGATCCGCCCCGAGCACCTCGCCCTCGGCCTGCTGCGCGAACCGGAGGCGCTCGCCGTCCGGGCCCTCACCGCCCAGGGCGTGACACCGGAGGCCCTCCGCGCGGCCCTGACCGCGGCGCTGCCGCCCGCGGCCGATACGCTGCCCGCCCTCACCCCGTTCGACGCCCAGTCCCGCAAGGCGCTGGAACTCACCTACCGCGAGGCCCTGCGGCTGGGCCACAACTACATCGGCACCGAACACCTCCTGCTGGCCCTGTTGGAGCAGGAGAACGGTTCCGGTCCGCTCACCGACCTCGGCATCGAGAAGGCGGCCGCCGAGGCGTTCATCGGCGAGGCGGTGGCCGCGATCCTCGCCGCCCGGCAGGAGGAACAGCAGTAGCAGGACGGCCCTACGGGCGGGGCCGGGGCCGCTGCGCCCGGCCCCCGACCGGCCCCGCCCCTCAGCCGACCTCCGCGTCCGGGCCCGCCACCACCCAGTGCGAGGGCAGTTCGATGCGCGACCCGTCCGGCCCGTATTCCGTTGTCGTCAGCGGAAGTTGACCGGAGGCGGCGATCCGCAGCCCGTGGCTGCGCAGCAGTCCGGGCACCTCGACGTCGGGCATCTCCCCGGGGGTGAGTCCATGGGAGAAGACGGCGAGCAGCTTGGCGGGCGGTCCGGCCGGGCCCTGCGCCAGAGCCCGCAGGAGCTCCTTGGCGGACGCGGCCGGTTCGACGACGAAGAGCCGGCCGCGGGCGCCCAGCAGTCGGACGACGTTCGCCACGATCCGGGCCCGTTCGTCGGCGGCGCACTGGTGCAGTACGCCGCGCACGTAGACGTTGCTGTCGCCCAGTTCGGCGTGGAGCGCCCCGACGGCCGCCCCGTCGACGGCGTTCATCTGACGGAATTCCGCCACCCCGTCGGCGTCCTCGGCCCGGGCCCGCGAAATGGCCGCGGCGGAGGAGTCGATGCCGACGGCGCGCCCGAAGTGGCCTGCCAGGTAACGGGTCTGGGTGCCGTTGCCGCAGCCCAGATCGACCAGCGGCAGGGCGGCGTCGGCATGCCCGGCGAGCAGCGGGAGGTGGAGCCCGGCGGTCTCCGACGGGTCGGCATCCCAGATGACCTGGCCCGCGCCGGCCGGCGCATCGCGCCAGAAGCTTTCCCATGCCTGGAGATTGCGGTTCGTAGCGCTCATGGCCCCTTGCTACGCCTGCCGGCGATCACCGGCAAGAGGGGCGACGCCCCCTTCATCCGACGGGGTGTCGGGGGCCGGACCGCTGACCGGCCGCGCCGTTCCGCTCGGCGCGGCCCGTGGCGCACGCGGGGCAGCGACTGTTCGCACCAGACCGTCTTCCCGGTCGTGGTCCGGACGTCAAGTACCGCTTCCGGGGCGCCTCTTGGGCTCCGATCAGGGGTTTCCCCGGCGGGCCGCCCGGGAGGCCGGTACAGCGCCGCGCGGGGGAAACCACCCGAACCGGTGAGCCTGCCGACGCCCCGAACGGGTTACGGGACGACGCTCCCTCACTTCTCCATATGGGCCGCGAGGTTGTCGAGGATCGCGTCGTAGATACGGCCAAGCCCCTTGGGGGCGAAGGTCCGCTCGAAGAAGCCGCCGATGCCGCCGGCGCCCTGCCAGGTGGTGGTGACGACGACCCTGGCGCGGTTCTCCCCGGCCGGGGTCACGACCCAGGTGGTCACCATCGAGGAGTTGCGGTCCTTCTCCACCAACTGGCCGTCGGTCGGCTCGTCGACCTCCAGCAGACAGTCGCGCACCCGCTTGCTGGTGGCCTGGAGCTTCCAGTGGACGAGGGTGCCCTTGCCGTCGCCGCCCTCGCGGACCTCGTACTCACTGAAGTGCTCGGGCAGCAGCTGCCGGCGCGTGCCGCTGTAGTCGGCGAGCGCGTCGAACACGTCCTCCGGGTCCGCCGCGATCTCGCGCTGCGTGGTGGCCTCTACCTGCCCCATGTGTGTCTTCCTCCAGTAGTCGGCTGCCGGACCTGAGTGCGCCGCCAACCTGCGGTGCGCGGCCAAGCCAACCACCACTGGGCAGCGCACCCAAATCCGGGTTGACAGCCACGGGCCGAACAGATGTTCTATTGTCGAGGTGGGGGCTCGGCAGGATCACAACAGGAGGCCCGATGCGCTGGGACAATCTGGGAGAAAGCCCGTCCGCGCTGTTCGGCACGGACGTCGTCACCCGAACGGTGGACACCCCCGAATTCCGCGGCATCACCTTCCACGAGGTGCGTGCCCGCTCGATCGTCAACCGCGTGCCGGGCGCCTCCCGGATGCCGTTCGAATGGACCGTGAACCCGTACCGCGGGTGCAGCCACGCCTGCGTCTACTGCTTCGCCCGCAAGACCCACGGCTATCTCGACCTGGACACCGGCCTCGGCTTCGACTCCCAGATCGTGGTCAAGGTCAACGCCCCGGAGCTGGTGCGCCGGGAGCTCGCCGCGCCCCGCTGGCGCGGCGACCACATCGCGATGGGCACCAACGTCGACTGCTACCAGCGGGCCGAGGGGAGGTACGCGTTGATGCCCGGGATCCTCGCGGCCCTGCGGGACCACGCCAACCCGTTCTCGATCCTCACCAAGGGCACCCTGATCCTGCGCGACCTGGAGCTGCTGCGGCAGGCCGCCGAGGTCACCGACGTCGGCGTCTCGGTCTCGGTCGGGTTTCTGGACGACGCGCTGTGGCGGACCCTCGAACCCGGCACGCCCGCTCCCGGGCGGCGGCTCGACGTCGTGCGGACCCTCACCGCCCACGGCCTCACCTGCGGGGTGCTGATGGCCCCGGTGGTCCCGTTCCTGTCCGACTCGCCGGACCAGCTGCGGGCCACGGTCCGGGCCGTCGCCGAGGCCGGCGCCGGCTCGGTCACGCCGCTGGTGCTCCATCTGCGGCCCGGCGCCCGCGAGTGGTTCCTGACCTGGCTGGGCCGCCACCACCCGCACCTGGTGCGCCGCTACGAGACGCTGTACGGCGGCGGCTCGTACGCGCCCACGTGGTACCAGCGCCGGATCACCCGGCAGGTGCACGAGCTGGCGGCCGAGTACGGCCTCGGGCCGTTCCGGCCGGGCCAGGCCCGCCGGATCCCGCCGAAACCCGCCGCGGCTCCCGAACCAGACCCGGAGGCCACGCAGTTGACGCTGCTCTGAGGGCGCGGCGGTGTGCCGAACGGGCCCGTCCGCGACCTCAGGACCGGGCGGCGGCCGCGGGCGGGACGGCGTCCAGGGCACGCGCCAGGCGGTCGCGGGCGGCCACCTGGGCGGCGATTCGCCCGTCGATGACGGCGAGCCGGTCGCGGGCGATCCGCAGGCCCTCCGGTGAGGGCGGCGCGGTGGTCAGGTCGCCGTCCAGGCAGGCCCGGAAGCAGGCGACGTCGGCGAGGGTGAGGCCGGCGTCCAGGAGGTACCGGATGTTGCGGATCCGGACGACGGCGCGGTCGCCGTAGACCCGGTAGCCGTTGGCCGCGCGCTCCGAGCCGATCAGGCCCTCGCTCTCGTACTTGCGCAGCGCCCGCGGCGACACCCCGGTGAGGTCCGCCAGTTCCCCGATCCGCACCGGATCGCCTCCCCTCGTAGGGGCCGGTCCGGCAGCGCGGTGCGGCCGTGCGCCCCGGCCCGCACGTACGCTACCGACCCCCGGTCAGCCGACCACCGCACCCCCGTCCACCGGCAGGATCACCCCGGTGACGAAGGCCGCGGCCGGGGCGGCGAGCCGGGTGATGGCCCAGGCGACCTCCTCCGGGCGGCCGATGCGGCCCATCGGGGTGTGCTCGATCTGCCAGGCGCGCAGGGCCGCCCGGTGTTCCGGGGACCAGCCCTGGTGGTCCGCGATCGGGGTGTCGATCGCGCCGGGCGCCACGCCCACCACCCGGACGCCGCGCGGCGCCAGCTCCACCGCCCAACTGCGGGTGAGGAGTTCCAGGCCGGTCTTGGTGGCGGCGTAGACGGAGTTGCCCGGCCAGCCCCGTTGGCCGACCGAGGTGCTGATGTTCACCACCACCCCGCCGGTGCGCTCCAGTTGGGGCACCGCTTCCTGGGTGAGCAGGACCGGCGCGGCCAGGTTGGTGGCCAGTTGGGGTGCCATGGACTCCTTGGTGTGGGTGCCGAGCGCGCCGCTGCCGACCACCGCGGCGTTGTTGACCAGGACGTCCAGCCGGCCGTAGGTCTCGACGGCGTGCCGGACGACGGCCTCGGGCGTGCCGTCCGCGGTGATGTCGGCGGGGTACGGGGTGATCGTGCCGTCGGTGCCGGCGGCCAGGGCCGCGGTCTCGGCCAGTGGTCCGGGGCGGCGCCCCACGGCCACCACGTGCGCCCCTTCCGCCGCGAACGCGCGGGCCGCGGCCCGGCCGATACCGGTGCCGGCCCCGGTGATGACGACGACCCGGTGCGGGGTGCCGGGTAGTTCCGCCGTGGTGTGTGGGGCGTGCGGTGCCGGGGTGTTCTCAAGGGTTGTGTGTGCCATGTCGGGAGTCTCGGACCCTGTCCCCAGGGGCAAGGTCAAACGCGGTATCCGGGGGACGGCCGTCCGGCCCGAAATCCGATTGACCGGTGTCCACTGCGGATCCGACGCTCTGCGGCAGGGACCGGACCGGGGAGGCGGACATGACACGGGCCGACGTGCGGGGCGCGGACGAGGCTTTTGAGGGGACGGCGGAGCAGCCGCCGCGCGGGGTGCGGATACGCGAGATGACGGAGGGCGATGTCGACGCGGTCTCGGCGGTGCGGGTGCGCGGCTGGCAGGCGGCGTACCAGGGGCTGATGCCGCAGGCGTATCTGGACGCGATGAGTGTGGCGGAGGACGCCCGGCAGCGACGGGAGTGGTTCGCGCGCCGCCGGCCCGAGATGTGGGAGCTGGTGGCGGAGCGGGCCGGCGAGGTCATCGGCTGGTTGGCCGGCGGCCCCGCCCGGGACGCCGATCTCACACGGGAGCCCGTTCCCGCGCAGGGCACCGAACTCTCTGCGGAAGAACGGGAGTTGCCGGACGGCGGGCGCCCGGCTGCCGAGCTGATGGCCCTCTATGTGGCGCCCGCCCTCCTCGGCACGGGCATCGGCCGGGCACTGCTGACCGCCGGCACGGCCCGGGCGCGGGATCACGGATACGGCGCGCTGTACCTGTGGGTGGTCCACGGCAACGCCCGCGCCCAGCGGTTCTACGAACGGGCCGGTTTCGCACCGGACGGGGCACAGGAGGCGTACGACGTGGGCGGGTGGCGCGTCCCGGAGGTGCGCTACCGGCGGCCGCTCCCGTAGGCGGGCGGGCCGGCCCCGGGACTTCAGACCGGCGGGCCGGCACCGTTCCCCTGCCCCTGCGCCCCGCCGGCGGACGGACCGCCGGTGCCGACCCCGGGCGGGTCCTCGTGGACACCGAGCCGGGCCAGCGACGCGGCGGCGGCCGCGGCGAGCCGGGGGTGGCCGGCAGCCGCCCGCAGCGCCGCCACCGCCCGCTTGTCGCCGAGTGCGCCCAGGCCCTCCACACAGGCCAGCGCCACCCGCCAGTAGGGGTTGTGCGGGATCAGCAGCCGCTCCAGGGTCGCGATCAGGGCGGGGACGGACTGCGGGGCGCGGAGTTCGGCGAGCAGCCGGACGGGGTGCAGGGCGTAGGCGGTGCGCAGCGGGTTGGTGGCGAGGGCGGCCGCGGCGCGGGCGGTGCGCGGGTCGCCCAGCTTGCCGAGGGCGTGCGCGGCCGTGGCGCAGCGGACCGGTTCGCGGTAGTTCAGCAGCAGGACCAGGGTCTCGAAGGCGCGTTTGTCGCCGGCGCAGCCGAGGATGAAGGCGGCGATCTCCCGGGCCCACAGGGGGCGCTCCACCGCGGTCAGCATCCGGGCCAGTTCCTCGCGGCCCGCCGGGGTGTTCTTGCGGGCCAGACCGAGCAGCCGCTCGTAGGCGACCAGATCCTGCGGGGAACGGAGTTCGGCCCGCACCCGGTCCGTCAACTCGTGGAATTCGTCTTCCATTTGCCGCTTCCCTCCCTGCCGGCGGCCCTGGTTCGCAGGGCGTGGCCGGCACCACAACCTAATGACCCGCATTACCCCTGGCGCTGCGGTTACCCACCGGTTAACCTGCTGGAACGAGCAGCACCCCTGCTCGGGCGGCCTGGTGACGCAGCCGCCGGAGTGTGACGTCGGTTCGGCACACCACACAGCACCACGCGTACGCGGGCACAGCAGCCCCGCGCCACGCACACCCTCACAGCACGCCCCTCAAGAGGGGAAGCGGTACGGCCTCGGGACAGGGCCCGCCGCACTCCTCCACCACAGGCGCCGCTCGCAGTGCCGTGGCTTCCCGCGGCCCTTTTGCCGCCGGTCGGCCGCGCCCTTCCGCAGCCCCGCCCGTGCGCTCAACCCCTCAGTCGTCACGTCCTCCCCTGCTCCAGGGGAACACCTTCAGGAGTCTCGCGATGGGCCGTCAGTCCACCCCTGATCCCTCCACTTCCCCCTCCGCCGAACCCGCCGCCGCACCCGTTTCCGGGGCCCTCTCCACCATCGCCGTCGTCGGCCTGGGCACCATGGGCACCGGTATCGCCGAGGTGCTGACCCTGGCCGGCCGCGAGGTCATCGGCATCGACACCGACGAGGCGGCGGCGCGGCGGGCCCGCTCCGCCCTCGAAGCCTCCACCGCCCGTGCCGTGCAGCGCACGCGGATCACCGAACAGGAGCGGCAGGACGCACTGTCCCGGTTCCGCACGTTCGACGATCTCCAGGCCGCCCGGGACGCCGATCTGGTCATCGAGGTGGTGCCGGAGGAGTACGACCTCAAGCGGGAGGTCTTCACCGCGCTGGACGGCATCGTCCGCCCGGACACCATCCTCGCCACCGGCACCAACGCGCTGTCGGTGACCCGGCTCGCGGCCGACTCGATGCGCCCCGAGCGGGTGCTCGGCGTCCACTTCTTCAACCCGGCGCCGGCCATGAAGCTGGTCGAGGTGGTCTCCTCGGTGCTGACCGCGCCGGCCGCGATCGCCGCCGTCACCGACCTCGCCCACGAGTTGGGCAAGGACCCGATCGCGGTGGGCGACCGCCCCGGATTCGTCGCCGACGGCCTGCTCTTCGGCTACCTCAACCAGGCCGCCGCGATGTACGAGTCGAAGTACGCGACCCGGGAGGACATCGACGCCGCGATGCGGCTCGGTTGCGGCCTGCCGATGGGGCCGCTGGCACTGCTCGACCTGATCGGCGTGGACACCGCCCGGACGGTCCTGGAGGCCATGTACGCCGAGTCCCGCGACCGGCTGCACGCGCCCGCGCCGATCCTCGGACAGCTCGCGGACGCGGGGCTGACCGGCCGCAAGGCGGGCCGCGGCTTCTACACCTACGAGGCTCCCGGCTCCGCGACCGTCGTGCCGGACGGCCAGACCCCGGCGACCGGCGACGACGCCGGGCAGCCGGCCGGCCGGCCGGTCCGCAGCGTGGGGGTGGCCGGTTCCGGGACGATGGCCAGCGGCATCGCGGAGGTGTTCGCCAAGGCCGGCTTCACGGTGGTGCTGGCCGCCCGCAGCCTGGAGAAGGCGGAGCGGGCCAAGGCGCGGATCACGAAGTCGCTGGGCCGCTCCGTGGACAAGGGACGGCTGACCGCCGAGGCGCGCGATGCGGCGCTGGCGGCGATCACCCCGGCCGGGTCGCTCGACGCGTTCGCCGACGTCGACCTGGCGGTGGAGGCGGTGGCCGAGGACCTGGCCGTCAAGCAGCAGTTGTTCCGGACGCTGGACAAGGTCTGCAAGCCGGGTGCCGTGCTGGCCACCACCACCTCCTCCCTTCCGGTCGTCGCGTGCGCCCGCGCCACCTCGCGCCCGCAGGACGTCATCGGGATGCACTTCTTCAACCCGGCGCCGGCCATGAAGCTGGTCGAGGTGGTCCGCACCGTCCTCACCGACGACGAGGTGCACGCCACGGTGCGCGCGGTCTGCACCAAGGTCCGCAAGCACCCGGTGGACTGCGGCGACCGGGCCGGTTTCATCGTCAACGCGCTGCTGTTCCCGTACCTGAACAACGCGGTCAAGATGGTGCAGGAGCACTACGCCTCCCTGGACGACATCGACGCCGCGATGAAGCTGGGCGGCGGGTACCCGATGGGGCCGTTCGAGCTCCTGGACGTGGTCGGCCTGGACGTCTCCCTCGCCATCGAGAAGGTGCTGCACGCCGCGTTCCGCGACCCGGGGCTGGCCCCGGCGCCGCTGCTGGAGCACCTCGTCGCGGCGGGCTGCCTCGGTCGGAAGACCGGCCGCGGCTTCCGTGAGTACGCCCGGCGCTGACCCGCGGCGGCGCCCCGGAGCCGGGGGCGGGTGGGGTGGACTGCTGGAGCCGTCGAACGGTCGGTCCGGCGGTCCGCCCCAGGTCACGGGGGTCGGGGCGGTACCTCGTGCCGCAGGCCGCAGGAATATGCAGTACCTTCCCCACATGTCCCAGCCCGCTCGCCCGCAGTCGTCCGACGCCTCCGACACCCCCACTCCCGGCACCCGCCGGGCGGCCGCCCAACGTCTCAAAATGCGCCGCGAACTCTCGGCCGCCGCCATGGAGCTGTTCGCGACGAAGGGCTACGAGGCGACCACGGTCGACGAGATCGCGGCCGCCGCGGGCGTCGCCCGGCGCACCTTCTTCCGCCACTTCCGCTCCAAGGAAGAGGCGATCTTCCCCGACCACGACGACACTCTGGTGCGCGCCGAGGCCGTCCTGGACGCCGCCCCGCCGCACGAGAACCCCCTCGACACGGTCTGCCGCGGCATCAAGGAAGTCATGCGGATGTACGCGTCCGCCCCGGCGGTGTCCGTGGCCCGTTACCGCCTCACCCGCGAGGTACCCACCCTCCGGGAGGCAGAGATCGCCTCGGTGGCCCGCTACGAGCGGTTGTTCACCCGCTATCTCCTGGGCCACTTCGACGAGGGCGCGCACCGCGAGGGCGACGACGATCCGCTGCTCGCCGAGGTCGCCGCGTCCGCCGTGGTCACCGCGCACAACCACGTCCTGCGCCGCTGGCTGCGGGCCGGCGCGGAGGGCGACGTCGAGACCCAGCTCGACCACGCCTTCGAGATCGTCCGGGAGACCTTCGGCGCGGGCATCGGCGCCGGCCGGACGACGTCCACGGAGACGCCCCCGGCGACGGTCTCCCGGGAGGGCGAGGTGCTGGTCACCGTGGCCCGCACGGACGCCCCGCTCGACGAGGTCATGCGCACCATCCGCAAGGCGCTCAAGGAACCGCGCTGACCACGGCCCGCGGCCGCCGGCCGGGCCAAGATCCGCGGAGCGCCTGACGGGCCCGCTCCGCTCGTGCTATCCACGGGGACGTGGAGGACGCGAGCGGGGCGGGGCCAACTCCGGCCGCCCACAACACCATCAGCGGCGGACAGTTCGGTGAAGTCATCCAAGGCGGCATCGTCCACTACCACGCCGCGCCCCCGCGCGTCAGAACGCTCAACGCCCTGCCGCCCCGCCCCGCCGCCCTGGTGGGCCGCGCGCCCCAACTCGCCCAACTCCACTCCTTCTTGGCCCCCAACCGCCACCCGGCGGCGCCACCGGTGCTGGCCCTCACCGGCGTGGGTGGCGTCGGGAAGTCGGCTCTCATGGCGGCCGCGGCCCACG
The DNA here is from genome assembly GCF_042886435.1 of Streptomyces sp. NPDC058000. Lineage (NCBI taxonomy): Bacteria > Bacillati > Actinomycetota > Actinomycetes > Kitasatosporales > Streptomycetaceae > Streptomyces > Streptomyces sp. NPDC058000. The sequence goes on from NZ_JBHVQS010000002.1 coordinate 437,402, forward strand.
AGGCCCACAAGTGGTTCCCCGGCCGGGTCCTGTACGAGGACGCGGGCACGCACAGCGGCCGGGATCCGCTGAGCCTGGAGAAGCTGCTCGGCGCCTGGCTACGCGCCTTCGGCATCCCCGGCGACCAGCTCGAACCGCACTGCACCGGCCTGCTCAACCAGTTCCGCAACAAGTTGCAGGAGGCGCACGGCGGAGTGCTACTGCTGCTCGACGACGCCGTGGCGGAGCAGCACATCACCCCGTTGATACCTTCCGACTACCGCCATCGCCTCCTGGTGACCGTGCGCAAGGTCCCCGAGGACGCTCGGGTCAAGGTGATGCGCCTCGATTCGCTCGCCCCCGAGGACTCGCTGACGTTCCTGGAGTCCGCCGCCGCCGTGCCCGTCCCCCGGCAGCAACTGGCCGAACTCGCCGAACTGTGCGGCCACTTACCCCTCGCACTCGACGTCGTGGCCAGCCGGCTGCGGGACGCCACGGACAGTGCCGGGCAGGTCCTGGCGGCGTTGCGGCCACCGAGCGAGCGGCTGGCCGAACTCGATCCCGTCCGGCGGGCGTTCGCAGCGTCCTACGAGGCACTGGACGGCCAGGACGCCCGGTTGCTGTGCCACCTGGGGCTGCACCCCGGCACCGACATCGACATCGATTCGGCCGCCGCGCTGGCGGACGCACCCGCTACCGAGACCGACCGCGCCCTGCGACGCCTGGTCCAGGCCCAGTTGCTCCGCCGTACCGGCATCGACGGCCGGGTCCGGTTCCACGACCTGCTGCGGCTGTACGTGGGCAGGCTGGCCGCCGAACAGCCCACGCCCGTCCGAGCCGCGGCGCTGGACCGGCTGCTGGCCCACTACGGGCAGCGGGCCGCCACAGCGGGCGACGCGTGGTTCGACCGGGAGCACGAGACGCTGGAGGCCGCATTGTCGGCCGCGTTGGAGCACGGCATGTACGCCCGGGCCGAGGCCCTCGTGGATCCGGTGGGGGCCTATCTGCTGCGGCGTGCCCGTACGACCGAGGCGCTGTCCGTCATGGGCCTGGGGGTGGTCGCCGCGCAGCGCCGTGGCGACCACGGCCGGGAGGCGGAACTGCTGCGGGCCATGCGACGTCAGTACCGCGTCCTGGAGCACTGGTCGGAGGCGCGGGAGTGCGCCGAGGCCGGCCACGTCGCCCGTATCCGGGCCGGCGTGCACTCGGCCGAGTTAGCCGACGACCTCGGGGACCAGGCGGCGGAGATCGGGGATCACGAGGCCGCCGCGCGCTACTACGCACGAGCCGTCCGCGGCTGGTCCCGACGCGGTGATCGACGCCGGCTCACGGCCTCGCTGCTCGCGCAGGCCGACGCCGAGGAGCAGTTGGGCCGCTCGCACGAGGCGGCGCGGTCGCTCCGGACGGCCATCGCGACCTCCACGCAGAGCGGCGACTTCGCGGCGGCGGCGCGTGCGTGGGTGCAGTTCGCGGCCTGTGCCGTCAATCTTCACGACCGGGGGATGGTGCCGGAATTGCTGCACGCCGGCCTCGCTGCGGCACGCCGGGCGGACGATCCGCGGACGACGATCCATGTCCTGGAGCGGTTGATTCCGGCGGAGGTCGAGTCGGGGCGCCCCGGAGCAGCGGAGACACTGCTCCGCGACGGCCTGAGTCTCGCCGACGCCCACCACCTTCCGCTACTGCGACGGCGACTCCTGGCAGTGCGGCCGCCCTGGCTCAAGCTGACCCCCGGCCAGGACACGTCCAAACCAGCGAAAGCCACGCCACCCGACGACGCCGAGCAGTCCCCACCCCAGATCCCCCCGCCCCCCACGGCCCACACGCCCCGCCACATCCGCCACGTCCTCCTCCGGCTCTTCGCGCTCCCGCTGTGTGCCGCCGCGTGGGCCACCGGCTGCCTGGTCCGGGCCCTGGCGTACGGCGGTCCGGGCGCGGTGGAGCTGTGGCTCGCGCAGTGGGGGCTGGCCGCGGCCACCGCATGGGCGGCCCGGCGGGTGTGGCTGCGCGGCCGGGGCGGGCGGGCCGGCGATCTGGCCGCGGTCGCGACGCACCGGTGCCATGCGGCGGTGGGCGCCGCGCTGCTCCCGGTCGGCGCCTGGGTGGGCATGCCGGCGGCCGCCGCCGGCTCCGTGGCCCTGCTGGCGCTGCACTCCGCCGCCCAGTGGTGGCCGGCGCTCCGGACCTGGCGGCTCCGCCGAAGTCGCCCGAGTCGCCGGAAGTCGAGCCGACACCTCACCCGAATGGCGTAAGGGATCCCCGATTCGCCGTCCGCACACAGACCAGCACGTACCGCAACGAACCATCCCCCGATCGGCCCATTCGTTGCTCATGCGTGCCGACTGAATGACATCTGAGAGAAATTCTTGGCACTCAGTGTCTTGTCGGCTGGCACCGGGTGTCATACGTTGTGGGTGTCCGGGCGGCCGGCGCACCTACCCAACCCTGGTGTGCCGACTGTCCCCGCAAGCACTTTGCGCGCCCGGACGCCTGCGTCACAGGCACTCCCCCAGCTACCGCCGGGGGGACCCCACCGCGCTCACCCGCGCGATGCCAAGCACCACCGGCCGAACCGACGGCACCACCGCCGCTCCACCCCCGACGTTCCCTCAAGCCGTTCCCACGCGCTTCGCCGGAGGCATACCGTGAACCAGATACTCGATGCGATCCTCGCGCCGGACAGTACGCGCGAAGACTTCGCCGCCCTTCCCCTCCCCGAGTCCTACCGCGCGGTCACCGTGCACAAGGACGAGGTCGAGATGTTCGCCGGCCTGTCCACCCGTGAGAAGGACCCCCGCAAATCGCTGCACGTCGAGGACGTGCCGGTGCCCGAGGTCGGGCCGGGCGAGGCGCTGGTGGCCGTCATGGCCTCTTCGGTGAACTACAACTCGGTCTGGACCTCGATCTTCGAGCCGATGTCGACGTTCGGGTTCCTGGAGCGCTACGGCAAGCTCTCCCCGCTCACCAAGCGGCACGACCTGCCGTACCACGTCATCGGCTCCGACCTGGCCGGCGTGGTGCTGCGCACCGGCCCGGGCGTCAACGCCTGGCACCCCGGTGACGAGGTCGTCGCGCACTGCCTCTCCGTCGAGCTGGAGTCCTCCGACGGTCACAACGACACCATGCTCGACCCGGAGCAGCGGATCTGGGGCTTCGAGACCAACTTCGGTGGCCTGGCGGAGATCGCGCTGGTCAAGTCCAACCAGCTGATGCCCAAGCCCAAGCACCTGAGCTGGGAGGAGGCGGCGGCGCCCGGTCTGGTCAACTCGACCGCGTACCGGCAGCTGGTCTCGCAGAACGGCGCGGCGATGAAGCAGGGCGACAACGTCCTGATCTGGGGCGCGAGCGGCGGTCTCGGCTCGTACGCGACGCAGTTCGCGCTGGCCGGTGGCGCCAACCCGATCTGTGTGGTCTCCAGCGACCAGAAGGCGGAGATCTGCCGGAAGATGGGCGCCGAGGCGATCATCGACCGCAACGCCGAGGGCTACAAGTTCTGGAAGGACGAGCACAACCAGGACCCCCGGGAGTGGAAGCGCTTCGGGAAGCGGATCCGCGAGCTGACCGGCGGCGAGGACGTCGACATCGTCTTCGAGCACCCGGGCCGGGAGACCTTCGGCGCCTCCGTGTACGTCACCCGCAAGGGCGGCACGATCGTCACCTGCGCCTCCACCTCCGGCTACAACCACGAGTACGACAACCGCTACCTGTGGATGTCGCTCAAGCGGATCGTGGGCTCGCACTTCGCCAACTACCGCGAGGCGTGGGAGGCCAACCGGCTGATCGCCAAGGGCAAGATCCACCCGACGCTGTCGAAGACGTACACCCTTGAGGAGACCGGCCAGGCTGCGTACGACGTGCACCGCAACCGCCACCAGGGGAAGGTCGGTGTGCTGGCCCTCGCGCCCGAGGAGGGCATGGGGGTGCGCGACGAGGAGATGCGTGCCAAGCACATCGATGCCATCAACCTGTTCCGGGACGCGCCAGCGGAGCGGACCGGCAACCCCAGCAGGAACGTCTGAGGTCCACTTCATGACTGAGCGTCAGAAGGATCGTCCGTGGCTGATGCGGACGTACGCCGGGCACTCCACCGCCGAGGCGTCCAACGAGCTGTACCGGCGCAACCTCGCCAAGGGCCAGACCGGCCTGTCGGTCGCGTTCGACCTCCCGACGCAGACCGGCTACGACCCCGACCACGTCCTGGCCCGCGGCGAGGTCGGCCGGGTCGGGGTCCCGGTGTCCCACCTCGGTGACATGCGACGACTGTTCCAGGACATCCCGCTGGAGCAGATGAACACCTCGATGACCATCAACGCCACCGCCATGTGGCTGCTGGCGCTCTACCAGGTGGTCGCAGAGGAGCAAGGTCTCGACAAGGAGGCCATCGCCAAACTGTCGGGCACCACCCAGAACGACATCGTGAAGGAGTACCTCTCGCGCGGGACGCACGTCTTCCCGCCGGGCCCTTCGCTGCGGCTGACCACGGACATGATCACGTACACGGTCAACCACATCCCCAAGTGGAACCCGATCAACATCTGCAGCTACCACCTACAGGAGGCGGGCGCCACACCGGTCCAGGAGATCGCGTACGCGATGTCCACCGCGATCGCCGTGCTCGACGCGGTGTTCGCCTCCGGCCAGGTGCCCGAGGAGCGACGCGGCGAGGTCGTCGCCCGGATCTCGTTCTTCGTGAACGCGGGCGTGCGCTTCGTCGAGGAGATGTGCAAGATGCGCGCCTTCGGCCGCATCTGGGACAAGGTCACCCGTGAGCGCTACGGCATCGAGGACGCCAAACAGCGCCGCTTCCGCTACGGCGTGCAGGTCAACTCCCTGGGGCTGACCGAGGCGCAGCCGGAGAACAACGTCCAACGCATCGTGCTGGAGATGCTGGCCGTCACGCTCTCCAAGGACGCCCGCGCCCGCGCCGTCCAACTCCCCGCCTGGAACGAGGCGTTGGGGCTGCCGCGCCCCTGGGACCAGCAGTGGTCGCTGCGCATCCAGCAGGTCCTCGCGCACGAGTCGGACCTGCTGGAGTACGAGGACATCTTCGCCGGGTCGCACGTCATCGAGGCCAAGGTGGACGCCCTGGTGGCGGACTGCCTGGCCGAGATCGACCGGATCCAGGAGATGGGCGGCGCGATGGCGGCCGTGGAGTCCGGCTACCTGAAGTCGCAGTTGGTGTCGGCGCACGCCGAGCGCCGGGCCCGCATCGAGTCCGGCGACGAGAAGATCATCGGCGTCAACTGCTTCGAGGGCACCGAACCCAACCCGCTCACCGCGGACCTGGACACCGCGATCATGACGGTGGACCCGGCCAACGAAGAGCGCGTCGTGCGGGCCCTGGACACCTGGCGGGACAACCGCGACGAGCTGCGGGCCCAGGAGTCGCTGTCGGCCCTGAAGAAGGCCGCGGCGGGCGACACCAACCTCTTCCCGGCCACCCTGGAGTGCGCCCGCGCCGGCGTGACGACCGGTGAGTGGGCCTGGGCGCTGCGGGACGTCTTCGGCGAGTTCCGGGCTCCCACGGGCGTCTCCGGCGCGCCGGTGGCGGTGACCGCGGAGGCCGGCTCGGCGCTGGCGGCGGTCCGCGACAAGGTCGCGAAGACCGCGGCCGATCTGGGCGGCGGCCGGCTGCGGCTGCTGGTCGGGAAGCCCGGTCTGGACGGGCACAGCAACGGCGCCGAGCAGATCGCGGTACGCGCCAGGGACGCCGGCTTCGAGGTGGTCTACCAGGGCATCCGGCTCACCCCGGAGCAGATCGTGGCGGCGGCGGTCGCCGAGGACGTGCACTGCGTGGGGCTGTCGATCCTGTCGGGGTCGCACACCGCGCTGGTGCCGGACGTGCTGAACCGGCTGCGCCGCGCCGGCGCCGGTGACCTGCCGGTCATCGTGGGCGGCATCATCCCGTCCGCGGACGGCGCGGCCCTGCGCGAAGCGGGTGTCGCCGCCGTCTTCACCCCGAAGGATTTCGGGATCACGGAGATCATCGGCCGTATCGTCGACGAGATCCGCACAGCGAACCAACTCGACCCGTTGGAGGTCCCCGCATGACCGCCCGCCCGTCGCCCGCCACCACGCCGGCCGGAAGTCGCTCCGCTCCTGCCTCTTCCGTGGTTCAGCGGCTGCGTCCGCGCCGTTCGTGCCTGGCGGTGCCCGGCAGCAACCCCCGCTTCCTGGAGAAGGCCCAGGGCCTCCCGGCCGACCAGGTCTTCCTGGACCTGGAGGACGCCTGCGCACCGCTGGCCAAGCCGGAGGCGCGGCACACCATCGTCAAGTTCCTCAACGAGGGCGACTGGACGGGCAAGACGCGGGTGGTGCGGGTCAACGACTGGACCACCGAGTGGACCTACCGGGACGTCGTCACGGTCGTCGAGGGCGCCGGCCCGAACCTCGACTGCATCATGCTGCCGAAGGTGCAGGACGCCGCGCAGGTGACCGCCCTGGACCTGCTGCTGACGCAGATCGAGAAGACGATGGGCTTCGAGGTCGGCCGGATCGGCATCGAGGCGCAGATCGAGAACGCCAAGGGCCTGGTGAACGTCGACGCGATCGCCGCCGCCTCGCCCCGCCTGGAGACCATCATCTTCGGTCCGGCGGACTTCATGGCGTCCATCAACATGAAGTCCCTGGTGGTCGGCGAACAGCCGCCCGGCTACCCGGCGGACGCCTACCACTACATCCTGATGCGCATCCTGATGGCGGCCCGCACGCACAACCTCCAGGCCATCGACGGCCCTTATCTCCAGATCAAGAACGTCGACGGCTTCCGCGCGGTGGCCGGCCGGGCGGCCGCGCTGGGCTTCGACGGCAAGTGGGTGCTGCACCCGGGTCAGGTGGAGGCGGCCAACGAGGTCTTCTCGCCGTCCCAGGAGGACTACGACCACGCCGAGCTGATCCTCGACGCGTACGAGTGGTGCACGTCCGAGGCGGGCGGGAAAAAGGGTTCGGCGATGCTCGGCGACGAAATGATCGACGAAGCGAGCCGGAAAATGGCGCTGGTCATCGCCGGAAAGGGCCGGGCCGCCGGCATGGCCCGCACGTCCACTTTCGAAGCCCCGGAGGCATGAGCGCAATGCAGTTCGGCCGTACCTACGAAGAGTTCACCGTCGGCGACATCTACAAGCACTGGCCGGGGAAGACGGTGACCGAATACGACGACCACCTCTTCTGCCTGCTGACCATGAACCACCACCCGCTGCACATGGACAGCAACTACGCGGAGCAGACCACCGACTTCGGGAAGAACGTGGTCGTCGGCAATTACATCTATTCGCTGCTGCTGGGCATGTCGGTGCCGGATGTCTCCGGAAAGGCCATCGCCAATCTGGAGGTCGAGTCGCTGAAGCACGTGGCACCCACGTTCCACGGCGACACGATTTACGGCGAGACGACGGTGCTGGACAAGACGCCGTCGAAGTCCAAGTCCGACCGCGGCATCGTCTACGTCGAGACCAAGGGCTACAAGCAGGACGGCACTCTGGTCTGCGTCTTCCGGCGCAAGGTGATGGTCCCCACGGCCACGTACATCAAGGAGCGCGGCGGCGAGCAGCCCGGCCGCCCCGAGCTCGTGGCCCCCGCGGCCCGGAAGGAGAAGTGACCACATGGCGCGCCTCGCACAGACCGAGGGTCTGACCGACATCCAGCGGGAAATCCTCTCCACCGTCCGGGACTTCGTGGACAAGGAGATCATCCCGGTCGCCACGGAGCTGGAGCACCGCGACGAATACCCCACCAAGATCGTCGAGGGCCTGAAGGAACTCGGCGTGTTCGGGCTGATGATTCCCGAGGAGTACGGCGGGCTCGGCGAGTCGCTGCTCAGCTATGCGCTGACGGTCGAGGAGATCGCCCGCGGCTGGATGAGCGTCTCCGGCATCATCAACACCCACTTCATCGTGGCGTACATGCTCAAGCAGCACGGCACGCAGGAACAGAAGGACTATTTCCTTCCGAAGATGGCGGCGGGTGAGATCCGGGGCGCCTTCTCGATGTCGGAGCCGGCACTGGGTTCCGATGTTTCGGCCATTTCCTCCAAGGGTGTGCGGGACGGTGACCACTACGTCCTCAACGGCCAGAAGATGTGGCTCACCAATGGCGGCTCGTCCACCCTTGTGGCGGTGCTGTGCCGGACGGACGAGGGCCATCCGGAGGGCACTCCCCCGCACAAGTCGATGACGACCTTCCTGGTGGAGAAGGAGGCGGGCTTCGGAGAGGTCCGGCCCGGCCTGACCATTCCGGGCAAGATCGAGAAGATGGGCTACAAGGGTGTCGACACCACCGAGCTGATCATGGACGGGCTGCGCATTCCGGCGGACCGGGTCCTCGGCGGCGAGACCGGGCGTGGCTTCTATCACATGATGGACGGCGTCGAGGTGGGCCGGGTCAATGTGGCGGCACGCGGCTGCGGGGTCGCCCAGCGCGCCTTCGAGCTGGGCGTGACGTACGCGCAGCAGCGACACACCTTCGGCAAGCCGATCGCCCAGCACCAGGCGATCCAGTTCAAACTCGCCGAAATGGCGACAAAGGTTGAAGCGGCACATGCCATGATGGTTAATGCCGCACGCAAAAAGGACTCCGGGCAACGAAACGACCTTGAAGCGGGCATGGCGAAGTACCTGGCCTCCGAGTACTGCAAGGAGGTGGTCGAGGACGCCTTCCGTATTCATGGCGGCTACGGCTTCTCCAAGGAGTACGAGATCGAGCGCCTCTACCGGGAGGCCCCGATGCTCCTGATCGGCGAGGGCACGGCCGAGATCCAGAAAATGATCATCGGCCGTCGGCTACTTGAGGAGTACCGAATCCAGGGCTGAACGCCCCTTTTGGGCCGTTTTCCGGTAGATAAAGATCACACCGAGTCATCGTTCTTCGGCCACGGATTGGCTCTGGCTCTTGGCCAGTTGCCGCTCGCAACCGATAGCATCCCAGGAAAGCCGCCGTCCCCCGTATCCATACGCGGCATCCTCCGCTACGAAGGTCATCCATGCCCCACAGCCAATCCTCTGCACAACGCGGTCGCGTCCGCCTCGCGCGCGGAGCGTCGCCGTGGCTCCTCCCGACCGTGGCAACGGCAGCGGTCAGCCTGGCCCGGTCCCGTCGCTCGGGACGCTGGGCTGCCGTCGCCGTGCCCACCACCGCACTCGCGGCGGGCATGCTGTGGTTCTTCCGCGACCCCGAACGAGAGATCGCTCAGGGACGCGTCATCTCTCCGGCCGACGGCGTGGTGCAGAGCATCATGCCGTGGAAGGACGGCCGCACCCGCGTCGCGATCTTCATGAGCCCGTTGAACGTCCACGTCAACCGTGCGCCGCTGGCCGGCACGGTGACGTCCGTGGAGCACATCCCCGGCGGATTCGTTCCGGCGTTCAACAAGGAGAGCGAGAACAACGAGCGGGTCGTCTGGCACTTCGACACCGAGCTGGGCGACATCGAGATGGTGCAGATCGCCGGCGCGGTCGCCCGCCGCATCGTCCCTTACGTGCCCCAGGGCACCAAGGTCGAGCAGGGCGAGCGCATCGGTCTGATCCGCTTCGGCTCGCGGGTGGACGTCTACCTCCCGGAGGGAGTCGAGCCGGCCGTCGAGGTCGGCCAGGCCACTACCGCGGGGGTGACTCGCCTTGACCGTGATTGATCCCGAGACCCAGGCGGGCTGGGCGCCGGAGAACGACGGGGACGACGATGACATGCCGCTGTCGACGCGGCTGTCAATAGCGGACACCCTCACGCTCGGCAACGCCATCTGCGGCTTCATGGCCGTGTACTTCACCACCACCGGCGTCCTCATCCCCCACCTGACGGGGACCGAGGACGGCGGGATGGCGCGGCACAGCGCAGCGATGGCCGTGATCCTGATGCTCCTGGCATCGGTCTTCGACCTCTTCGACGGGCTGGTGGCGCGCAAGCTGCGGGCCTCGGCGATGGGGGCCGAGCTCGACAACCTCTCCGACCTGATCAGCTTCGGGCTGGCGCCCGCCTACTTCGTCGTGACCTGGGGCATGGTCGCCCAGGACGCGCACCAGCGGGTGTCGGTGGTCGCGGCGGTGGTGGTGCTGCTGGCGGTCGTGCTGAGGCTCGCCCGCTTCTCCTGCGTCACGATCCGTGACGGCATCTTCCAGGGCATGCCGAGCCCGTTCGGCGCCCTGACCGTCGTCGCCATCGTTCTGCTGGAGCTGCCGTTCCTGCCGACCCTGCTGGCGATCATCGGGGTGGCCTGGCTGATGGTGAGCCGGGTCGAGTACCCGAAGCCGCGCGGCCGGCTCGCGGTGGCGATGCTCAGCTGGATCGTGCTCAGCATGGGCATGCTCGCCGCCTGGGCCCTGGACGCCCCCGGCGGCCAGCTGCTGCTCCAGACCGGCTGCTCCCTACAGGTGGTCCTGGGCGCGATGATCCCGCTGTTCGCGACGGCCCGGAGGGTCAACGCCTTCCGCGACAACCGCCGCGAGTCGCGCGCCGAATCGCGCGCCGCGCACCAGCCCTGAGGGGCGCCCCCGAGAACGCCGAGAGGCCCCGAGCGGAACGATCCGCTCGGGGCCTCTTCGTATGGGGCGGAAGCCTTGGTGTCGGGCGGAAGCCTTCGACGAAGGGCAGCGCGTGCCGCCGCGACGCCTCAGACCAGGAAGTCCCGCGCCAGGCTCTCCGCCGCCCGCTCCAGCAGCGGACCCGCCTCGGCCATGCAGCGGGCCGGGTCCGACTCCAGGTCCGTCAGGGCGTACGCACGCTGGATACCGGCCGTGGCCAGCGCCTCCTGGGGCAGCTGGAGCCGCCCGCAGACCGCGACCACGTCGATGCCCGCGGCCCGCGCCGCCGCGGCGACCCCGGCCGGCGCCTTGCCGTGCAGGGTCTGCTCGTCCAGCGAACCCTCACCGGTGATCACGAACGTGGCCCGGGCCAGCGCCGGCGCGAACCCCAGCACGTCCAGCATCACGTCGATACCCGGCCGGAACGCGGCGTCCAGCCCGACCAGCGCGCCGTAGCCGATCCCGCCCGCGGCGCCGGCCCCGGGCGCCAGCGCGTGCTCCGCGGCCTTGGGTCCGACGGCACGTTCCAGCACCTCGGCATAGTGCGCCAGAGCCGCATCCAGGACGGCGACGTCCTCCTCGCTGGCACCCTTCTGCGGCCCGTAGACGGCCGGCGCGCCCTTGGGGCCGGTCAGCGGATTGTCGACGTCGCTGGCGAGCACGATCTCCGTACCGGCCAGCCGCGGGTCGAGCCCCGACAGATCGGCCGTGACCAACTCCCGCAGCCCGCCGCCGCCCGGACCGACCGGCGCCCCGTCGGCGTCCAGGAGCCGGGCGCCCAGCGCCACCAGCATGCCCGCGCCGCCGTCCGTCGTGGCACTGCCGCCGACCCCGAAGACGATCGAGGTCGCCCCCGCGTCCAGCGCCGCGAGCAGCAGCTCACCGGTGCCGTACGTGGTGGCCGTGAGCGGCGCGAAAACGCCCTTCGGGAGGTGCTGGAGGCCGGATGCCTCGGCCATCTCCACCACCGCCGTCCCGTCCTCGCGCAGCGCGAAGGTGGCCGTCACCGGCTCGCCGGTGGGCCCGGTGACCCGCGCCTCGTGCCGGGTGAAACCGGCCGCGAGGGCCGCCGCGGTCGTCCCGTCGCCACCGTCCGCGACCGGCACCGCCGCCACGTCCAGACCGGGAACCACGCGCCGCAGACCGGCCGTGACGTGCTCGGCGACCTCGACGGCCGTGAGCGAGCCCTTGAACTTGTCCGCGGCGATCAGCACATGTGCTGTGTTTGTCCTTGCTGCGTCCGCCACCGTGTTTCCCCTTGCTTTTGAACTGGCAGTCGCGCCGCTGTGACCTTATCCGCCCGACGCCCCCGTCGAACAGAGCGGTCGAAGATCACCCGTCCGCCCGCACCCCCTCCCACCTCTGGCCCCCACTTCTCCTCCCGGCCGGCCGCCCCCTAGGCTCACGCCGTGACGACCACGGACGACGACTACGCCACCTACATCGCCGGACTGCCTCGCGTGCTCGCGGGCGCGGCGGCCATCTTCCGCGACGCCGAAGGCCGCCTGCTGCTCGTGGAACCCAACTACCGCGACACCTGGGTCCTCCCCGGCGGCACCATCGAGTCGGACACCGGGGAATCCCCACGCCAGGCGGCGCGCCGGGAAACCGTCGAGGAGATCGGCCTGGACGTGGAACTGGGCCCGCTGCTCACCGTCGACTGGGTGCGCGGGGAGGCGCGGCCGCCGCTGGTGTCCTACCTCTTCGACGGCGGGGTGCTGGACGCGGCACAGTTCGCCGCGATCCGGCTACAGGAGGAGGAACTGCTGTCCTGGCGCCTGGTCCACTGGGACGAGGCCGAGAAGCTGCTGGCCAAGGACCTGCGGCTGCGGGTCCGCGGCGCCCTGGACGCCCTGGAACGCGGACACGGCCCGGTGGAACTTGAGGACGGCTTGCCGCCGGCCTGACGGCCCCGCGACCGGTGCCCCTGCGCGGCGCCCAGCCGGTCGGCAGACAGGCGCTGTCGGCCGGTACGCGCAGCACTGCCTGGCGCACGGAGCACCGCGGCGCTGCTGGGCGCACAGCACTGCACGGCCCGCGCACTGCTTGGCGCACGGCACTGCCGGTTTACTCGGGCGGTGCCGGTGCGCGTCGCACTCCGGTGACCTCGCTGAACTGTGGTGACTGATGCGCATCACGGTGAGCGAGTCGCGGCGTCGGCGTGGGCGTCGACGCCGACGCCGACGCCCGGGAGAACGCCTCATATCGGGAGCGCGTCTCATACCTGGGTGTGAGAACCGTGGGTTGATTTCTTCCCCTCGCCCGCCGCCTAGCCTCATTTCCATGAAAGAGATCGCGGCACGCATCGCGCGGGTGCCGGGAGTCGTCGGGGTCATGCTCGGGGGCAGCCGCGCACGAGGAACCAACCGTCCGGATTCCGACTGGGATCTGGGGATCTACTACCGGGGAACACCCGATCTGCCCGCCCTGGAGGCACTGGCGGCGGACGTGACCGGCGGCCCCGTCGAGATACACCCACCGGGCGCCTGGGGGCCCTGGGTCAACGGTGGGGCATGGCTGATGCTGCCCGACGGCAGCCATGTGGACTGGATCTTCCGGGATGTCGACCGAGTGCGGCAGGTGTGGGAGGACTGCCGCGCCGGGCGCTTCGAGATCGGCATGCAGACCGGCCATCCCCTCGGCTTCTGGTCCCCCGCCTATCCGGGCGAGGTCGCCCTCGGCCAGATCCTGGCCGAGGGCACCGGGGAGCTCAACAGCCTCAAGGAGGAGACCCGGTCGTACCCGGAGCCCCTGCGCAAGGCACTGACCGGTGCCGCCGTCTGGGACGCGGGATTCTCGGTGGCCATGGCGGCCAAGTCGTCCGCGGCCGCGGACGTTCTGCACGCCTCCCTGTGCCTCTCCCGGGCCATAGGTGCCCTCGTCCAGGTCCTGCACGCCCACCACGGCGTCTGGTGCCTCAACGAGAAGGGCGCCCTGGCCACCGCCGCCGCCCTCCCCCACACCCCACCGGACTTCGCCACTCGCGCCACCACCCTCCTCGGCGAACTCGGCCACACCGCAGCCCAGTTGAGCCACTCCGTCACCCTGGCCGAAGACCTGGTGACCGAGATACGGGGGGTGGTCAGCGCGGAGGGGTGACGACGCGAGGTGACGGAGTGGGGTGACGGAGTGGGGTGACGATGTTGGGGTGACGATGTTGGGGTGGAGGCTCGGGGCGACGGCGTGAGGTCAGGGCTCGGGGGTGACGACTCGGGTTGACGACTCAGGGGTGACGGGTGGTGTCGAGCCCGTGGGCTTTTGAGGCCGCTGCCTCCGACCCTGACCCGCCGGGCAGACCCTGGGCCTGGCGGGGCGGGCGGCGGCGCGGGAGGCCGACGGGGCGAGCGAGCGGCGGGGCGGGGCGGGCGGCCGGCGGGGTCAGCTGCTGACGCCCACCGCGTGGCCGTGGGTGGTGGGGTCGGGGATGAGGTCGAGCATGGCGCGGGCGACGTCGGCGCGGGGAATGGAGCTGCCGGACGGACCGGCTTCGACGGCGTGGCGGTAGTGGCCGGTGCCCGGCTTGTCGAGCAGGCGGGGCGGGCGTACGGAGGTCCAGTCGAGGTCGGTCTCGCGGAGCACGGCCTCCATGCGTTCCAGGTCGGTGTAGAGCTCCTTGAGGATCGCCCAGAGCAGGGGGCTGAAGACCCGGTGGCTGAGGAACGGCTGGCCGGCGCCGGTGCGGTTGAGCGGGCCCGCGCTGACCGCGAGGAGGCGGCGCACGCCGGTCGCCGCCATGGCCTCGGCGACCGCGCGGGCCGAGGTGGAGGCGGGTCGCAGCGGATCATGGCGGCCGATCTGGCCAATACCGGAGAGGACCGCTTCGGCGCCCTCGACGGCGGGTTTGACGGAGGCTGCGTCGAGCGCGTCGGCGCGGACGACCGTCAGGCGCGGATGGCGCTCGGTCAGCTTCTCCGGGCTGCGCAGTGCGGCGGTCACCTCGTGCCCGTCGGCCAGTGCCTGGCTGACGAGGTGCCGGCCGATGCCGCCCGAGGCTCCGACGACGGTGATTCTCATGGCTCCTCCAATGATCTGTCCTGGTCACCCCCACAAAAGAAGGGGTGAGTGAGCGCTCACTCACTCGTCAGTGTGAGTGAGTGCTCACTCACCTGTCAATGTAGAGTCGTCCTATGAGCCCTGAAGCTGCCGCCCCGCTGTCCGGAGGAGCTCTGACGCGCTCCCGCATCCTGGACGCCGCCGCCGCGCTGATGACGAGCGTGGGGCTGGCGCACGCCACGACGAAGCAGATCGCCAAGGAGGCGGGGTGTTCCGAGGCGGCCCTGTACAAGCACTTCCGGAGCAAGGAAGAGATCTTCGTGCAGGTGCTGCACGAGCGGGTGCCGCAGTTGGCGGACGCGCTGGCGGAGCTGCCGGACCGGGCGGGGGACGAACGCGGTCCGGCCGGGCACCTCGCGGAGGTGGCGCTGGCCGCCGTGCGCTTCTACCGGCGGTCGTTCCCGATCGCGGCATCGCTGTTCGCCAGTCCGGAGTTGCTGGCGACGCACCGGCGCAAGCTCGATGAGTTGGGCGCCATCGGCCCGCACAACGCGGGCCGGCAGTTGGCGGTGTATCTGGAGGCGGAGCAGAAGCTGGGCCGGGTCTCAGCCGCGGCGGATCCGCATGCGGCGGCCAATCTGCTGATCGGGGCCTGTTTCCATCGGGCGTTCCTCGACCTGTTCTTCGACGGGGAGGCACCGGCCGGTGTGCTGCGACCCGAGGGCGAGGAGGAGTTCGCGGCGGAGACGGTACGGGCGCTGTTGGGTGGGCTGACGCCGTCGGGCGACGGCTGAGCGTCCGGGAGGGGCAGGGGCGCGGCCGGCCCGGCCTGGTGTGGCGGTCAACCGGCCGGTCCGTTGCCCTGGACGGCTGGACGCACGCCACGACGCCTGGTCATCGGACACGCCTTAGCCGCCCGGACTCCTCGCGGCTCTCTAGGGCGTCTTGGCCGCCTCCGCTGGCCGGTCGTTTCGGGGGTCTGCGCTGCGGGGGCGCCGCACCGTCTCAGATGCATGCCTCCGCCGGGAAGAGGCCGTCGGCGGCGCGTTCGAAGGTGAGGAGGCGGCGCTTGCGGTCGAGGCCGCCGCCGTAGCCGGTGAGGCTGCCGTTGGCACCGACGACGCGGTGGCAGGGGACGATGATGCCGATCGGGTTGCGGCCGTTGGCCAGGCCGACGGCGCGGGACGCGTTCGGGGTGCCGAGCCGGGTGGCGAGCTGCCCGTAGGAGAGCGTCTCGCCGTACGGGATGGTGCACAGGGCGGCCCAGACGCGGCGTTGGAACGGGGTGCCGTGCAGGGCGAGCGGCAGGTCGAAGGTGGACAGTTCGCCCCGGAAGTAGGCGCGGAGTTGGGCGATGGTCCGGGCGAAGGGCGGTTCTGCGGGGTCGGCCGGGGTGCCGAAGGTCTCTTGGGGCGGACGGTGCCGCTGGTCGGTCATGTAGAGGCCGCTGAGGGCGTCGCCGTCGGCGACGAGGGTGAGGGGGCCCACGGGGGTGTCGTCGAGGACGGTGTGGGTGACGGGGCCGGTGGGGGCCGTAGTGGGTGCGGGCATGGTGGGGCTCAATTCGTCGGGAGGTGGTTGATGGGGTGGTCGTCGGTCGCCCAGAGGTACTGGACGGCGTAGGCGCGCCAGGGGCGCCAGCGGGCGGAATGCCGGATCAGGGCCGCGGGGGTGGCGGGCATGCCGAGGCCGGCGGCGGCGCGGCGCAGGCCAAGGTCGGTGGGGGTGAAGGCGTCGGGGTCGCCGAGAGCGCGCATGGCGAT
The DNA here is from genome assembly GCF_042886435.1 of Streptomyces sp. NPDC058000. Taxonomy (NCBI): domain Bacteria; kingdom Bacillati; phylum Actinomycetota; class Actinomycetes; order Kitasatosporales; family Streptomycetaceae; genus Streptomyces; species Streptomyces sp. NPDC058000. The sequence continues at coordinate 453,648 of NZ_JBHVQS010000002.1, forward strand.
GCATTCGACGGTCCAGGGGCCGATGCCGGGGAGTGCGGCGAGGCGGGCGCGGGCCTCGTCCCGGTCGCTGCCGACGCCGAGTTGGAGCGTGCCGGCGGCGAGGGCGGCGACGACGCCGGTGAGGGTGGCGCGTCGGGTGCGCGGCATGGCGAGGGTTTCCGGGTCGAGTCCGGCGAGGGCGGTGGGGGTCGGGAAGAGGTGGGTGAGGCCGCCGCCGGGGTCGTCGACCGGTGCGCCGTGGGCGTGGACCAGGCGGCCGGCGTGGGTGCGGGCGGCGGCGGTGGAGACCTGCTGGCCGAGGACGGCGCGGACCGCGAACTCGTCGGCGTCGGCGGTGCGTGGCACCCGGCGGCCGGGGGCCTTGTCGACGAGTGGGGCGAGTTGCGGGTCGGTGCGGAGCAGCCCGTCGACGGCTTCCGGGTCGGCGTCGAGGTCGAGCATGCGGCGGCAGCGGGCGATGGCGCCGGCCAGGTCGCGGAGGTCGGTGAGGGAGAGGCGGCAGTCGATGTGGTCGGGGTGGGGTGAGAGGGCGACGATGCCGTGTCCGTAGGGGAGGTCGAGGGTGCGGCGGTAGGCGCCGTCCCGCCATTCCTCTACGCCGGGGACGCCGGTGGCGGCGAGGTGCCCGAAGAGGTTGTCGGGGTTGAGCGGCTGGCGGAACGGGAGGCGCAGGGTGAGGGTGCCGGGGGCGGCGGTGCGGGGGCCGGGGCGGGCGCGGCCGCGGAGTTCGGTCGGGGAGAGGGCGAAGACCTCGCGGACGGTTTCGTTGAAGGCGCGGATGCTGGCGAATCCGGCGGCGAAGGCGATCTCGGCCATCGGGAGTGCGGTGGTCTCGATCAGGAGCCGGGCGGTTTGGGAGCGTTGGGCGCGGGCCAGGGCGAGGGGGCCGGCGCCGAGTTCGGCGCGCAGTTGGCGTTCGATCTGGCGGGGGCTGTAGCCGAGGCGGGCGGCGAGGCCGGGGACGCCTTCGCGGTCGACGATGCCGTCGGCGATCAGTCGCATGGCGCGGGCGACCAGGTCAGCGCGTTCGTCCCACTGCGGGGAGCCGGGGCTGGCGTCCGGGCGGCAGCGTTTGCAGGCCCGGAATCCGGCTTGCTGGGCGGCGGCCGCGCTGGGGTAGAACCGCATGTTCTCGGGCTTGGGAGGCACTACCGGGCAGCTGGGTCGGCAGTAGATGCCGGTGGTGAGGACGGCGGTGTAGAACCATCCGTCGAAGCGGGCGTCCTTGGATTGCACGGCGCGCAGACAGCGCTCGGTATCGGTGTGCATGTCCTCCAGGATTGCTCAGCCGACCGGTGGGGGCTGGCGGAAATCCGACATCAACCTTGGCTCATCAGCGCGGACGTCGTTTCCCGGTCGGCCGGTCGGGTGCCGTGTGGTCATTCCTCGGCGAGGGCGGCCTGGTACGCGGCGTGGGCGCGGTCGTCGAAGACCACGAAGCGGATCTCGTCGAAGGCGTCGGGGGCGGCGGCGATCGCGGCGCGGACGGTGGCGACGGCGGTGCGGGCGGCGTCGGCGATCGGCCAGCGGTAGACGCCGGTGGAGATGGCGGGGAAGGCGATGGTGCGGGCGCCGAGTTCGGCGGCGGTCCGGAGTGACTGCGCGTAGCAGGAGGCCAGGAGCTCGCTGCGGTCCTCGGAGGTCGAGTGGACGGGGCCGACGGTGTGGATCACCCAGCGGGCGGGGAGTCGGCCGGCGGTGGTGGCGACGGCCTGACCGGTGGGCAGGCCGCGGCCGTAGCGGCCGGCGCGCAGGGCGCGGCACTCGGCGAGGATCTCGGGGCCGCCGCGGCGGTGGATGGCGCCGTCCACTCCCCCGCCGCCCAGGAGTGCGGAGTTGGCCGCGTTGACCACGGCGTCGACGGCCTGTTCGGTGATGTCGCCCTGGGTGAGGGTGAGGGTGGTGCTCATGGTGGTGAGCCTAGGGCTTGTCCGGTGGGTCGGAGTCGGGTGGGCCGCGGCGTCTGGCGCGGTGCATCGCAAGGCGCCGGAGCGGCCTGATAGCAGAGCCATTGGGGGCGTTTCGGCAACGCGGCGTGAGCACCTCCCAGCGTTAGCTGGGGGAGTGCCGTGCCAGACGCCGCGGACCCGGCCGTGGTCCACCGGACGAGCCCAAGGGCTCGTCCGACCGTGATCCGCTGGGCGTTCCCTAGCGGCGGCCGCCCCGGAGGCGGCGCCAGACCGCCTTGGCGGCGTAGTGGCCGGACATGCCGTGGACGCCGGGGCCGGGTGGGGTGGCCTGGGAGCAGAGGAAGACGGCGGGGTGGGCGGTCTCGTAGGGGACGCGGGTGAGCTTGGGGCGGATGAGCAGGCGGAGACCGGCGGCGGAGCCGGTGGCGGTGTCGCCGCCTACGTAGTTGGCGTTGCGGGCGGCGAGCTGTGGGGGGCCGGCGACGGCGCGGGCGAGGACCAGGTCGCGGAAGCCGGGGGCGAAGCGCTCGATCTGGCGCTCGACGGCTTCGGTGGCGTCGCCCTCCCAACCGTTGGGGACGTGGCCGTAGGCCCAGAAGGTGTGCTTGCCCTCGGGGGCGCGGGTGGGGTCGATGAGGCTGGGCTGGGCGGTGATGAGGAAGGGGACGGAGGGGTCGCGGCCCTCGGCGGCGGCGTTCAGGGCGGCGGAGATCTCGCCGCTGGTGGGGCCGATGTGGACGGTGCCGGCGCGCTGGGCCGCTTTGGCCGTCCAGGGGGCGGGGCCGGAGAGCGCGTAGTCGATCTTGAAGACGCTGGGGCCGTAGACGACGTCCCGGTAGGCGTTGCCGAGGCCGGCGATCCGGGCGAGGGCGGTCGGGGAGGTGTCGAAGACGTAGGCGCGGGCGGGCGGGAGGTCGTCCAGGCGCTTGACCTCGAAGTCGGTGTGCACGGCGCCGCCGTGCGCGCGGAGCAGTCCGGCCAGGGCGTCGGAGATGGCCTGGGAGCCGCCGCGGGGCACCGGCCAGCCGTTGGCATGCGCGGCGAGGGCGAACATCAGGGCCAGGCCGCTGGTGCCGAAGCCGCGGAGCGGGGCGATGGCGTGGGCGGCGAGGCCGGCCAGCAGGCCGCGGGCCTTCTCGTCCTGGAAGCGGCGGTTGAGGAGGGTGACCGGCTGCATGGCGACCAGGCCGAAGCGGGCGTAGCTGACCGGATCCTGAGGCAGGCCCAGCCACTGGGTGCGCAGGAAGTCGTGGGCCATGGCGTCCCACTTGCCGATGAACGGGGCGACGAGCCGGCGGTAGGTGCCGGCGTCGTGGGGCCCGAAGGACATGGCGGTCTCGCCGACGGAGCGCGCCAGGACGGCGGCGGTGCCGTCGGGGAAGGGGTGCGCCATCGGGAGGTCGGGGTGCAGCCATTCCAGGCCGTACCGCTCAAGGGGCATGGCGCGGAAGGCAGGGGAACCCACGGCGAGCGGGTGCACCGCGGAGCAGGGGTCGTGGCGGAAGCCCGGGAGGGTCAACTCCTCGGTGCGGGCTCCGCCGCCGATCGTGTCGCGGGCTTCGAAGAGGGCAACGGACATGCCGCGGCGGGCGAGTTCGACCGCTGCCGTCAGGCCGTTGGGACCCGCTCCGATCACGACGGCATCGAGCATCGTCGGCACCTGCGCCACTCCCCTCGTGTCCGACCCTCGTCGGTGAGGGTCAGTTGGCGGCAGCCAGCAGTCCGAGGATACGCCGCGCCGTTTCGGCGTCCCGTGCCGCGGTGAAGGGGAGGGCGTTGCCGCCGCCGATGCGGAAGGGCTGCCCGGCGACCGTGCCGCTGGCGCCGCCCGCTTCGTGGACGAGGAGCAGTCCGGCGGCGTGGTCCCAGGAGTTCTCCCAGCTGAAGGCCGTGGCGTCGAGCCGGCCGAGGGCTATGTGGAGGTATTCCAGGCCCGCGGAGCCGCAGGGGCGGGGGGCGATGCCGGGGGTCTTGAGGGCGGCCAGGACGCGCTTCTGGTCGTCGGTGGTGAAGTCGGGGTGGGAGGTGGCGACTTCGAGGGTGGCGCCCGGGGCCGGGTGGCCGGCGCGCAGCCGTTCGCCGTTGAGCCAGGCGCCGGCGCCGCGGCGGGCGACGGCCATCTGGTCGAGGGCGGGGGCGTACGTCCAGGAGGCGAGGACCTCGCCGCGGTGGGCGAGGGCGACCAGGGTCGCGAAGCCGGGGTCGCCGTGGACGAACTGACGCGTGCCGTCGACCGGGTCGACGATCCAGACGAGGGCGTCGCCGTGGAGCGCGTCGAGGACCGCGGGGTCGGCGTGCACGGCTTCCTCGCCGACCACCAGGGAGCCGGGCAGCAGGGCGGTGAGGGCGGCGGTGAGGTGCTCCTCGGCGCGCCGGTCGGCGGTGGTGACGAGGTCGTGCGGCCCGTTCTTCTGGACGATGTCGTCGGCCGCGAGCTGCCGGAAGCGGGGCATGATCTCGTCGGCCGCGGCCTGCCGGACGGCGGTCTCGACGGCGGCCGGATCCAGCCCGGAGAGGTCCGGCACGGCGGGCTCGGTGGCGCGGGGCGCCGCGGCGGTGGGGAGGAGGGTGACGGCGTCGGCGAGATCCGTGGTTTCTCCCTGGTGGTGGGTGTGCAGTGCTTCGATCATGTGTCCATCGAACCACGAGCCACTGACACTCCGACCGGACTCCAGGTGAACTCCCGGTGCCGCCCGGGCCACGGGCGGGTGCGGCCGGCACCCCTGCCGCCCCCGGCCGCGGCCCGCCCCGTCGACATCACCGCAGGTCAGCGGCCCGAGGTCGCCACCCCAGGTCAGCGCCCGACCGCGTATCCCTGCATGCCGCGCGGGTTGGCCGCGGCCGACAGCACTCCGGTGCGGGGGTCGCGGGCCACCGCGCTCAGCCGCCCCTCCGACCAGGCGCCGCCCACCGTGACGTCGTGTCCGCGCTGTCGCAGCCCGTCGATGACCGCGTCGCCGATCCGGGATTCGACGGTGACGCTGCCCGGTCGCATCCCGCGCGGGAAGAAGGAGCTGGGGAAGGAGTCCTGGTGCCAGTTCGGGGCGTCGACGGCGCCTTGCAGGTCGAGTCCGCCGCGGACCTGTGGGCGCAGTGCCACCGCCAGGAAGAAGTGCAGCTGCCACTGGTCCTGCTGGTCGCCGCCGGGGGTGCCGAACGCCATGACGGGGACGCCGTCGCGCAGGGCCAGGGAGGGGGTGAGGGTGGTGCGGGGGCGGCGTCCGGGGGTGAGGGAGTTGGGCAGGCCCTCCTCCAGCCAGGTCATCTGGAGCCGGGTGCCGAGCGGGAAGCCGAGGCCGGGCACGACCGGGTTGGACTGGAGCCAGCCGCCGGAGGGGGTGGCGGAGACCAGGTTGCCCCAGCGGTCGACGATGTCGATGTGGCAGGTGTCGCCGCGGGTGGTGCCGTCGCGGTCGACCTCGGGGGCGGCGGGCGGTTCGCCACGGCCGGGTGCGGCGGTGCCGGTACCGCGGGCCACGGTCGGCTCCCCGGCGCCGCTCGCCGAGACGCCCAGCGGGTCGAACCCGCCGGTGCCGGCGGCCACCGCCAGGGCGTGCTTGCTCAGCCGAGGGATGCGGCCGTCGGGGCTGCCGGGCCGTAGTGCGTACGAGGCGCGGTCGCCGATGAGGGCCCGGCGGGCGGTGTTGTAGTCGTCGCCGAGCAGGGTGGGGAGCGGGACGTCGGCGGCGTCGCCGTACCACGCCTCGCGGTCGGCCATCGCGAGTTTGCTGCCCTCGATGAGCAGATGGACGTAGTCGGGGCTGTGGTAGGCGGGCAACTCCTCGGGTATGAGGGCGAGTTGCTGGAGGAAGACAGGGCCTTGGGTCCAGCCACCGGCCTTGGCGACGGTCCAGTCCTGCCAGTCGTAGGTCACCGGGTCCTCGTAGGTGGCGGTGAAGGCGGTCAGGTCGTCGCCGGTGAGGGTGCCGGCGTGCCGTTCGCCGGAGGTGTCCATGGCGGGGCGGGCGGCGAAGCCGGCGAGCGCCTCGCCGATGAAGCCCTCGCGCCAGATGCGGCGGGCGGCGTCGATCTGTGCGGCACGGTCGGCGGAGGCGGCCTCGGCCTCGGTGACCAGGCGCCGCCAGGTGGCGGCCAGCGGCCGGTTGGTGAGGAGTTCGCCGGGGCGGACGGCGCGGCCGCCGCGGAGGTAGAGCTCGGCGGAGGAGGTCCACTCGGTCTCGAAGAGGGTGCGGACGGTCTCGACCGTCTCCCCGATCCGTTCGACGGCGGGGTGGCCGTGCTCGGCGTACCCGATGGCGTAACGGAGCACGTCGGCCAGGGACTTGGTGCCGTGGTCGCGCAGCAGCAGCATCCAGGCGTCGAAGGCGCCGGGGACGGCGGCGGCGAGCGGTCCGGTGCCGGGCACCAGGTCGAGGCCGAGGGAGGTGTAGTGGGCCGCGCTCGCCCCGGCCGGGGCCGGGCCCTGTCCGCACAGCAACCGTACCGGTCGGTCCACCGGGGCCAGGATGATGGGCACCTCACCGGCCGGCCCGTTGAGGTGCGGTTCGACGACGTGCAGTACGAATCCGGCGGCGACGGCGGCGTCGAAGGCGTTGCCGCCGTCCTCCAGGACGGCCATCGCGGACTGGGACGCCAGCCAGTGGGTGGTGGCGGCCATACCGAAGGTGCCTTGGAGGGTCGGGCGGGTGGTGAACACGGGGGCTCCTCGTCGTCACGGATCGTCGTGGGTCGTCGCGGCTCGTCGTAGTCGTTCCGGCTCTTCGTAATCGCTCCGGCCCGTTGTGGTCGTTCCGGCTCGTTGTGGTGTGTCTGTCACCCGTACCCTCCCCCCATGCTCCGGGATCTCACCTCACTGCCCCGCGCCGTCCGCGGGGTCCGCTGGGACGGGCTGGCGCTGGCCGCGGACGGCCCGGCCCGGCCGCCGCTGCGCTGGGAGACCGCCGAGGGCCGGCGACTACTGCTGCGGCAGGGCGGGCGGACGGTGCTGCTGGCCCGCCAGCGGGTGACGCACTACGGGGTGCACTACGCCCGGACCGGCGGGTACGTCTCCCCGCTGCCCCCACTGCGGGCCGCCACCGCCCGGGCCCGGCGGGCGGCGGCCGGGGACGACGAGGATGCCTGGGCGGCCCGCTGGGCGCACCACTTCGCCGCGGCGCTACGGGCGAGCCCCGTCGGGCCGCTGCACGAGGGTGACTGGCGGCTGTTGCCCGGTATGGGGCCGCGGGCGGTGGACGCCTACTGGGCGACGCTCGCCACGCACGACCCGGACCGGGGCCACCTCACCTGGTTCGGTTACGGCGATCCGGTGGTGGACCAACGTGACGTCCTGCCGCTGCGCCCGCTCGCCGCCCCGGACGCGGCGCGCGTGAAGGCGTACCGGCGCCAGTTCCGCGAGGGGGTGCTGCCGCCCGTGCTGCTGTGGGCGGTCAGCGGCCTGAACGCCCACGTGGTGCTCGACGGGCACGACCGGCTGGCGGCGGCGCTCGCCGAGGGCGGCCGCCCCCACGTCCTGCGACTGGGTCGGGCCCCGGCGGACGGACCGGTCCCCCTAAGCGGCGCGCACGTGCTGCGCGCCTACGAGGGGCGTGCGGCCGACCTGGAGCGGGCGCGGGCGGCCGGCGACCCCCTCGCGCCGGTACGGATCGCCGCGGTGGGCCGGCGGCTGGACGCGGAACTGCGCGCGCTGACCGACGGTTTCGGCCTGACCCGCGGCTGGCCGCTGCCCGGCGGCGCGCCCGCCTGGAAGGCGTTGGCCCACCGCCACGCCCCCGGTTGGCGCCCGGACGTCACCCGCTGAGGCCGGGGGAGGTTCCGGGCCGGGCCGGGGGTGCCTCCGACCAGACACGCGGCCGTCCTGGCCGGGCCTATCGAGCCCCGCCGGGCTCGGCCGGAACGGCGCCGGATCGCCCCCCACACCAGGTCCTTTTTGCCGGGAATGCTGCCGCCCGCGTTACGGTTGACACCGCTGCCGGCCGCGCGCCGTGCGGGGGAACGGCAGCCGGTTGCGGGAAGGACGGAGAGGGCCGTGCAGGGGAAGCACCACGGTGAGTACAAGGTGCCGGGCGGCAAGTTGGTGGTCGTCGACCTCGATGTGGTGGACGGGGCGCTGAACGGCGTCCGGGTGGCCGGGGACTTCTTCCTGGAGCCGGACGACGCGCTGGACGCCATCAACGGTGCGCTGGAGGGCGCCCCGGCGGACACCGACGCCCGGGGCCTGGCCGCCCGGATCGACGCGGCGCTGCCCGCCGGTGCGGTGCTGTTCGGGTTCAGCAGCGAGGCGGTGGGCATCACGGTGCGCCGGGCGGTGGCGGACGCCCGGGAGTGGACCGACTTCGACTGGCAGATCATCCACGAGGGGCCGCAGTCGCCGGCCCTGCACATGGCGTTGGACGAGGTGCTGACCGCCGAGGTGGCCGCGGGACGGCGGCCGCCGACGCTCCGGGTGTGGGAGTGGGACCGCCCGGCGGTGATCATCGGCAGCTTCCAGTCGCTGCGCAACGAGGTCGATCCGGAGGGCGCCGCGCGGCACGGCGTCACGGTCGTCCGCCGGATCTCGGGCGGCGGCGCGATGTTCGTGGAGCCGGGCAACACCATCACCTACTCGCTCTGCGTGCCCAACTCCCTGGTCCAGGGCCTGAGTTTCGAGGAGAGCTACGCCTATCTGGACGACTGGGTGCTGGGCGCACTCGGCGACATGGGCATCAGGGCGTGGTACAAGCCGCTGAACGACATCGCGACGGAGGCCGGGAAGATCGCCGGTGCGGCGCAGAAGCGCATGGTGAGTCCGGTAGGGGCGGCGCGCAGCGCTTCGGCTCGGGGTGGTGGCGGGCGAGGGACGGGCGGCGGCGCGGTGCTGCACCACGTGACGATGTCCTACGACATCGACGCGGAGAAGATGGTGCAGGTGCTGCGGATCGGCCAGGAGAAGCTGTCGGACAAGGGCACCACCAGCGCGAAGAAGCGGGTGGATCCGCTGCGGCGGCAGACCGGTCTGCCGCGGGCGGAGGTCATCGCGCGGATGATCGCGTCGTTCCGGGCCCGGTACGGCGGTGCGATGGGCGGGGTGTCGGCGCAGGAGTTGGCGCGGGCGGAGGAGTTGGCCGCCGGGAAGTTCAGCTCTCGGGAGTGGCTGACGCGGGTGCCGTAGGCCGGTCGACCGGTTCCCGGCCGGGGCCGCGCTGGCGGACGGGCGCGGCCCGGACGGGCGCGGTCAGTCGGCGGCGTGCGTGGCGAACCACGTCCAAAGACCGGTCAGGAATCGAGAAGCCCCGGTCGCCGCGCAGCCCCTAGGGGCTGTCTGTGGTTGTGATCAATCGGCTTGCAGGAGACTGCCGATCCAGATGGTCGCTGCGCGGAGATGGAGTCCGGCGAGGTAGCTCTC